>DASRFZ010000294.1:0-40214 GCA_035651275.1 Mycobacterium sp. | reverse complement strand
GCTAGCCGAATAGCGGGAGTGCGCGCTTGCGGGCCAGCGCGTCCATGCCGGCCTGAATGCTGTCCTGCACCTCATGGTACTTGCGCTCGACGTACTCGTCGTCGGCGGCGCGGTCGGGATCGTGGTCGAGCTCGACGGCCGGCATCAGCCGCGTGCGGATCTTTGCCGGAAGCGGAAACTGCGGCAGCGCGGCCGGCGCGATCCCCCACGGCAGTGACAGCGCGATCGGAAACACCTTGAGCCGCAACACTTTATCGAGGCGCAGGGTTTTGGACAGCTGGTCGCCGCGGATCAGCACCGGCATCGCGTCCGCGCCGCCGACGGTCGCGATCGGGACTATCGGCACTCCGGCGCGGATCGCCATCTTGACGAAACCGGTACGCCCGGCCAGGTTCGCCCGGTCGCGTTCGCTCCACGGCCGCAGCGAGTCGACCTCTCCGCCCGGCCACAGCGCGACGTCGCGCCCTTCGGCCAGGGCGGCGGCGATCGAGTCCGGCGCGGCGGGTACCACGCCCATCGCGCGGAAATACCGGCCGATGACCGGGATCGCCATCAGCGCGTCGTGCGCGGTGCCGTGCAGTTGGCGCTCCTGGCCGAAGCGGCGCCACCATTGGACGCCGACGGTCCAGGCATCCCACACGAACGGCGCGCCGGAGTGGATCCCGATCAGCAGCGCCGGCGGGTCTGGCAGGTTTTCCCAGCCGTCCATCTCCATCCGGAACCAGTAGTCGACCAGCGTGTTCCAGAAGAACTTCTGCCGCTGCATCGTCTGCTCGTCGGGTCCCGCAAGGTCCCACTCGCCGGCCCGCTTGGCAAACCAGCCGCTGATCCCGCCTTCTTGCTTGGCGCGGCGCTCGTCCATCTGCTCGCGGGCCTGCTCGGCGTGCTGCTGGGCCTGCTGTTTGAGGTCGGGTGGTCTGTGGTCGATTGTGGTCATCTCGACCGCGTACCCGCTGCGGCGCGTTCTTCAACGCCTGGTTGGTCAGCTGCCGACGGCGGCGCGGATTGTCTCGCGCAGTGATCCGAGAGTGGCCAGCACGGCCGTGGGCTCGTAGCCGCAGTGGGCCATGCAGTTCGCGCAGCGCGGATCCTTGCCGCGGCCGAACGCGTTCCAGTCGGTCTCGTCGACCAGGTGCTGGTAGGTGTCGACGTACCCGTCGTCGAGCAGGTAGCACGGTCGCTGCCAACCCTTGAGCGAATACGACGGGATCGCCCACGCGGTGCAGGCGAAGTCGACCTTGCCCTCCAAGAAGTCGAGGAACAGCGGCGAATGATTCAGCCGCCACTTTTTGCGCCGCCCGTCGGCGAACGCCTTGGAGAACAACTCGCGGGTCTGCTGGACGCCCAGCCAGTGGTGCTGATCGGGGGCGCGCTCGTAGGCGTAGCCCGGCGAGATCTGCATGTTGTCCACGCCGAGGTCGTCGTTGAGGTAGTCGAGCACCTCGATGACGTCTTGCGGTGTGTCGGTGTCGAAGAACGTGGTGTTGGTCAGCACACGGAAGCCGGCGGCTTGGGCTTGCTTGATCGCGGCCACCGCCTGGTCGAACACTCCCGCCTTGCACACCGAGGCGTCATGGCGTTCGCGCAGCCCGTCGATATGCACGATCCACGCGAAGTTGCGGTGCGGCGTGAACCGGTGCAGGTGCTTGGGCAGCAACACCGCGTTGGTGCACAGGAACACGATCTTGCGCCGATCCAGCAGGCGCCGCACGATCTCGTCGATTTCCTTGTGCATCAACGGTTCTCCACCGGCGATCGACACCATCGGAGCACCCGATTCCACCACGGCGGCGACAGCCTGCTCGACGGGCATGCGCTGCTTGAGCAACGACGCCGGGTGCGCGATCTTGCCGCACCCCGCGCACTTGAGGTTGCAGGCGAACAGCGGCTCGAGCTCGACCAGGATCGGAAACTTCTCGCGCCTCAACAGTTTCTGCTTGAGAAGGTGCGTGCCCAGGCGCACGGACTGGCGAAGCGGCATCGCCACGTCGGACCACCTCTTCCGGCTTCGGGGTTCGTTCGGTATCCCCACGTATTCCCGCGGATGCCGCGTCGTAGTCCGGTTCCTGTGATACGACAGCGAGATGGGTCGATGGTCACGTGACGAGATTGAGTCCGCGTTTCTTGCACACGAACAAGTTGTCGTCGAGATCGGCACGAGCTGGGACTGGTCCAGATTCGCCGACGAATTCACCGAAGATGCCCTCTACGTCGAGCACGCGTTGGGGACGTTTCGCGGCCGTGAGCAGATCCGCGAATGGATCACGACGACCATGAACACGTTCCCCGGCAACGAGATGCCGTGGTTCCCGACGTCGTGGCATGCGATCGACGACGAGAAGGGCTGGGTGTTCTGCGAGGTGCTGAACCGGATGAAGGACCCCGGCGACGGCAGTATCCACGAGCAGGCCAACATCACGGTGCTGAAGTACGCGGGCGACGGGTTGTGGAGTTACGAGGAGGACGCGTACAACCCGATGAACTTCATGGTGATGCTGCAGGGCTACATCACCCGCTGCGCGAGCCTCGGGACGGCCTCCGACGACGCGTTGACGTTCGCCAAGAACATGAATTGGAATTTGACGTAGCGAGTGGCGCATCTTGCTGTCGAATGTGAACCATTCGCCGGTCGTTTCGTGTCTGATATAGGCAGGTTCGACGTCAGGAGCGTGCGATGAACACTCGAACCCCGAAGCTGGCAGCGTTCGTAGCCTGTTCAGTCCTCATGCTCGCGACCGGATGCGGGCAGTCTTCCGTCAGCAATGAGCCGGTCACCACGACGTCGGCGGCACCGGCATCATCGAGCGGGCCGCCGGCGCCGCCCGCGCCAGCTGCGGCGACGATCACGATCGAGAACTACCAGTTCTCCGACGCGACGGTGGCGCCGGGCGGGCAGGTCACCGTCGAGAATCTGGATCGCGACGCGCACACCGTCACGTCGAACACCGCGGGAGCGTTCGACGTCACGGTGTCGGGTCAGTCCAAGGTGGTTTTCACCGCGCCAGCGAAACCCGGGCAGTACCCGTTCCACTGCACGTATCACGCGAGCATGCACGGCATGCTCACCGTGCAGTAGCGGTCAGCTCACATCTGGGCCAGGGTCGCGATCGGCGTCTCGTCGAGGTGGTCGGCCAGCTCTGCGGCGTCGGTGAACACCAGGCAGGCACCGCCGTCGGTCAGCTCTTCGCGCGACACTCCCCCGCTGAGCACACCGATGCAGGGCACGCCGGCGCGCCCGCAGGCTTTCGCGTCCCACACCGCGTCGCCCACGAACACCGCCTGCTCGGCGGTCACCCCGGCCCGGTCGAGTGCGACCTCGATGATGTCGGGCTTCGGCTTCGCAGTGTCAACGTCAGCGGCCGACGTGACTTCTGAGACGACGTTGTCGCGGTCGAGAACGTCTCGCAGGATGGACAATTCGTCGTCAGGCGCGGACGTCGCGAGCACCACCTGCAGCCCCATCGACGCGACTCGGTCCAAAAGATCGCGGGCGCCGGGCAGCACCCGCAACATCGGGCACAGCTCTTTGTAGTAGCGCGAATGCATCTCCGACAGCCGCTCTTTCGTGTCGTCGTCGGCGTCGCCGGCCAAATTGTCCAGCAGACGTGAGCCGTCCATGCCGATCGAGCGGTGGATTCGCCAGGCATCGACGGGGTGACCGGCGTCGTGGAACGCGCGGGTCCACGCGTGCACGTGCAGATAATTGGAGTCGACGAGGGTGCCGTCGACATCGAACAGGACGGCGGGGTGGCGAGCGCTCATCCGCTCTGCTTACCCAGCGCTACGGCTCCTTACCCTCGCGCTCGTCGATGATAAACAACACGAGCGTTATCGCGAGGAACACCGCGGGCGCCCAGATCGCGCGCACTCGCCACGCCTCGCTGGCGAACGCTCCGATCACCGCTCCGCTGGCGAAGGTGCAAATGAGCGTGCCGTACACCCGAAAGCCGGGCCGCGCGCTGCTGTCCTTGTCAGCGAACAACGAATATCCCGATTCGACGAACCGCATCAGGTTTCCGGTGGTGGCCACCGCGACGTAGGTGAGGTCGCCAATGCTGCGAAACAGGGTGAACTGCATCGCGGCCAGAAACGAAATGGGAATTGTGACAAAGCTGTTGGGCACGGTGTGCGGGACGAAGCCGATCACGGCGAGCGCAGCAGCCTGCGTTCCCATGGTCCACCGCAGCGGATGCGACAACACCTTCTCGGCCCGCCCTGACTTGATGTGTGACGAAAGCAGCACACCCGCAAGGAAAGCCAGGATGGGCCAGAGGTGGGCCAGTGAGCTGCCGAAGTGCCGGTGCCGCATGTCGATCGCGAAAAAGATCACGTTGCCGGTCTGCACGTTGGCGAACACTCCGCCGCGGATGAGGTAGGTGTAGGCGTCCATGAAGCCGTTGGTCAGCGTCAACAGCACCGCGAATCGCAATGTGGTGGAGGTCTTGACGGCCATCGATCAGCGGTCCTCGAGGTGGTAGACGCGGGCGGCGTTGCCGTGTCCGATCAAGTCGGCGACCCGCATCGCGTCCCGCTCGCTCCACTCCCCCGCATCGACGAATGCTTGCAGTAGTTCACGAAGCCCGTTGCGCCACAGGGCAGCTCCGAGGTGATGCAATTCCGCGGGCCCGTAGCCGTCCGACGAGTACACGATCTTGCGGAACGGTGCCAGCTCGAGCAGGTGCGCGATGACGCTCTTCGCCCGAGCCCCAAGGTGGTTGATCGACAACCCGGCGTCGACGTAGACGTTGTTGAACGCCTGCGCTAAGTAGCCAGCCTCCCGCGCGTACGGATAGTTGTGCAGCAGCATGATTGGCGTATCGCCGGTCGTGCGCAGGAAATCGAGCAGCAGCAACGGGTTGGTCTTGTGCAGGTCGCACTCGCGATCACCGAGCCCGACGTGCAGCTGCAGTGGAATGCCGAGCGCGCGGCCGCGGTGCAGGCCGAACCGCAACAGCACCCGGTCGGTCAGTCGTCCGCCCCGGTCGCGCCATCGTGCGGCAGCGTCGGCGACTTCGTCGTCCGTCGGCTCCGAGAGGTCGCCCTCGAAGCCGCCGCGGTACGCCAGTATCGATTTCGTCGCCACCGCACCGGCCGCCCGTTGTGTCAGCCGGGCGTCGAAAGCGTCGGCGTAGTCCGCGGAATCGTGGATCGCCTGCTCGGCGATCTGTTCCAAGCGGATCACCTCGCGGGCTCGGGCGCCGGACAGGATGGCCATTGTTTCGACGTCGGCGACACCGTCCGACAACCCGGTGTCGACGAGCCAGTCCGTCACACCCGCGGCACGCAGAAAGAGTTGCGCCAGTTCGGTTTCGGTGAACGTTGCGCGCCTCTGCCAATACTCGTCGGCGTTTGCATGCGGTGGCAGGCCGAGCGGCGGCGCACAGTGCGCGCGCACCGCGAAGCCGAGTTGGGTGTCGAACCCCGAGTCGAAGTCGGCTATCGGGTCGACGTTCGCCTCGTTGAGGGCGTTCTCAAATCGGCGCCGGTCCGGCTCGACGGTCCAGCAGCCGTGGACGTGATGGTCGACCAGCGGCACGGCGGCGATGTGCTGCGCGAGTGCCGAGCCGGCCGGCACGCTCACACACTCCACGCCATGCGGAATTTCTCGGTCAATTCGTCAGGTTCGAGGTCCGCATAGGTGTCGTGCTCGTAGCGGCGCACCGCAACGGTCGCGTCCACAGCGGCGTCGCCGAGGATGTTTCGCATCCGGCTCGACCCGTCGAGCGCAGCGATCACCGCAGAGTGGTCGGTGGGCAACACCGTCGCGCCTGAGCGTTCGCGGTCGTCGCCGGACAAGCCGGCCGGGTCGACGGCCACTTCCGGCGGTAGTGGGACGTCTTGCTGGATCCCGTCGAGTGCGAGGCCGAGGATCGCCGCGGAGGCGAAGTACGGATTCGCCGACGGGTCAATGGCTTTGACCTCGACGTTGGCGCCGTGCGGATTACCGGGGCCGTCGAGAAGAAACCGGACCGCGGCTTCCCGGTTCTCGGTGCCCCAGCACACCGTCGCCCCCGCCCACAGGCCCGGCTGCATCCGCAGCCCGGACACGATCGAGCCGCTCAGGATGCCCTGCGCGTCGGGCAATCCCGCGAGAATCCCGGCGATCGCATGTTCACCCTCCTCGGTCATGCCGCGAATGCCCGAGCCGCCGGAGAATACCGGGGACCCGGCTTTCGACAATGAAAAATGTTGGTGCGCACCGGAACCCACGCCACCGGCGAACGGCACCGGAGAGAAGCTGACCCGCACCCCGTAGCGGCGGGCGACCCGTCCGATGACGAGACGCATCACCACCAGCTGGTCGGCGGCGGCAACAGGCGACAGTGGGGACAGCGAAACCTCGAACTGGTTGCGCCCGTATTCGGGATGGAACTGCTCGATCCCGATTCCGGCTGCGGCTGCTGCGGTCGTGACGTCGCGGACGAACCCCTCGTGCTCCAGCACGCCCGCCAGCCCGTATTGCGCCCAAAGCGCCGACTGCAGCGGTTCGCCCTCGGGTCCGACCAGCAGGAACTCGATTTCGTGGCCGACCAGAGCCTCCAGGCCGACGGCGCGCAGCCGCTCTTCGACGCGGCGCAGGGTGCCGCGGCTGCATGTCGGCACCGGGGCACCCTGCTGGTCGAAGAACGAGCCGGGCGCCCAGGCCAGTCCGTCGCCGAGCGTCCTGAGCGCGGTCAGGTCGATGCGGATCCGTTCGTCGCCGACGACGCCGAAGCGATCGGTGAATGCGATGCCGGTCTGGTCGATCGCAAAGACGTGCCAGACCGGGCTGGCGCCGAGCCCTGGGTCGGCGAAGGCGGTTACCCGGCGCAGCGACACGGCCTTCGCGTGAGTCAGGCCGGCCGGATTCACGACGGTTCCTATGACGGTCTGGATTCCGCTCGCCTCGAGGCTGGCGATCGACGGGGCGGCGGGAGTTTCGGCAGTCACCTCTACCATTCTGCAAGATGGCCTCCGACACCTCCGCGTTCGACGATCTCGTCGGACTGCTGAACTACCCGATGTTCGTCGTCACCACCCGCGCGGGCGGCGATCTGGCCGGCTGCCTGGTGGGGTTTGCCAGTCAAGTCAGCATCAGTCCGTCGAGATTCCTTGTGGGACTGTCGAAGAACAACCGCACCTACCGGACCGCGCAGCAGGCGACCCACTTGGCGGTTCATCTGCTGCCGCGCGATCGGCGTGACCTTGCGCGGTTGTTCGGCGGCGAGACCGGCGACGAGGTGGACAAGTTCGACCGCTGCGCCTGGCACGACGGGCCGGCCGGGCTTCCGATTCTCGACGACGCGGTGGGCTGGTTCGCCGGCCGCGTGCTCGAGCGGTTCGACATGGGCGATCACGTCGGTCATCTGCTGGAACCGGAAGGCGGCGATGCGCCGGAGGAGTTCGGCCCGCTGGTGACGTTCGCCGACGTCCGCGACCTCGACCCCGGCCACAAGGCCTGAGGCGTGGGCGGGGGCTACGGGGTGATGACGTTGTTCGGGTCGGGCTTGCGCTCGGCGGGTGCCTGGCTGTAGTCACCGAAGCGGCCGTCGCGTTCGGTCACTGCGGACGAAACACCTTGGGACGCAGCCTGTTCGATGAACGCATGCGCCTCGGGAATGTTGCGCATGATTCCGTCGAGGACGGCGCCGATCGTCTGCGTCGACGCCAGCCCCATGTTGTCGTAGACCTGGTTGACCATCAGCTTCTGCGCGGCGAGTTGCCCCATCGGCAGCGACGCCAGCTCCTCGGCCTGCCTGTGCACGGTCGCCTCCAAGTCCGCGAACGGGACGGCGATGTTGATCAAACCGACGTCCGCGGCCTCGCGCCCGGACAGCGGCTTGCCGGTGAGCGCGTGATACTTCGCGCGGGTCAGCCCGAGCCGGTAGATCCACATGCCCGACAGGTACGCACCCCACACCCGCGAATACGGTGTGCCGATCTGCGCATCTTCGCTGGCGATCACCAGATCCGCGCACAGCGCGTAGTCGCTGCCGCCGCCGACACACCAGCCGTGCACCTGGGCGATGACCGGTTTCGGCGAGCGCCAGATGCTCATGAACTTCTGGTGCGGCGACGTGGCCGCCGCAGTGGTGTGCATCATGTCCTTGCCCGGATCCCAGCGGCCGTCGGTACTGAGAAGCTCTGTGCCGTAGGCGAATCCGCCGCCGAAGTTGTATCCGGCGCAGAACGCCCGGCCCGCGCCGCGCAGAACGATCACCTTGACCGCGTCGTCGCGCACCGCGGTGTTCACCGCGTGTTCGACCTCGTCGGGCATCGGAGCGACGATCGTGTTCAGCTCGTCGGGACGGTTCAGCGTGATCGTCGCGATCGGACCGTCAGTGGTGTACAGGATGGTTTGGTAGCTCACGACTGCTCCTGGAAGATGGTGGTATGCGATTGACCCGACTGCTGTTCCGTGCTGCCCCGCTCCTCAACGTTCCGGTAGCGGCGATGACCCGATCACCACGGCTGGGCCGGCTGGTGGGCGGCACGTTCGCCATGGTCAGCTATACGGGCCGCAAGTCCGGGAAGACCATCAGCTTGCCCGTGGGCTACCGCCGGCATGGCGATGACATCGTGATCAATGTCGTGATGCCTGAAGCGAAGACGTGGTGGCGCAACTTCCTGGGTGACGGCGCTCCGTTGACGATCACGCTCGACGGCCGCGACCGGACCGGTCACGCGGTCGCGCGCCGCGACGCCAACGGCCGGGTCACCGTCGAGGTCACGCTCACACCGTGATCTTGCACGCCTGCCCGATGTCGAGCGTCCGCAGCACCCGCCCCATCCCGATCCACAGCGCGCACGACAGCGCCAAATCGGCCAGGATCTCATCGGACAGGTGTGCTTTGCAGCGGGCCCAGAAGTCCTCGTCGTCGCGCAAGCCGGTGTGGTCGGACGCGAACCGCTCGCCGAACTCGGCGGCGATCCGCTCCTCCTCGCTGTAGCCGGGCCATGTCCGCCACTGCGGCACGTGTGCGTAGAACTCCTCGTCGACGCCCTCGGCCGGGCCGCCTTCGAAGCGGGTGTTCTCGCAGACCGCGCACTCGTTGTCGAGTGCGATCGCCATCCGGGCGATCTCGCGCATTCGCAACGGCAGGCGACTGCGGTGGTAGACGGCGTCACTGAAGTTCCCGATCGCACTGCCCAATTCGGGTGCTGCGGCGAACCAACCGATCAGGTCGTCGTCGGCGAAGTTTCCGATTCGGCTCATGGCAAGCGATGCTACGCCGTGCGCTGTTTCGCCGAGATTGCAGTGAGGGTTGTGCTCCAGGGCCGCGCAACGACCCTGGACGCAATTTCGCGGGTTATGCCGCCAGCGCCGTCGGCTGCTGCGCCTGCCGTGTCAGCTTGGGTGGCAGCGCCAGCTTGACGATCTTGCGGACGACCGTGCCGAACTGCCGGTGCAGCGGTCCCGTGTTGTATTGCACCCCGTAACGCTTGCAGATCTCCTGCACCTCCCGCGAGATCTCCGCGTGCCGATGGGCCGGGATGTCGGGGAACAGGTGGTGCTCGATCTGGAACGACAGGCTGCCGCTCAAGATGTGAAACAGCTTGCCGCCCTTGAGGTTCGCTGACCCGAGCATCTGGCGCAGATACCACTGGCCACGGGTCTCGTTGGCTGTCTCCTCGATCGAGAACTCCTGGGTGTCCTCGGGGAAGTGACCGCAGAAGATGATCATGAACGACCAGATGTTGCGGGCCAGGTTGGCGGTCAGGTTCCCGGCAGCCACCCACGGCGCGAACGGGCCGGCCAGCAGCGGGAACGCCACGTAGTCCTTCAACGACTGCCTGCGGGTCTTTCGCCAGATGCCGTCGAGAACCTCGCGCTTGTCGGCCAGGCTGATCTCGCCGGACTTGATGCGCTCGGTTTCCATCTCGTGCAGCGCGACTCCGTACTGAAACAGCACCATCAACAGGAATGCGTAGACCGGGTTGCCGAAGAAATACGGCCGCCAGGGTTGAGCCGGGCTCATTCGCAGGATGCCGTAGCCGATGTCGCGGTCCATCCCGACGATGTTCGTGTAGGTGTGGTGCATGTAGTTGTGCGAGTGCCGCCACTGATCGCCGGGGCACGCGGTGTCCCATTCGAAGGCCCGGCTGCTGATCGCCGGGTCACCCATCCAGTCGTACTGGCCGTGCATGACGTTGTGGCCAATCTCCATGTTGTCCAAGATCTTTGACACCGCGAGCATGGCGGTGCCGGCCAGCCACGCCGGAGGCAGGATGCCTGCCATCAGCAGGCCGCGGCCGCCGATTTCCAGTGCGCGCTGGGCTTTGATTACGCGCCGGATGTAGGTCGCGTCGCGCTCGCCGAGGTCGGCGGTGACGCGCTCCTTCAGCGCGTCGAGCTCGGCGCCGAATGCCTCGATCTGTTTCGGGGTGAGGTTGTGCTGTGCCATGGTGAGGTTCCTTTCGCGTTGTGTCACAAAGCCAGTTCGACGTCGCCGACGGGGACGGACACGCAGATCTGCATGTCCTCCTCCTCGGCGCTCGACACCGCGCCGGTGATCAGGTTCTTGACCGCGCCGCGGGTCTTGCGGCGGGTGCAGCTGTGGCAGATGCCCATCCGGCATCCGCTTTCTGGTGCGAGCCCGGCGGCCTCGGCCTGTTCCAACAACGGACGGCCGTCGTCGGTGGTCGCAATGCCGCTGTCGCTGAAGCTGATTAGGCCACCTGACGCCTCTGCCGGTATCTCGAACACCGGAGGCACGAACGTCTCTGCGCTTACGTTGTCGCAGTGTTCGCGCACAGCGTCGGCCAGCGACGGCGGCCCGCAGACGTACGCCGCGTCGGGCGTCGGCATCGCAGCGGCAAGATGGCTCGCATCGAAGTGGCCGTGCAGGTCGCCGTCGTCGGCCCGTGTGTAGCCGTGCAGCACGCGCACGTTCGGCATGACGGCCAGCTCGTCGCGATAGCACGCCTCATCGGCGGAGCGCGCGTAGTGCAAGAACGCGATCTCGCCGTCGAAGTTCTCCTCGACCAGCGTGCGCAGCATCGACATCACCGGCGTGATGCCGCTGCCGCCGGAGACGAACAGGATGCGACGCGGGCGCGGCTCGGGCAGCACGAACTCGCCCCCGACGCTGTCGAGCCCGACGACCATGCCGGGCCGGGCGTGCCGATGCAAGTACGTCGACACCAGGCCGCCGTCGTGCAATCCGACCGTCAGCTCGATGACGGGCGCGTCTTCGGCGCTCGCCGGCGAGTAGCACCTGGTGCGGCGGCGGCCGTCGATCTCGACGGTCAGGTTGATGTGCTGGCCGGCCCTGAAGCCTTGGAATGCCTTGTTCGGGGCCAGCGTCAGCGTGACGCTGCGCGGCGTGCGTCGTTCGACCGACACCACCTTGGCCCGGGCATCGCCCAGCGACCACGTCGGCTCCACGAGTTCGGTGTAGCGGTCCACGCCGTGTGGTCCGGTGAGCAGGTCGAGGAGGGGCGAACCCAGTACCCGCCTGGTAAGTGTTTGAGTGAACATGTGTATACCATGCGACACACCGTGCTGCTTGGTCAACGGAAAACACCAGGTTGTGGTACGCTTCACATCGGTGAACAGTCGTACGCCCAGCTCACGATCTCGACGATCGGCCTCGCCAGCCCCCCGCGTCAAGGTCTCCCGTGAGGAACGCAAGGAAGCCACCCGGCGCGCGATCGTCGCCGCTGCCCTCAAGCTTCTCGACGACCGCAGCTTCAGCGCGCTGAGCCTGCGGGAGGTGACTCGCGAGGCGGGCATCGTTCCGGCTGCGTTCTACCGGCACTTCGAGTCGATGGAGGCGCTCGGCCTGGTCCTCATCGACGAGTCGTTCCGCGTGCTGCGCGACATGCTGCGGTCCGCGCGCGCGGGCAAGCTCGACCCGAACCGGGTAATCGAGTCCTCGGTCGAGATCGTCGTCGGCAGCGTCGCGGCGCAGCGTGAGCATTGGCGGTTCATCGGCCGCGAGCGGTCCAGCGGTGTCTCCGTGCTGCGGTACGCGATCCGCACCGAGATCCGGTTGATCACCTCGGAGCTCGCGACCGACCTCGCCCGCTTCCCCGGGCTGAACGGCTGGAGCACGGAGGACCTGAACGTGCTCGCCAGCCTGTTCGTCAACTCGATGATCGTGATCGCCGAAGCCATCGAAGACGCTCAGGACGCCGCCGCGCAGGAGGAGATCCGGCGCATCGCGGTCAAGCAGCTGCGGATGATCGTCGTCGGCGTGGCTGGCTGGCGCAGCAAGGAATAACCGCTCTGGGCCGTAGGCTCGGCGACGTGGCAAGCGCGCCGACCGACGAGGCCCCGCCCGACTCCGGCAGCGCGGTGGTCAGTCTTCAGCGCCGTAACTTCATTTTCACCGCGGTGCTGTTGGGCATGCTGCTCGCCGCGCTCGACCAGACGATCGTCGCGACGACGCTGCCTACCGTGGTGGCCGATCTCGGCGGCGCCGGCCATCAGTCGTGGGTGGTGACGAGCTACCTGCTGGCATCGACGATCGCGACCGCGATCGTCGGCAAGCTCGGCGACCTGTTCGGCCGCAAGGCCGTCTTCGGTCTGGCGGTGCTGTTCTTCTTGGCCGGGTCGGTGCTGTGCGGCCTGGCGCAGTCGATGGGCATGCTCGTCGCGTCGCGCGCGCTGCAAGGCGTCGGTGGCGGCGCGATCATGGTCACCGCGGCGGCGCTGATCGGCGAAGTCGTCCCGCTGCGCGAACGCGGCCGGTATCAGGGCGCGCTGGGCGCGGTGTTCGGCGTGACGACGGTGGTTGGCCCGCTGCTGGGCGGCTTCTTCACCGACCACCTGACCTGGCGGTGGGCATTCTGGATCAACGTGCCCATCGGCGCAGTGGTTCTTGCGGTGGCCGCGGCGGCCATCCCGGCGCTGACCCGCACGTCGAAACCGAGAATCGACTACGCGGGCATCCTGTTCGTCGGCGTCGGCGCATCGGGTCTGACGTTGGCGACCAGCTGGGGCGGAAGCACCCATCCGTGGGGCTCGCCGACGATCATCGGGCTGTTCGCCGGATCCGTGGCGGCACTCCTGCTATTCGTGTGGATCGAGCTGCGCGCCGCCGAACCCGTGCTGCCGATCCGGCTGTTCTCCGATCCGGTGTTTTCCGTCTGCTGTGTGCTGTCGTTCGTCGTCGGCTTCGCGATGCTCGGGGCGCTCACCTTCTTGCCCACCTTCATGCAGTTCGTCGACGGGGTCTCTGCCACGATCTCGGGGCTGCGCACGCTGCCGATGGTGGCGGGCCTGTTGATCACATCGATGGGCAGCGGCGTGATCGTCAGCCGCACCGGGAGATACAAAGTCTTTCCTGTCGTCGGCACGCTGGTGATGGGCGTCGGCTTCGTGCTGCTGTCGCGCATGGGCGCCGGCACGCCGATGCTGCTGCAGTCGCTGTATCTGTTCGTGCTCGGCACCGGCATCGGAATGTGCATGCAGGTGCTGATCCTGATCGTCCAGAACACATCGGATTTCGCCGATCTCGGAGTTGCGACATCCGGGGTGACCTTCTTCCGCACGATCGGGAGCTCGTTCGGCGCGGCGATATTCGGCTCGCTGTTCACCAACTTCCTCAACAGCCGGATCGGTCACGCCGTCGCCGTCACCGGCGCACCTCCCGCAGCCGCGCAGTCGCCGAAGGTGCTGCACGAACTTCCCCACGGCGTCGGCACACCGATCGTCGGTGCTTACGCGCAATCGCTCGATCTGGTGTTCCTGTGCGCGGCGCCCGTTGCCGTCATCGGTTTTGTGCTCGCCCTGTTGCTCAAGGAGGTGCCGCTGCGCGATGCCCGTGCCGCCGGCCTCGACATCGGCGAGGGCTTCGCGATGCCCAACAGCGAGTCGCCGGAGAAACTGTTGGAGACGGCGATCGGCCGGATGATGCGCCACAGCCCGGCCGTGCGGCTGCGTGCGTTATGTGCCCGGGTCGGATGCGAACTGGACGTGGCGGCGACGTGGGCGCTGCTGCAGATCTTCCGTCACGCACAGGTTTTCGGCTCCGCGCGTCTCACCGATATCGCCGAGCGATTGCGGATACCGCAGGAAGTCCTCGAGCCGACATTCGATCGGTTGGTCGACACGGGCTACGCATTGCGCACCGACGACAGTTTGTGGCTGACGCAAGCGGGCCGCCGTCAGGTCGACGTGCTGTCATCGGCGATGGTCGAGTACTGGGTGGACAAGCTTGATCGCTCACCGACATTCGAAGGCCGACCCGACCGGGTGGAGGTTCAGGCCGCACTCGAGCGGATCGCGCATCGGATACTGGCGCAACGGGATTGGGGCGACGACGCTGACCGCCAGACGCTGACGGCGCAATCGAGCGCTTAGCGCTTGGGTTGCGGTTCTGCAGAAAAGGTTTGGCTTTGTATGGCCGCGGGGATTCGGCACAGAGCGGCGAGCTGGATCGGTTGCATCTAGAGTTCGTCGTCAGGCGATGAACGGGCGCAACCCCGACGTTAAGAAGCTAGCGGGCGGTCCGGCATCGCCGCCCCGGTGTCAAATGTCGGCGGCTTCGCCTCAGCGTCAGCTCGGAGGTCGCGACACGCATTGCGCGGCGTACAACGGCTCGCCCAGCTTGTCCATCAGCTCGAGTTGCGTTTCGAGCCAGTCGATGTGTTTTTCCTCGTCGGCCAAGATCTTTTCGAGCAGAATCGCGCTCGTCGAATCCTGTTTCTCCCGACACATCACCACACCCGGACCCAGCCGCTCCTTGACTTCGTATTCGACGGCCAGGTCGCTTTGGAACTGCTCGCGCAGCGACTGTCCGACGCGCAGCGAGAACAGCCGCTGGTAGTTGGGCAGACCGTCGAGCAGGAGGATGCGGTCGGTGATCCACTCGGCGTGGTGCATCTCCTCGATCGACTCTTCGCGCGTGCGCTTCGCCAGCTCGGAAAAACCCCAGTTCTCTTGCATCTTGGCGTGCAGGAAGTACTGGTTGATCGCGGTCAGTTCACTGGTCAGCTGCTCGTTGAGGAGTTTCAGAACGTCGGGGTCACCTTGCATGCAGATGAATCTAGTGCAGCCCAAACACCCGCGCGGACAATCCCGGCGCAGGCCGTGTCGCCGGTCTTGACATAGGTTAGCCTTGCCTGCTTGGCTGACGGGGATGTTCGTCTGTTTGTGCACTGGCGCGACCAGTCATGCGGTGGCCGAGGCGGTGGCCTGCGGCGCGTCCACGTGCAGAGAAGTCGCCGAAGCGTGCGGCGCAGGGTCGGACTGCGGGCGCTGCCGGCGCACAGTGCGCGCAATCATCACCGCGGAAGCGCGGCTCATCCGAAGCTGACGCGGTCCAGCCACAAGTCGAGCCGCGCTGCGCGGGAGATCACGAAACTCGTTGTCCGGCAACCATTCTGTGGCGGCGAATACCTACACCGTCAACGGGCCCATTTCGGGACAATGAACACGCCCTCGGCTTCGACGGTGACCCCCTCGTCGTCGGCTAGGTGGCCGACGGCGTACGTCTTCACTCCGTCGACCCGCTCGATGGTGGCTTCGGTGTGCAGCGCGCCCAATCGGGTGGCGCGCAGATAGCGGCAGCTGATCGTGCCGGTGAACGCCGGCCGGGTCAGTCCTCCACTTGCGGCCTCGCCCAGCACGTGATCGAGGACCAGCGCGCAGACTCCGCCGTGCACGTGACCGGGAGGCCCCTCGTATGCCGCGCCGAGATGAAAGTCGGCCCATACCCTGCCGTCCTCGTCCATCTGCAACTCCACCGGCGGAGCGATCGGGTTGCGCACGCCGATCACCGGATTGCCCCATGCCATTCCGTCGCCCTCGGCGGTGTAGCGCACGCCGTACGGGCCGGGCAGCTGGCTGGCGCGCAATCGGGCTGTGGCCGCGTCGATCTCGGCGGTCACCGCCGCGACCGTCTCGGGGTCGACTTCGGTACGGATCGTCGCGTCGATCAGCTCGCGTACCGACTTCGTCAGCGGCTCGTAGATGTGCCGCATCTGCGCAGCTTCTTCGGCAGTGGTCTCCTCGCGGGTGAACTCCAGCATCCCTGCACTAGAACATGTTCTATTCGAGGTTGTCGAGTCGGGCTGCGTAAACTCCCGCGGGTGGCGGCGGACTGGGTGCAGCACGCCATCTGGTGGCAGATCTATCCGTTGGGCTTCGTCGGCGCATACCCGGATCGTGCGCCCTCCCCCGACGAGCACCGGCTGCGCCGCGTCACCGGCTGGTTCGACCACGCGATCGAATTGGGCGCGTCGGGAATCGCGCTCGGGCCGATCTTCGCGTCGCGCACGCATGGCTACGACACCACCGATCACTACCGCATCGATCCCCGACTCGGCGACGACGACGACTTCGACTACGTCGTCGAGGAGGCGCGTCGACGGGGCCTGCGCGTCCTGCTCGACGGTGTGTTCAACCACGTCGGTACCGACTTCGGTCACGACGAATGGCTTCGCCGAGGCGGCAACGGCTTTCACACGTTCGAGGGCCACGACGAACTGATCACGCTCGACCACGCCAACCCCGAGGTAGCCGACTACGTCGGCGGTGTGATGCGCCACTGGCTGGACCGCGGCGCCGACGGTTGGCGGCTCGACGCCGCGTACGCGATGCCCGACGCGTTCTGGGCCGCGGTCCTGCCCGGCGTACGGGATGCGCATCCAGACGCGTGGTTCGTCGGCGAGGTGATCCACGGCGACTACTCCGCACGCGTGCGCGCTGCCGGATACGACTCGGTCACCCAATACGAGCTGTGGAAGGCCATCTGGAGCTCGCTCAACGACGCCAACTTCCACGAGCTGGACTGGGCACTGAAGCGGCACAACGACTTTCTCGCTGTGTTCGCGCCGCTGACCTTCGTCGGCAACCATGACGTGACAAGGATCGCCAGCCGACTCGACGATCCGCGTCATGTCGCACACGCGTTGGTGATTCAGCTGACGACCGGCGGCGTTCCCAGCATCTACGCCGGCGACGAGCTCGGGTATCGCGGAGTCAAGGAAGAGCGGTTCGGCGGCGACGACGCGGTGCGACCCGAATTTCCCTCTGCACCAACCTCACCCGGGGCAGGCGAAGACGTGCTGCGGTTGCACCAGTTCCTGATCGGGCTGCGCCGACGTCACCCGTGGCTGCACCGGGCCACGACGGAAACCGTGCTACTGGACAACCGCCGCTACGTCTACGTCAGCCGCCACGGCGACGATGCGCTGTTGGTGGCACTGAACATCGGCGACGATTCGCTGTCGTTTTCGTTGCGCGACTTCGGCTTTCATTCCGACGAGGTCTCCCACCCGGTCGTCGGGCCGCATGATTGGCTAATCGTTCCCGTGTAGCAGGGCCAGCGTCGCCGGATCCTGCTCGCCACCGTAGAACTTGTCGAGCACCGCGACGAAGTCGGTATCGTCGGTCGCCGCGTGCGCGAACAACGTCATCGACGAGCGCACCTTCAGATCGTCGGGCCACCCGAAGATTTCGCTCACCGAGCGTCCCTCCATCGCCGCGACAAGACGTGTGCACTCGTGCAGTCGGGCGCCGAGCACGTCGTGTCGCAGGTACGCCTGCGCCTCCGCGAGCGACGAGATGGCAAAGCGTGCCGCCGTCGGGCTTCGGCCGAGCCCGGCCAGCTGAGGGAAGATGAACCAAATCCAGTGGCTGCGTTTGGCACCCGCGCGCAACTCCGCAACCACAGTGTCGTACACGCCGGCTTGGGCGTCGACGAACCGCTGCAGATCGAACGGGTCGTCCACCGCTACCCCACCATCGATGGCACGACCGCGTCGATCAGATGTGGGCCGGGCATCGCGAACGCATCGGACAGCGCCGCGGTGAATTCCTCTGCGGTCGTTGCGCGCTGCGCGCTGACCCCCATGCCCGACGCAAGCGCGACAAAATCCAGTCGGGGACGGCTGATGTCGAGAAGTGACTCTGCCCGCGGCCCCGGCGGCCCGCTGGCCTGCGCGCCGACCCGCTGCAACTCGAGCCGCAGAATGTCGTAGGCACCGTTGTTGTAGATCACAGTGACCACGTCGAGCTGCTCACGGGCCATGGTCCACAACGCGGACGGCGTGTACATCGCCGAGCCGTCGGCCTGCAGGCACAACACTTTTCGGCCGGGCGCCGCGATTGCCGCACCCACGGCGTTGGGCAGTCCGTACCCGATCGCCCCGCCCGGCAGCGTCAGCCAATCGTGCGGCGGCGCACCGGCGGTAGCGGCCGGCAACGTCACCCCGGCCGTGTTGGACTCGTCGACGACGATCGCGTGCTCGGGCAGCAGCGCACCGACCGCCCTCGCGATGCTGTCACCTGTCAGAGCTCCGGTGGGCAGCTCCGAGCGGTTAGCCGGGGCCAGCGCTGGCTTGGCGTCGGCGGCGATCTCGTCGGCCAACGCGGCGAGTGCGGCCGTCGCCTGGCCCGGCTCGCCGAGCATGTGGACGTCGCAGCCCGCAGGCACCAGGTCGCTGGGCTTGCCCGGATATGCGAAGAACGACACGGGCGAGCGCGCCCCGGCGAGCACAAGATGCTTGACGCCGTCGAGTTGCGCAGCCGCGGCCTCCGCGAAGTAGCCCAGTCGATCGATAGCCGGCAACCCGGCGCCGCGGACCAGCCGGGTCGGGAACGTCTCGCACAGCAATCGTGCGCCGGTCGCGGCCGCGACTCGCGACGCCGCCGCCAGACCCGCCTCTGTGGTGGCGTCGCCGCCGACCAGCACCATCGCGGGCTCGCCGTCGCGCAAGATCTTCGCCGCGGTCGCGACCGCATCTCCGTCGTGCTCCGACTCGGTTGCCGCAGCCGATGATGCCGCGCCTTGTTGTGCGCCGTCGGTCCACGACACGTCGGCAGGCAGGATCAGCGTCGCGATCCGCCCGGGCGCGGCCGTCGCCGCGCGGATCGCCTCGACCGCATCGGCGCCCACGTCGTTTACCGAGCCGGTGCGTCGCACCCAGCCCGACACGGTTCCCGCGAGCGCGTCGATGTCGGATTCCAGCGGCGCGTCGTAACGCTTGTGATACGTCGCATGGTCGCCGACGACCACGACCATCGGCACGTTGGCGCGCTTGGCGTTGTGAAGGTTCGCCAGTCCGTTGCCGAGTCCCGGGCCCAAATGCAACAGCACCGCGGCGGGCCGCCCAGCGATGCGGGCATACCCGTCCGCCGCGCCCGTCGCCACCCCTTCAAAAAGGGTCAGGACAGCGCGCATCTCTGGCACCGAATCGAGTGCGGCGACAAAGTGCATCTCCGACGTCCCGGGGTTTGCGAAGCAGACGTCGACGCCCGCGTCGACCAACGTGGTGATAAGTGCACCGGCGCCATTCACAGCTAGACCTCCCATTCGACGCGTGGTTTCAAGCTAGTCTGCTGCCTTATCTACGCCGCGAGCGAGAGAAGGACGCCGATGCTGCAATCGTCTGACGACGAAGCTGCGGTGGCGGATCCGTCGATCGAGGAACAATCCGACGACGAGCAGGCCTCCGAACTGCAGCCGGCCGCGCCGCGACGGTTCAAACGGCTGGGACGGCGTCGGCTGCTCGCCCGGGTTTCGATCCAGTCGAAACTCGTGGTGATGATGGTGCTGTGCACCGTCGTCGCGGCCGTCGTCGTGGGAGTCATCGCCTTCCAGGCCGGCCGCAGCACGATGCGAACCCAGGTGTTCAACCGGCTCACCGAAGTCCGCGAGTCGCAAACACGAGCGCTCACTACCGAATTCACGGACCTGAAGAACTCGCTGATCATCTACTCGCACGGAGCCATCGCGGTGCCCGCGGTACAGGCATTCACCGCCGGCTTCGACCAGCTGGCCAACGCGCCAATCGATTCGGCGCAGCAGCAGTCGATCGTCGACTACTACACCAACACGTTCCTCAAGGAGATCCACCAGTACAGCAACGCCAAACCCGATTTGGCCGCCGTGCTGCCGACATCGAACGCACAGAAGTACCTCCAAGCCAACTACACCGCGCGCCGACAGTCCGACGACGTCGCGCTCGGCATGGACGACGCTCACGACGGCAGCGCATGGTCAGCGGCCAACGCGCGCTACCAAGACTTCTTCCGGCAAATCGTCGATCGGTTCGACTTCCAGGATGTGCTGCTTCTCGACACGCGCGGAAACGTCGTCTACTCCGCCTACAAAGACGTCGACCTCGGGACCAACATCCTCACCGGGCCGTACAACGAGTCGAAACTTCGCATCGCCTACGAAAAGGCGCTGGCGTCCAATTCCGACGACTACGTCGGGATCACCGACTTCGAGATCTACCAGCCCGCAGAGGGTCAGCCGACGGCGTGGATGGTGTCCCCGATTGCCGCCGACGGCCGCACCGAGGGGGTCATGGCGCTGCAGTTCCCCATCGACAAGATCAACCGGTTGATGACCTTTGACAAGCAATGGGCACCGTCAGGCATGGGCAAGACCGGCGAGACGTTCCTTGCGGGTCCGGATGACCTGATGCGTTCTGACTCACGGCTTTTCCTCGACGACCCCGACCGCTACAAGCACGACGTGGTGAAAGCCGGCACTCCCGGATCCATTGCCGACGAGGCGATCCGGCTGGGCAGTACCACGCTGATCCAGCCGATCAGCAGCGAAGCCACGAGGGCCGCGCAAAGCGGACAGTCCGGCACCATGATCACCACCGACTATCTCGGCCATGAGACGTTGCAGGCGTATGCGCCCGTGGACATCCCGGGCACCGAGCTGCACTGGTCGATCGTCGGCAAGCTCGACACCGCCGAGGCGTTCGCCCGTGAGTCGACCTTTACCAGGACGATGGTGTTGTCCACTGTCGGAATCATTTTCGCGGTGTGCCTGGCGGCCATGTTCGCGGCTCAGGTGTTCGTTCGTCCGATCCGCAGGCTGGAGTCGGGCGCGCAGAAGATCAGCGCCGGCGAGTACGACGTCCTGCTTCCGGTGGAATCACGAGACGAAATCGGCGATCTGACACACGCTTTCAACGAGATGGCACGCAATCTCGGGATCAAGGAAGACTTGATCAACGAGCAGCGCCGGGAAAACGACAGACTGCTGTTGTCGCTGATGCCCGAGCAAGTCATCGAACGGTATCGGCAGGGTGAAGAGATCATCGCGCAGGACCACCAGGACGTCAGCGTGATATTCGGCGACATCGTCGGCATCGATCGGCTACAGGCAGAACTCAAGTCGGAGGACGCGCTCGCGCTCACCAACGAACTCACCCGCCAAATCGATGCCGCCGCTGACGATCTGGGCGTCGAGCCCGTGCGCACGGTGCATAACGGGTACCTGGCCAGCTGCGGACTCAACCTGCCGCGCCTGGACAACGTCAGGCGGATCGTCGATTTCGCGCTCGAAACGCAGCGGATCCTCGACCGGTTCAACAGCGAAACGGGCCATCACCTCAGCCTGCGGGCGGGCATCGACGCGGGCCGCGTCAGCAGCGGGCTGGTGGGCCGGTCCGCGGTCGTCTACGACATGTGGGGTGCGGCCGTCAACCTGGCGTACCGAGTGCAAAGCGGATCACCGCAGCCGGGAATTTACGTGACTCAGCGGGTGTACGAGAACATCGGGGACACAAAAGCTTTCACCCCGGTCGGCACCATCACCGTCGATGGCTCCGAAGAGCCGATCTGGCGTGTCTCGGAGCGTTCGGCATGAACGACGTCCTGCACTCCGCGTGGTTCTACTGGGCGGTCGCCGTGGCGGTCGGACTGCCCGTCGGCCTCGTCGTCCTGACAGAGTGGCAGCACGCTCTGGCGCGCAAGAAGAGCTTCATGGCAAGACCGGTCAGCCTGTTGCGCAACTACCTGCTGCCGCTGGGGGCCCTTCTTCTGCTGCTCGTCAACGCGACGCAAGTCCCGACGCACGAGACACCGGTGAAGGTGGTCGCCACACTGTTTGGCTTTTTGGTGTTGGTGCTGCTGCTCTCCGGCATCAACGCGACGCTGTTCCAGTCGGCACCCGAGGGATCATGGCGAAAACGCATGCCCTCGATTTTCGTCGACGTGGCCCGATTCCTGCTGATCGCCGTCGGGCTGGCGATCATCTTCTCCTACATCTGGGGCGCTCACATCGCGGGCGTGTTTACGGCCTTAGGTGTGACGTCGATTGTCATCGGCCTGACGCTGCAGAACTCCGTCGGGCAGATCATCTCGGGGCTGCTGATGTTGTTCGAACAGCCGTTTCGGCTGGGCGACTGGATCGAGACGACCACGGCACGAGGTCGTGTGGTCGAAGTCAATTGGCGCGCAGTGCATATCGATACCGGCAGTGGATTGCAGATCACCCCGAACTCGGTGTTGGCCGTCGCGTCGTTCGCGAACCTGAGCCGGCCGCCGGGAACCTACAAGATCAAGATCACCACGGTCTTCTCGGTGGACGACCCCCCGGACCGGGTGTGCGCCATGCTGTCTCGGGTGGCCAGTGAACTACCCCAGGTCAAACCCGACCGCGCGCCGAAGGCGGTGCCGCTTGGAAATCTGCAGTACCGCACTAGCATTCCGCTGCAATCCCCCGCCGACGACGGGGACGCGAAGGCAACATTCCTGCGATGGATCTGGTACGCCGCCCGGCGCGACGGCCTTCACCTCGACGAAGCCGAGGACGACTTCAGCACGCCCGAAGCCGTCGAGGACGCGGTGCGCACCGTCGTCGCACCGATACTGCGGCTGAGCGCGTCTGACCAGCGCGCGCTCGTCCCCCACGCGACCGTGGTCCGCTACGGCGCCGACGAGATACTGGAACGCGTGGGCGACATACCGAGCCGGATGACGTTCATCGTGTCGGGCCGGGTGCGGGTCACCGCGGCGAACGACGACGGGTCCGTCGTGCCGGTTTCCACACTCGTGGCGGGGTCGGTCCTCGGGCAAACGGCGCTGACCCGTCAACCGGTCGTGGCCGACGCCCAGGCGGCCGACGAAGTCGTCGCCGTCCAGGTCAGCCGCGAAGAGATCGACGCTGTGCTCCAACGCAATCCGTCGCTGCTTCAGGAGTTCGGCCGGTTGATCGAGGAGAGACGCGGACACGTCAAGCGGGCGCTGGCGGCCGTTGGCGACTAGGGCTGATTGGTGAAGCGGCGGATTCCGAAGCCCGGTGATTTCGCGCAACTGATTCGGTTCCGCCGGCCGGTGTTTGATGCGACGACGCGCCGACTGTCGGCAGCGCTGACGATCGACGACCTACGCACGATCGCGCGCCGGCGCACCCCCCGAGCCGCGTTCGACTACACCGAAGGTGCTGCGGAAGCCGAGATTTCGCTGGCGCGCGCACGGCAGGCGTTCCGCGACATCGAGTTTCACCCGGAGATCCTTCGGGATGTCTCCCAGGTGTGCACCGGGTGGGACGTACTTGGCGCGCCGGTCGCACTACCGTTCGGCATCGCGCCAACCGGATTCACCAGGATGATGCAGACCGAGGGTGAGGTCGCGGGTGCGTCCGCAGCCGGGCGGTTCGGCATTCCGTTCACACTGTCCACGCTGGGCACCACGTCGATCGAAGGCGTCCAATCCGCTAACCCGAACGGGCGCAACTGGTTTCAGCTGTACGTGTGGCGTGATCGGGACCAGTCGATGGCACTGGTCGAGCGGGCTGCGCGGGCAGGCTTCGACACGCTGCTTGTGACCGTGGACGTGCCTGTCGCCGGCGCGAGGTTGCGCGACGTCCGCAACGGCATGTCCATTCCCCCGGCGCTCACCACCCGCACGGTGCTCGACGCGGCCCGCCGGCCACGGTGGTGGTTCGATCTTCTGACCACCGAGCCGCTGACCTTCGCCAGCTTCGACCGCTGGCCCGGCACCGTCGCGGAGCTGCTCGACACGATGTTCGACCCAACGCTGACGTTCGACGACCTCGCATGGATCAAGTCGCAGTGGCCGGGACGGTTCGTGGTCAAGGGCATTCAGACCGTCGAGGACGCCCGGCGGGTGGTCGAGCTGGGTGTCGACGGCATCGTGCTGTCTAACCACGGCGGCCGTCAGCTGGACCGGGCACCGGTGCCGTTCCATCTATTACCCGCTGTTGCAACGGAATTCGGCTCTGAGGTCGAAATCCTGCTGGACACCGGGATCATGTCCGGCGCCGACATCGTGGCCGCGGTGGCGTTGGGCGCGAAATGCACGCTCGTCGGGCGGGCGTATCTGTACGGACTGATGGCCGGCGGCCGGGCTGGTGTGGAGCGCGCGATCGAGATCCTCTCCGGTGAAATCGTCCGGACCATGAAGCTGCTCGGCGTTACCTGTTTGGAGGAGCTAGCGCCGCGGCACGTCACGCAGCTGGGAACCGGGAGCGGCCTGTGATCACTTTGGACCGCTTGATTAATGTGCTGGGCGACTACGGCGTCCGACTGCGGCCTTCGTCGGTGCCACGCTCGACGGAGCTGCGCAGCGTTGCAATCCCCGAGACCGTCGGAGACCGCCCGGTAGTAGGCGATGTGCTGTTGGCCATCGGTGCCGCCACGTTTGAAGAAGCCGTGCACTGGGCAGCAGCCGCGCAGGCCGCCGTTGTGCTCGTGCGCAGCGACCGCGAAGAGTCGTCCACTCTCAGTGACTCCGGACCTCCGGCGGTGTTGGTTGTCGATGATGCGATGCCGTGGAGCCAGCTTGCGGCGGTCATCTACGGGCTGGTGCTGGAGGGCCGAGAAACCGAATCGGGACGCGGCCCGACCGACCTATTTGCGTTGGCCGACAGCCTTGCCGACGCCATCGGCGGCGCCGTCATCATTCAAGATCAAGCCTCGCGTGTGCTTGCCTATTCGCGACTGCAGCAGCACGCGGACCCGGCGCGAGTGGAGACCATCCTGCGTCGGCAGACCCCCGAACACCTCCACGAACTGTTCGAGAAGCACGGCGTATTCGTCCACTTGTCGGCGTCTGACGAGCCGATGTACGTGCCCGCAGACGCCGAACACGGCTTCACCGGCAGGATGGTCGTCGCCGTGCGGGCCGGCCGGACGCTGCTCGGGTCCGTTTTCGTCGAGTGCTCGGCGCCACTGGACGGCGCGGCGCGCACCGCTCTAGAAGACGGCGCGCGCATTGTCGCGCTGCACATCCTGCGTTCGAGGGCGAGTGCGGACCTCGAACGACAGGTGGAGTCCGACTTGGTGATTCGGTTGCTGGAAGGCACCGCCGACGCCTCGACGGTTGCCAGCAAGCTTGGGCTGCCACAGACTCGGCTGCGCGTCATCGCGCTGCGCGTCCAGGTCGGCGACGAGCGGCATGCTCCGTTGTTGCTCGCCTTCGAACGCGCCACCACCGGGTTCGGCTGGTCGCGGCCGGGTCGTAGCGCGCTGGCCGGCGACTCCGTGTACACATTGCTCCCCGCGGACGACGCCGCGGCGGCGCGGCGCTGGCTCACTAGTTTGCGCGCCGCCCTGCCAGAACCGGTGACGCTGCTGGCGGGCATCAGCGGGACCGCGGCGGCGACGGAGTTGGCGGCGGCTCGCGCGGAGGCTGACGAATGCCTGGCGCTGCACGAGGTGGGGCCGGCGAGCCGACCTCCGCCGGCCTACGACGAATCGTGGGACGACATCCTGCTGCAGCGTCTGCGGACTGCTGCCAGGTCTGGGCGGGCGCCGGACAGAGGACCCGTCGCCGAACTTCGCCGCCACGATCGTGAGCACGCCACGCAGTACGTCGCCACCCTGCGGGCGTGGCTGGAGCAACTGGGCGACCCGATCGCGGCTGGTGAGCGGCTCGGAGTGCATGAGAACACGGTCCGCTACCGGCTGCGCAAGATGGCCGAGGTGGCCAGCCTCGACCTGCAGGATGCAGGTAAACGGTTGGCTATGACCGTCGAACTTGCGGCCCTCGGCGACGACTGAACGTGCGGGTGTTGTCGGACGCCGACAAACCCCCACCTCTTGATTGTCCGAGCAGGGCAAACGGTCTTGGGCCGATCCAGGCGACGATAGAGGTGAACCAATCAAAGGTTCGCATTTGCGGAGGTGTGTGATGGGCGTCGGACTGACGGACGGCGGGCGCGGGGTCTCGCCGCTCGGCCGCTTTGGTCGCTGACACCCGGTCCCGCCGCCGAAACCCACAGCGAAACCAGCCCCGGGAAGGGGCACTCCAGTCGTCAGGGGCGGCTGTCCCGACGAGGGCCCGCCCCTGACGGCAACCACTACGCCCGAAGGAATCCCAAAATGACTAGAACAGAATGTATCTGGACGCATTCTCGGCCCGGCATCGAAGTCCCCGATGACCTCATGGACGCTGACGCCGACGCAGTCACAGCTCGCCTCGCGCGACGACGGCATCGCCGTAACCCGCCTCTGCGTTGTGCTAATCGCAACGAAAAATGCTTGACCACAGTCTGATTCACCTAATCAAAGGAATGCGAATATGACCGGTACGCAGGCCGTGTGGATCTCTCCCCAGGCTTACGAACGGCTACAACGAGAACTGGCCACTCTCCGTGTGTTGCGTGCTGACGGACTACGCAGCGCCGGCGACACCAATGAAAACACCGCCGCCATCCAAGGTGCTTGGCAGGCAAGGATTCAACAGATCCATGAGTTACTGAGCATTGCCGCTGTGGGTCAGGACCCACCTGACGACGGGATCGCCGAACCTGGGATGGTCCTGACCGTTCGCTACGACAACACCGGTGACACCGAAACGTTCCTGCTCAGTGTCCGAGGCGCCGAATACGGTGACATCGAGGTCTATTCCACCGAATCGCCGTTAGGGGCTGCCGTTGCAGGTGCACGCCCGGGAGAGAGTCGTACCTATTGCCTGCCCAGCGGCGCTGACCTCACGGTCACATTGCTCGACGCCGTGCCCTACGGCGTTTACAAGGCCAAATTCAACCGAACTGAGGTGACCAAATGCTAGGAATCATTGCAGCAAAGACGGACAAACCGCGCGAAACATCTTCTCCCCGTTCGACGATCGGCAACGTGCGACTTCGGCTGAAGCCTGCACACCGCACGTGCGGCTACGTCCAAGGTGCGTGGTGGCCGGAAACAACGCGGTTGAACGATGAACTGCCCGCATTGCTTCATACGCTGTCGTTGCGTCTTGGCCAGATCGACCGTGTCAGCTATCACGCCGCCGACTGGTCACCAATTCCGCAGAGCGACAACGGCATTGACTACAGCGGAATCCTCGACGACGAAGAGTCGCCAAATGTCGTGTCTGTGTACGGCCCACGGTTCGGCAAGTTGGCCTTACTGGTTGTTCCCCCATTCACCGAAGCGTCGCGGGCTTACCAGGCCGTCACCCAGGCGGCATCCGTTAACGACGCATCCACACCCGCGCAGCTACTTGGAACCGGCGCTAGCAGCACCCGCGACCACCGCGAGTGCCTCAGAGCCCTTCACCGATGGGAAGCCGAAGGTGGAGCAGTGAGCACGCGCGCAGGACTGGCCCGATGAGCGACGAGTCCGAGCTGACCGAACGAGGGGCATCCGGGCTCTACCGGCGAAGGTGGCGCTCGATTTCGCGCAGGGTTTCGAGTTCGCGATCGTTAAGCATGCTGCACCTCTTGTTTCCGGTGGCGTAGCGCTCCACCTTCGGATTCCCAGCGTTGGTGCGCCATCAATGTGAGACGACGATTTTCCACTTCTGGCGAAGCGATGCCAAGGAGGTCGTCGGGAGTCGAGACGTCGTCGGGATCGGCCGCGGCAACGACTGCCGCATACGCACGGGCTGAGTCGGTGTACGGCGGCACCACCAAGAGGTCCGATGTTCCGAATTGCGGGCCGATTACAGACAGCGTGTTGGCCGACTGGTCGCCGGAACCATCGAGGATCACAGAGTGGGCCCTAAACTCGATACGCAATGATGTTGTAGCCCAGCTGTTCTCGTCGTAGATCACCCGGTCGATGCGCCCTACTCGCGGCCAGAGTGCTGCGAGCAGGGCCGGAAGTTCGCTCATCAGCTCGGTTGACCACGGCCACCATCCCCCCTGAACAAATCCGCGGGACCGGTGCCCAGACTTCAACCGTAATCGCAGACCTGGTGCGGACATAGGCGGCCTCCCTGCGTGATAATATAACTGAAGTATATCCTCGAAATATAAGAAGGGGAAGGGCCACAGGTGAACGAGGCGGTCAACATCGACGGTGGCCGACAACGGCGAAATCGCCTGCCGCGCAACAAGCAACGAGAACGGGTGCTTCGACTGGTGCGTGAGCACCACGGCCCAGTCGATGCGTTCAATCTCGCCTCGCAGACCGGCCTGCATGTGACCACGGTGCGCTTCCACCTGGACGCGCTGTGCGACGACGGCGCAATCACGCGGACCCGGTTGAACAGGCCCGGGGCGGGCAGACCACGTACCGGCTACATCGCGGTCGAGGAGCGCTTGGACTACCGGATCCTCGCCGAGGTGCTGGCAATGGAGTTAGGCCAGAGCAGCGAGACACGCACACGTCGCGCGCAGCATGCGGGAAAACAATGGGCCGCCCGGCTCGCAGCTCGCCAGGATGCCGCCGATGGTCCGCTCCAAACAGGCGCCGATGACACGTTAGAACAAGTTGCGAGCCGCATCACTACGGCCTTCACGACAATGGGGTTCGCCCCCGAACTGTCGGCCGGCAGCGGGCGAAGGTCGCAGCGGGAACAGACGATTCGGCTGCACGCCTGCCCCGTGAGGGATTTGGCCCGGTCACATCCCGAGGTGGTCTGCGCGCTGCATCTCGGGCTGCTGCAAGGAATGCTCGCTGACCCGACAGGCGCGGGACGGCGCCGAAAGTCGGCACCGGCGCTATCTGCTCGCCTCGCGCCTCTTGTCGAACCCGAACTGTGTGTAGCCAGATTGTCGCGCCATGGCTGACGAGGCGAGGGAAGCAATACCCCTTGCCGACCTTGCCACCCGTGCCGACGTGGACGCGGTTCTGCGTCAGTTCTATGGCCAGGTCCTGGTTGACGACGTGCTCAAGGAACCCTTCGCTGAGATCCGGAAGAAGGGTCTCGAATCGCACCTACCGGTGATGTGCGACTTCTGGGAGACCGTCCTGTTCCGTGCCGGGCTCTACCACAGGCGCATCGTGCAGGCTCATCAACCTGTACACAAACGGAACACACTGTCCGCCAATCATTTTCTGCGATGGCTCAGCCTGTGGAACACGACCGTAGACCAAATGTATAGCGGCCCAACCGCCGACCACGCCAAAGTCCAAGCCGCGAGAATTGCCTGGGCGATGCACCGCCGCCTGACGGGCCATAACGCGGACGAACTCGATGGTCTCGTCGTGCGCCGCGCTAGACACGGAAAGGCCTATCACCATTGAAATCGCGATGCGATCAGCTCGCGCGGCAGTCGGCTGGGGCTTGGATAGACGACGATGACCCGTTGTAGGTCGGGATCGCAGCCCTCGACGAAGGACAGCTCGCCCTCCCTGTACGCAAGTGCTGCCGGATCGTGGGCTCGGAGCCGCTCCAATATGCGCTGCAGCTCCTCCTCACTGTCAGTTGCCCACATGAGGTACTGAAGTCCCGTTGCACTGGATCGCAGCCTTCGGGATGGTTTTCTCGAGTAGAGATATATCTGAAAGCCATTGGGCGTCAACAATAGTGCCGCGTCGTGTTCGCGAATTGCGACATGGCATGACAAGACGTCGCAATAGAAGGTGACCGACCGGTCCACGTCCGATACACGCATCACCGCCGAGGTGACAGCGGCCTTCACAGCCATGCCGGCTACGCTCGCTCTCGTTCAGGGCGGCGGCCGATGTGAGATTCGGCTCGCATCCGCCCAATCATATGTGGGTAATGCAACTCGAATGCCGGTCGCTCCGAACGGATCCGGGGCAGTTCGGTAAAGTTGTGTCGCGGCGGAGGACAGCTGGTGGCCCACTCCAACGCGTTGCCGTAACCCCACGGATCGTCCACGATGACCACCTCGCCAAAGCGCAAACTTCGGAAAACATTCCACACGAAGGGCAACATCGACGCACCCAGGATGAAGGCTCCGATCGTCGAGACGACATTCAGGCTCTGGAACCCATCGATGGGCAGGTAGTCCGCATAGCGGCGCGGCATGCCCTCGTTACCCAGCCAGTGCTGCACCAAAAACGTGGTGTGAAAACCGATCAACGTCAGCCAGAAGTGCAGTTTGCCCAGCCGTTCGTTGAGCAGCCGACCGGTCATTTTCGGAAACCAGAAGTAGATGCCGGCGAACGTGGCGAAGACGATCGTGCCGAACAACACGTAATGGAAGTGCGCGACCAGGAAATAAGAGTCGGTGACGTGGAAGTCGAGCGGTGGGCTTGCCAACAGCACCCCCGACAAACCCCCTAGCAGAAACGTCACGACGAAGCCGATCGAGAACAGCATCGGCGTCTCAAACGTCAACTGTCCCTTCCACATCGTGCCGATCCAGTTGAAAAACTTGATCCCGGTCGGGATCGCGATCAAATACGACATGAAGGAGAAGAATGGAAGCAGCACCGCTCCGGTGGCGAACATGTGGTGTGCCCACACCCCAAAGGACAGAGCGGCGATGCTAATCGTGGCGTAAACCATTGTGGCGTAACCGAAGACGGGCTTGCGGCTGAACACCGGGATGACTTCGGTGATGATGCCGAAGAACGGCAAGGCCACGATATAAACCTCGGGGTGGCCGAAAAACCAGAACAAGTGCTGCCACAACAACACTCCGCCGTTGGCGGGGTCGTAGATGTGCGCACCGAGGTGACGGTCGGCGGCCAAGCCGAACAGCGCCGCGGTCAGCAGCGGAAACGCCACCAGCACCATGATGCTGGTGATCAGGATGTTCCAGGTGAAGATCGGCATCCGAAACATCGTCATGCCGGGTGCTCGCATGCAGATCACGGTCGTGATCATGTTGACCCCGCCGAGGATCGTGCCGAGACCGCCAACGGCCAGTCCCAGGATCCAGAGGTCCCCGCCGGCGCCGGGGCTGTGAATCGCGTCGCTCAGTGGGGCATACCCTGTCCAGCCAAAGTCGGCGGCACCACCGGGCGTGATGAAGCCCGCGATCGCGATCAGCGCACCGAACACAAACAGCCAGAACGACAACGCGTTGAGCCGTGGGAACGCGACATCGGGCGCGCCGATCTGCAGTGGCAGTACCAGATTGGCGAATCCGAACACGATTGGCGTGGCGTAGAACAGCAACATGATGGTGCCGTGCATGGTGAACAGTTGGTTGTACTGCTCGTTGGACACGAACTGCAGCCCAGGCGCAGCGAGTTCGGCACGCATGAACAACGCCATCAGGCCGCCGGTAAAAAAGAACGTGAAGCAAGCGACGATGTACATCACGCCGATCAGCTTGTGATCGGTGGTGGTCACCAATTTGTAGACCAGGTTGCCCTTGGGGCCGAGGCGTGCCGGGAATGGACGGCGTGGCTGGAGTCCTTCCAGCGGCGGGGCTTCGGCTGTCACGGCTGCCGCTCTGACATCACAGCAGCCGGACAACGTCGGCGTCGGTGATGCGGATGATCCGGATCCGCCAGAGCCGCTCGGATGGGCTGGACTCCAGGTAGCGCCAGTCGTACGCACCGGGGCGGTCACGAGCGAATTCGTCGCGCAGGTATATCGGATCGTGACTGTTGACGAGCACGAATGAATCGCCCGGCGAGAGTGCGTCGAATCGGGCGAAGATCATCGGATGGCGTTGCGGCTTCGGCACTTTCCGAACATCTAGCTCGTCGAGCGCGGTGTCATGTGTAGCTCTAGCTGGTTCGGGACGACTCATAATTTGATACTAATACTACAAGTGTGAATTGTGGTAATCTTTGAGCATGACGTATGTGATCGCCCTTCCCTGCGTGGACATCAAGGACCGCGCTTGCGTCGAGGAATGCCCGGTTGACTGCATCTACGAGGGCGCACGGATGCTCTACATCCACCCCGACGAATGTGTCGACTGCGGAGCGTGCGAACCAGTGTGCCCGGTGGAGGCGATCTACTACGAAGACGACCTGCCCGCGCCTTTACAGCCCTACATCGAGGAGAACGTCAAGTTCTTCACAGACGTCCTGCCGGGTCAGGCCCAACCCCTCGGATCGCCGGGCGGGGCCGCGAAGCTCGGCGCGGTCGACGCTGATACGGAGATGGTGGCTGCGCTCCCGCCGCAGGAGAAGTGATGCCGGAGAACGCATCAGCCGAGAAGATGGCAGGCCCGCCGGGACGGCGTGACCTCATCCTGCGGCTGCTGCGCAACTCTAGCGAGCCGCGCAGCATCGCCAGCATCGCTGAGGAAATGCCGGTACACCCCAACACAATTCGATTCCATCTCGATGGGCTGATGCGTGCCGGGCGAGTCGAGCAGGTCATCGGCGAGACCGCTGGACCCGGCCGTCCCCCGGTCTTGTTCCGGGCGAGCCGCCGGATGGACCCCGCCGGGCCGACGAATTACCGGCTGCTCGCGAGAATCCTGGCCGACAACTTCGCGACGAGTACGGATGACCCCACCAGTGCTGCGGCTGACCTCGGCCGCGCGTGGGGTCCGTCACTGGTCAAGCGACGCGCGCGTCGTGCTCGGTCCAAGACTCAATCCGTGACGGAACTGGTCGACGTTCTCGGTGACCTCGGGTTCAAGCCTGAATCGCCCGCAAGCCGAGCCACCGAAATTCGATTGCGGCACTGCCCATTCCAAGAACTTGTAAGTATTCACGGCACAATGATGTGCGCGCTGCACCTTGGATTGATGCAGGGTGCACTGAACGAGATGCGGGGACCAGTGACCGTCGACCAGCTCGACCCGTTCGTCGAGCCCGACCTGTGCGTGGCCCATCTAGCACCCGCGTCCAGCGGCGCCGCGGGTCAGCGGCGGGGGCGGGTAGGCGTTCCCAATGCGGCCCAACTACCGCAATGAGCACGATGGCCCGGACGCGGGAAACCGAATCGAAGTGGGTGGTTGTTGGCATTGACGGCTCTGAAGCCGCAATCAGCGCAGCGAGGTGGGCGGTCGATGAGGCCGCGAGCCGCCGCGTCCCGCTTCGTCTTGTGTATGTCATCCCGCCGAACCGCTCAGCCCAGCCTCCGGCCGGCGAGACGGTCGAATTGGCGCTACGGTGCGCCCGGGCCGCCGTCGAGAGCCTGGGCAAACCGGTCGACGTCGAGTCGGCCGTTCTGCACGGTCCTCCCGGCCAAGTGCTGATCGACGAATCCGGTGACGCGGCAATGATTTGCGTCGGATTCGTTGGACGGGGACGCGTTGTGAGCGTGCCGCTAGGTTCCACCGCGTCCGCACTTTCCAGGCATTCGCACTGCCCCGTAGCCATCGTGGCGGCCGGCGACGCTGCGCATAGCTACGGCAGTTGGATCGCGGCGGCACTCGACGACGAACCGGATAACGACGCGGTTGTGCAACGCGCCATGGTCGAGGCGCGGCTGCGCAAGGCGTCAGTGCTTCTGATCGACCGACGAGTCGACAGCTGGATCCGACGCTATCCGGACATCCATGTCCACACTGTTGCCGAAGCCCGTTCGGCGACACGCTGCATCGAGAACGATGACCAGTCAATTCAACTGGTGATCGTTGGTAGTGCCGACGCGGAGAACGTCGCGGGGCTCGTCGACCTGAATTGTCATCCCGTTCTCCGCTACACCAATTCCACAGTTCTGCTGGTCCGCCAGTAACGCGCGGGCCTCAATAGCGCCGGTTATACGAGATTCGAGCTCTCGGCCTACCTCGCGCGTCAACCCTCATCGAGCGGCGGCGGCACGGTTAGGACGTGATTGATGAAGTCTGCGAACGCACTCATGAAGTCCCGCAGGAATTGCTCGGTGCCGACATCGGTGACCTCACCGTCATCGGTGAAAAGGCCTGGGGTGGACTGAATGTAGGCCTCCGGGGCAGTCATCTGCGGCGAATCGCAATAGCCAAGCACACTGCGCAGATGTTGCTGGCCCACCGCGGTTCCGATCTTGCCGGGCGACGTGCCGATCACCGCCGACGGTTTACGAGACAGCGAGTTTGTCCCCCAAGGCCGACTGGCCCAGTCGATAGCGTTTTTCAACCCGCCGGGAATGCTCCGGTTGTACTCCGGTGTCACGAACAGCACTGCGTCAACTGCGGCGATCGCATCCTTGAGCGCCGACCCTGCCGGGGGGTAATCGTCATCGAAGTCGCGGTTGTAGACAGGAAGTTCGCGTATCTGGATCTCGACGAACTTCAGGCTGTCGGGAGCCACGCGGATCAAGGCCTTGGCCAGTGTGCGATTGATGGACTGCGCCGACAAGCTACCGATGATGTAGCCGACCGTGTAGCTGCTCACCGCGCCCTCTCCCGGTCGCCCGCTACGGACTCTGGTTCACGCTGGTGTCGACGTCAGGAACTTTGACCCATGGCGGGCCCTCAGGATGGTAGAGGTTCTCCCGCACGCAGTCGTTTCTACTGCCTCCGCTGCAGATGGTGAGGAACTCTTGGCTTGGCGGCCCCGGAGCGATCTCGGGGACGCACCCGAGGTTGTAGACATCGACGTCTTCGCCGGGCCTGCACGTGTCGGCGACACTGCGAGACGAGCCGGAGGCGGGGCCGTCGAAGTAGTGGGCGCCCACCGCGAGAGCGCCCGCGGCGAGAGCAACGCCTACCACGCTAACGATCCGGGAGGCGCCTGAACGATTCTTGTCGACGGCCATCGTCGCCCCCTTCAGACGGATCATCTCAGTATTGATGCCTGCCGGGCGTGTGTCTATCGAGCGCCATAAATCTCACCTGCGGTCAGTGATCTTCCGAGCCGAGTCGGCGCAGCCTGGGAGGGGCGCAGCGGGAGTTGGACGACCATGGGGGACCGCTCGTCATCGTCGCGCGCTTCCTACCAGGCGGTCGCACCGCGACAACGATCGCGTGCGGGTGGTGCATTTCCCTATCACCAGTTCCCGGTGTTCGACACGGTCGGCGCCCTCCTGTGGGCGGCCATCAATGTTCTGCTGGGCTACCTCGGCGGCCACCCGCTTGCCAACAACGCGATCGCGGCGTTGGCACCGTCCTTCGGCGTGGCGCTGGCGGTGGCAGACGTTGTCGAATTCATCCGATGGCTGCGCCGGCGACAGGATCGTACGTAGCGTCGTCGGAGCGCGACAATGGCCTGTCGCGACGTCCCCTTCGCGAACACCTCGATCGCAACGTAAGTGGGTGCAACTCTTCCAAATACCCTTGGCGAGAAGAACTTACGCTGCATCGTTAATAGTGCACAGCTGACCCTTGCAGTCGAATCCGCGGGACAGGAACCCCGTGACGAACCATGGCCGCGACTGACCGACCCGACGACACACTGCGCGACGATGCCGACTTTCCTGTGTATCACCTGAGTGTTGTGCGCAAACCAATGAAATCGTCGTAGCTTGGGGGGATCGAACCACTCAAATTGCCTGACATTGAACGCATCGTGGAGGCGCAACTTGCGGAGCCGCGAGATCGGTTGGCGGAGCGCCAGATCCAGCTGGATGTCGCCCCGGATGCGCCTGAGCAGATCTCCGAGGAAGGCTACGACCCGGTCTACAGTGAGATCAAACCCGGCGGCACCATCTGGGTGAGCGTCAACGGTGCCGGCCTTGCCGTCGATTACGTCGAACCAGCGGTTGCGGCGTAGAGGTGCGCGATGCAAACCACCAATGTGAAGTGCGCCAACTGCGGCAAGATCAACCGTGTACCTGCCGCCGCCAGTGGCACGCCGCGCTGCGCCAACTGTCACCAGCCCCTGCCCTGGATCGCCGTCGCGGGCGACGACGACTTTGCCCAGGTCGTTGAAGAGTCGAAAGTGCCGGTGCTGGTTGACCTTTGGGCAACGTGGTGCGGGCCGTGCCGGATGGTCAGCCCCGCGCTCGAGCAGTTGGCCCAGGAGCGCGCCAGCCGAATCAAGCTCGTCCAAGTCGACGTTGACGCGGCGCCGCGTACCGCTGCGCGGTTCGATGTGCGTGCCGTGCCGACACTGCTTGTGGTCCACGGGGGTTCGGTACTGGCGCGCCAGTCAGGTGCCGCGCCAGTCGCAGCGCTGAGGACTTGGCTCGATCAGGCACTCGCCGACCACTCACCCAGGAAGGCCCAGTCATGACGTCGATGCACACAGATCCCGACCTTGCCGCGATCCGGAATGTGACCCCGCGTACGCCGCAAGGCTGCGAAGAATGTCTCCAACTCGGCACGCCGTGGGTTCACCTGCGATTGTGCCTGACCTGTGGGCACGTCGGCTGTTGCGACTCGTCGCCGATGCGACACGCCCGCGCGCACGCCCACACGATCCACCATCCAATCGTGCAGTCGTTCGAGCCGGGCGAGGATTGGCGCTGGTGCTACGTCCACGAGGATTACGTCTGAAGGGGGCCGAGATGAGGAGGCCGCGGTGAGTACATCCGACGACGATCGACGAGAACTGTTCGACGAGCGCGCTTTACACGTGGGCGTTGGTTTCAAAGAGGAGGAACGGCCATACCTTGTGGAGGTGTTGGAGTCGCTGGCGCCGCACCTGTATAGGTGGGCTGCCGATGACGTTGACGTGGAAGTCTCGGTCAAGGACCGCGGCGGTAGGCAGCAGCGCGTCACGCTGCGCACCGAACTGCCCGGTCTTCCCCCACTCGTGGCCGTTGCCGACGATCGGGACCTGACGCGCGCCGTCGAAGAAGCAAAGCGCGAGCTGATCCGTCAGATTGACGACCAGAAGGCGGAGCGCGAGCCGATGGACAACCGCCGGCTCAGGAGCGAGACGATCCGGCATCCCAAATCCGGGACCGGGAGATCCGTGTGAGCGACGAACACGAAGCGATGGCGTTTTCCAGCGAAGAACGTGATCAGATCATCAACGAGCTGGCCCAACTCCGGCAACGCCGCGATCGCCTGGCGGCCGCGTTCGAAGGCGACCAGGACACAGTCGGCGATCGCGGGGACGCCGCCGACGCCCTCCAGCGCGCCGACGACGTTGCCGCCATCGACGACCAGATCCGCCGGCTCAACTGGTTGCTGGATGGCGGGGTCGCGGCTGCCGCATCACCGGGAAGGCTGCCCGACGGCACCGAATTGACCGTGCGGTTCCCGGCGGACAGGGTGGTACGTCTGCGGGTGGTAGCGGTCGTCGAAGAGACACCGGCCGGCGAGCAAGACACCACCCTGACCGCGGACAGCCCGTTGGGGCTGGCCCTTGCGGGCCACCACCCCGGCGACACGGTCAGTTATTCGACACCCCAAGGACGCCAACACGTCGAGCTGTTGGAAGTGAGGTATCCGTCGTAGCGTCGACCTGCACGCGATCGTCGCGCCGACGGGCGTGTACGCAGCCACTGACGATTTCGGCGCCCAGCGCGGCGCGGCAGAGCTCGGCATACGAATCACTAAGGCCGCCAGCGACTCCGCGCGCCGGCTGCAAGCGTGCCGCCGCCGCGCACGCCGCGACGTATTCACCGAGGAGCCGACCGAGATGGAGCGCCTCCTCGCCTCACCGCGGTCCAGCGGTGACGGGACGGTCGAAGACTGACGAGGAGTGACCATGGCAACGATCGCGATCATCGGTACATGAAATACGGGCTCTGTGTGGTGAGATTACCGAAATCGGCCTTCGCGCATTTAATTTGACGGCGGTGACCGTTTTGGCTGCACCACGGGCGTGGTGAGTGTGCCGTGGGTGAGGTACTGGTCCAGATTCTCCAACACCAGCGCGGCCATCGCCGAGCGAGTGCGGGTTGTGGCACTACCTACATGGGGTAAGAGCACAACGTTATTGAGGTTGCGCAATTGGTCGGGGACGTAAGGTTGATTGGCATAAACGTCAAGTCCGGCTCCCGCAAGGCTTCCCCGGACAAGAAATTCCACCAGCGCGTCCTGATCGACGACGCTGCCGCGGGCGACGTTGACCAGATAGCTCTGCTGGCCCAGTGCCTCCAGGACCTGTCGACTGACCAGCCCGCTGGTGCTCTTGCCGCCACTCACCGAAACCACCAAAGCGTCGGCCCATTCGGCGAGCTCGATGGGCGATGCGGCGTAACGGTACGGAGACTCGGACACCTCATGGCGGTTGTAATAGCCGATCGCACAACCGAATCCGGCCAGCCGGGAGGCAATGGCCGTGCCGATCCGGCCCAATCCCAGGATGCCGATACGGGTTCTGCTGACATCTTGGGTCAACGGAAACGGTCCCTCGACCGGCCAACGGCCAGCACGGACGTAGCGGTCCGCCGCAACGAAGCTGCGCATCGTCATGAGCAGCAATCCGACAGCTGTATCGGCGACGCTGTCTGTAAGGACACCCGGGGTATTGCTGATACCGATACCGAGGCGGCGTGCCTCATCCACATCGATCAAGTCGAAACCGTCTCCGTAATTGACGATGGCGCCCAACCGGGGCAACGCCCTCATGAGGTCCGCATCGAAACCCGGCGGCCCCGCTACCACGGCAATCGTGATGCCCTGCCCGTGCTCTTCCAGAAAGGCCTTTCGCTGAGACTCCGCTGGCAACAGCAATGGTTGGTATTTCGTCGCCAATGCGTCGGCCAGCGGTTGTTCCAGCGCGCCAATTTCGAGAACGTCCATACCCCCAGTGTCGCGGAAAACCCTGGGTGGACCAGGCAATGGAGAGTGGGGTTCGGATCTACCGTAGAAGTGATAGCTCAGCGAGACCAATGGTGGGTCGATCAAGCATGAGCCCGTAGCTATGCGATGTGAAGGGCGAGTGCCTGTCCGCGACACTCATTTCGCGCCTCCGCCAGATCGTCGCCCGCTCATGTACCGGACTACTTCGCTCCGAGTCAGGTTCATGTAAGCACCTTTCTGCAGGATGTCGTCGACTCCGTAGCCCTGCTCGTGCAGAGCTTGGACAAACTTCACTCTGTTCGGTGGATACTTCTTGACGCTGGGCTTGGAAAACGGCCGCTTCGGAATGTCGAAATGCGTTGCCGTTCTTTCTCGTTTCACCACGACCGGATCGCGGCGATACTTGCCGTCGCGCATGTCCTTCAGAGCTTGCTCTCCGACCGGACCCTTCAAGATTACATACTCGGCATTCGTTTTATGCTGGGCGATCTCGGCGACAATCAAGCCTTCATGGTTCTCGCGGACACACGTCGGCTTCGTGCAGTACTCAAACCCCAACGCTGCTCGTTCTGGGAGAACCTGGTCTCCACAGGTCACGCAATTCAGTTCTCGTCCTCCATGTTGGATCGCAGGCGCTGCCGTCGGCAGCGATCTCGTTAACCGCGACGACAGGAGACTTATTCCCGACCAGGCTTTCCGCTTCGTCACCCCCGTAGCTGGCCGAATCGGCGTTGCAGCGCGGCATCGACATCCGTGAACGTACGGTCTTTGGTCTCGGGCACGAAGCGTAGGCAAAACAGCAACGCAAGAGCACAGATCACGCCGAGGACCCAGAATGTTTCACCCTCTCCGATCTCACTGACGATGGTCAGAAAGACCAGGCTGACTATGAAGTTCGACGCCCAGTTCACGGCGGTGGACGCGCCAGAGCCTTGCGCCCTGGCAGCGGGCGGGAAGATCTCGCCGATCAGCACCCAGAACACCGGCCCCATGCCGACCGCGAAGCAGGCGATGTAGAGAACCATGAAGGTCAGCGCGACCAGCGCACTCCAGCCCGCGACAAACGACAGGCCCAAGAGCGCCAGGGTGACCGTCATGCCCGCCAACGAGAACAGCAGCAGCTTGCGGCGCCCGACACGGTCGATCAGCCGGATCGCGACGATGGTCATCAGGAAGTTGATGACACCGATCGCGACGGAGTAGAAGATCGAGTTCGACGCTGTCAGCCCGGTCTGTTCGATGATGGTCGGTGCGTAGTAGATGATCGTGTTGATTCCCGCGAATTGCTGGGCCGCGGCCAGGGTAAGCCCGACGATCAACGCGGGACGGACCGACGGTTCCAGCAGCACCCGCCACCCGTGGACTCGTGCTCCTGCTCAGCTGGCTCCGCCTCACGGTGCCTTCGCCACTCCCGTACCTCGTCGGCCGTCGTCTCGTTGGTGATGGATGCGATCACTTGTCTCGCCGCTTGCGGCCGGCCGTGTCTGAACGACCACTCGGGTGACTCGGGCAGCGACCACAGCGCACCGGCGACCATCACCAGCGCCGGAACCGCGCCGATGGCGAACATCCCTCGCCAGTTCCCGGAACCCGCGAAGGCGAGGCTGACAAAGTAGGCGATCAGGATGCCGATCGTGATCATCAATTGATTGAGGGTGAGGATCCGGCCCCTGATCTCCGTCGGCGAAATCTCCGACAGATATACCGGCACCGTCGCCGACGCACCGCCGACGGCCACACCCAGCACCAGCCGGGCGAGCAACAAGACCCAGTAGCCGGGTGACAGCGCCGCGATCGCCGATCCGATCACGAAGATGACACCAAGCAGACCGAAGACTTTGCGGCGTCCCAAATGGTCGGACACCCGGCCGACGCCCAGTGCGCCGATCA
>DASRFZ010000293.1:0-8725 GCA_035651275.1 Mycobacterium sp. | reverse complement strand
TCCACCTTCCGGCGATCGGGTGGGTCCACCGTCAGATCGCCGTTGTCGAATGCGTACACGTGTTTGGTTGAGCCACGCAGGCGCAGTTCATAGGTCGCAAAGTGCCTCCCTGCTTTGGCGGAGTTGACCCAACCCGCCATTACCTCGTGTGTTCCGTCCAGAATGATCGGCACATGGGCCGGGTCAATCCGCCACGCCACGTGCAGCATTCGCGCGATGTCGTGTCCGTGAACCACAAATTCACCGAGCAGCGTGCCCAGTGCCAGGTCGGCACGCACGCACTGGTCGCCGTCAAACATCATCAACGGCGGGTCTGCACCGAAGCGGGTGATCGTTGAGATTAGTGACGCGGTGTCGGTCAGTAGTTTCGCGGCAAGTGCCTTGCGATCTCGGGTGGGCAGGTTGCGGATCTGGGCGGCGTTGAACGCCGGTAGATCGACCACCCGCGACGGCCAGTTGCCTTGTCCCAGGGCAAGTTCTCGGTATCGTGCAGGCTCCGTCGCAACATGCCCGAGCACATCGGTGATCGACCAACCGGGCGTCGCGGGCACCTCGCGGTCCGGTTGCGGCGCCGTCGAGGCCAGCTCGGCGAACCGCTGAGCCATCGTGGAGACTGCATCGGCGGTCGCACGCAGGTCGCAGCTCGAACGCTTCGTCACGCCACCTCGCAACAGGTTAGTATGTGCAGGAAACCTGCATAATTATACGCAGGATGCCTGCGCGTTGTCGAGGGGGTAGTCGTGAGCCGTGAGCGTAAACCGACACTGATCGCGCTGTTCCGGCAGACCAGCCGATTGATGGTCGACGAGCTCGTCGACCGGATGCACCGTGCCGGATACCCGGACTGCACCGCAGCCCATCACGCTGTCTTCGAGGTCATCGATCCAGCAGGAACCCGGCTCACGGTCCTCGCCGAACGTACTGGGATGACCCACCAGTCGATGAGCGAACTGGTCGCGGCCATGGAGCGTCTCGGCTATGTGGCGCGCGTGACAGATCCGTCGGATGGCAGGGCCCGGCTGGTGCAACTCACCGCGCGCGGCCGACAGCAAGTTCGGCGTGCGATTCGCGAAATCGCCGCGATCGAACGCGAGTGGACCCAACGGTGGACTCGCGCGGGGTTCTCGGGAGACCTTCACGAGATACTCGGTAGGGCATTAACCGAGGAACCCGCCTAGTCCTTCAACTCGTGGTGCTCGATGATGTCGCGTAAGCCGTTGCTGCCCAGGCGTTCCCGGAACTGCTGCACGGTGTACCCGATGACCGTCGCCGCGGTGCGGGCGCGCACGGTCGCCGACCGCGGCAATCCGAACAGCGGGCCCATCTCGCCGAAGTAGTCGCCGGCAGTGACCGTCTTCAGTAATTCCTCTCCGCCACTTGCCAATTCGCGGACGATGTCGAGCTTGCCCGTCGACACCACATAGATGCAGTCGCCCATCGTGCCCTGTTCGAACAGCAGCTCACCCTTCTTCAGCTCTACCGTCTCGGGCGGATGATCCGTCGCCGCGATATGCGGCACCAGCTCGACCACGCGGTCGGCGAGTGGGAGGATCCGGGTGTCGTGCGTGGCGACGACCACCACGCGTTCGCCTGACGCCAATTCGCGAATCAGCCGCAGCACCTCTTCCACCTGGATGAAGTCGAGGTGCGCCGTCGGCTCGTCGGCCAACAGAAGCGGCGGGTCCAAAGCGATCGCGCGCGCCACCGCGACGCGCTGCTGCTGACCACCCGACAGATCGCCGGGCCGGTGCCCCATCCGCTCTTTCAGGCCAACGCGCGTCAGCAGCTCTTCGGCACGCTCGTGTGCGTCGTGACGTGATATCCGCGCGGCGCGCATCGGCACCATCACGTTTTCGAGCGCGCTAAGGCTGGGCACCAGATTGAACGCCTGGAAGACGATGCCGACGGTGTTGCGCCGATAGTCCGACAGCGCGCGGCGATCGAGCGCCGTGATGTCGATGTCGCCGAACTCGATCCGGCCTTCCGACGGACTGAGAATGCCGCCGAGGCATGACAACAACGTCGTCTTCCCACATCCGCTGGGGCCCAACAGGATTGCCAGCGATCCCTCGCTGACGTCGAGGTTGAGCCCGTCGATCGGGCGCACCGCGTATCCACCGCTGGAGTACTCGACCACCAGGTCCTTGATCCGCAGATCTGCCATCACGACCCCCCGAACGCGAGCGCAGGATCGACGGTGACAGCGCGGCGCAAGCCCGCGACGCTCGCGAGCAGGCCGATGGCGACGGCGAGAATCGGCAGCCCGACGAACGCCCACGTCGGAATGTCGCACCGCATCGGGAACAGCGGGCCGAGCACGATGCCCAGCACAGCACCCAAAATCGCCGAGAGCACCGCGACGACGACCGCCTGCATTGCCAGCCCGGACATGATCGACGGGGTAGCGACTCCGACCGCCTTGAACACCGCGAAGTCGCGGGTTCGTTCCAGCGCGGACACGTAGATCATCGACCCGACGATCAATGCGGCGACCACCCACAGGAATCCGGACATCGTCCACATCGCCTGGCGGGCGCCGGTGAGCGGGCGCACCAGGTCCTCGATCGCGCCGTTGCGGTCGACCACGCGATAGCCGTCGGGCGCATGTGCCACCGTGCCGTGCAGGCCGATGGACGAGATCAGCTTCTGGCCCGAGAACAGCAATTGCTGCGCACCCTCGACGGTGAGGAAAACGTTTGCCTGTCCGGCCAGCAGCGTGGAGTCGCGGACGACACCGACGATTCGCATTGTCCGCGAACCGATGTCGAGGTTCTGGCCGACACCGCGATGCATCGAGTCCGATACGGCGATCTCGTCGGGATTGGCAGGGGTCCGCCCGCTCGAAACGGCGGGCGTGCCGGGACCGCGATCGGGGGCGCCGAACACGTTGACGTTGCGCGACGAACCGCGGTCGGTGATCGTCGTGCTGCCGTACACCATCGGCACCGGCGCGCTGACCCCTGCAACGGCCACCTTCTGAAGTTCCGCCGCCGGAAACGGTGCCGAGCCGACGAACGGTCCGGCCGCGCCGGATTTGATCAGAAAGAAGTCGAGCCCGAGCGAGTCGATCGTGCGGCTAGCTTCGACGCGAAACCCGTTGGCCAGTCCGGTGAGAACGAGCGTCATTGCGAACACCAGTCCGGTGCCGACGATCGCGATGACGAATCGCCGCTTGCGCCATTGCAGGTCGCGCAGGGCAGCGGTCAGCACGTCGGCATCCCCGGCATGACGGGGACGTTACCCACCGCCTGTTAGCGCGCGAAGGCTTCCACCAATTTTGAGCAGAACGCGGGCAGGTCGTCGGGCTTGCGGCTGGAGATCAACGTGTTGCCGCGGCGCTCGTCGACCACCACTTCTTCGTCGACCCAGTTGCCGCCGGCATTGCGAATGTCGGTCGCGACGCTCGGCCACGACGTGATCGTCCGCCCGCGCAGCACGTCGGCCTCCACGAGCGTCCACGGGCCGTGGCAGATGACCGCGACCGGCTTGCCGGCGTCGAAGAAGCTTTTGACGAAGCCGACGGCGTCGGAATTGGTCCGCAGGAAATCGGGGTTCGCGACGCCGCCCGGCAACACCAGCCCGGCGTAATCGTCCGCGCTGCAATCGGCGGCGGACTTTTCCGCGTCGAACGTGTCGGCCTTGTCCAGGTGGTTGTACGCCTGCACCTTGCCGACTTCGGTGGACACGAGTACCGGAGTGCCGCCCGCCTTCTCGACCGCTTTCCACGGCTCCGTCAGCTCAACCTGCTCGGCACCTTCGGGAGCCACCAGAAATGCGACCTTCTTGCCGTCGAGACTCATGAAATGCCTCCGTTCACATGGGTTCCCACTCCGGTTACCCACGACGAGGTGAGGCAATCAGCCGATCAGTGGATGCCGGGGACGAGCATCGGCACCCGCGAGCGGTAGTCGCGGTACTGCTGCCCGAAGGTCCGGATCAGGTCGCGCTCTTCGAGCTGGATTGCCACGAGCGTGTAGCCTAGCGTGGCGACGGCGAACAGCAGGTGGCCCACGGTCATCGTCGGCGTGACCCAGAACGCGATCGTGAAACCGAGGTAGATCGGGTGGCGCACGATCCGGTAGAACGCCGGCGTCATGAACGGATACGGAGCAGGCGAGTGGTTTCGCAGTCGGTCGAAAACCTGGCGCAGGCCGAACAGGTCGAAGTGGTTGATCAGGAACGTGCTGACGAACACGAGGCCCCAGCCGCCCAACGAGATTGCCACCAGAATTCCGCGCCATGGCTGCGAGGTGACGTCCCATAGCGCCGGGGTGATCGGGAACCAGTATGCGAGGATGGCGGCCAGGCACAGGTTCGCGGCCAACACATAGGTTGACCGTTCGACCGACCGCGGCAGGTATTTCGTCAGCCAATCCTTGAACCCAGACCGGGCCATCACGCTGTGCTGGACCGCGAACAGTAGAAGCACCCCGACGTCGACGACGACAGCGACGATGGTCAGCTTGCCGTTGCCCCAGCCGCCGCGGTTGATGGTCTTCGGCACGAACCACGCGTCGGCGACGAATGCGACCGCGTAGAGGAAGACGACGACGAACATCAGGTAGGCGACGACGCCGTAGGCAAAGCCGAGCACACCGCCGATGCGTGAGCTGTCAGCGCGTGGGGTAGTAGCTGGATCAGTCATGTGGACCTCCTGACATCCTTACGTCAGAAAGTGTCCTGCGGTTCAGCCTGGAATGGAATGAGGCATCCGCCTCAATTCGGTGACGTCGTCATCGCCTGCATGTTTCTCGCGCCCGCCGATAAAGAGCCCGAGAACCGCGCCGACGACGCACACGATCGCTGTGATCGTGAAGATCTCGCCGTACTCGAGCGCGTAGGAGTTCTGGTAGTTGCGCTGGATCTGATCGCCGATGTCGAGGATGTTGCCCTTCGGCTTGGGCATCGTCTGGAGGATCTGCTGGAACCGGTACAGCCCCCACGCCGACAGCGCCGCGACGCCGACCAGCATCCCGATCATCCGGGCGACGACCACCGCAGAAGATGCGATCCCGTGCTGGGCCGCAGGGACGACGCGCAATGCGGCGGCGGTCAGCGGCCCGATCACCAGTCCCAAGCCGAGGCCGGCAAGCGCGAGGTCGGTGTCGAACGTCGGAAGCGAGAACAGCCAGAGGTCATGGCGCCAGGTCAGCACGTCGGTGCGCCAGTAGTGGATCAGCCAGTACGCCCCCGCGGCGATCAAAAGGCCGACGAAGGCGATGACGCGATCGCCGACCTTGGTCGCCAGCCAGCCGCCGAGCAGCGCGCCGATGGGCAATGCGATCAAGAAACGCATCAGGAGGAACGCGGCGTCCTGCTGCTCCATGCCCAGCACGCCCTGGCCGAACAGTTCGACGTCGACGAGCGTCACCATCAGCGCCGCGCCCGCGCTCAGCGACGATCCCAGGGCCGCCAGAAATGGCCCGAAGCGGACTCCGGCCGGCTCGATCAGCCGCGTGCGGGCGAACCGTTCCCAGATCGCGAACAGCACCGCCGCCGCCAACGCGCCGCACAAGACCGGCAGACCCCAGCTGGGCAGGACCTGTTTGCCGTCCGGCTGCGGGTTGTACAGGCCAACCACGAGGAGGCCGAGCGCGATCGCCAGCAGCACACCGCCGGTCAGGTCGACGCGTTCGCGTGGCCCGTCGTTGGCTTTCGACGGCAGGCTGAATTGGATCATCAGCATCGCGATGATGGCGAGCGGGACGTTGATCCAGAACACGCCGCGCCAGGTGGTCAGCAGCCACACGATGAAGATGCCGTACAGCGGACCGAGCACGCTGCCGAGTTCCTGCGCCGCGCCGATCCCGCCGAGCACCGCCGTCCGGTTGCGTTGCGACCACAGGTCGGCGGCGAGGGCGAACGTCACCGGCAGCAGCGCGCCACTGGCGGTGCCCTGGATCACGCGGCCAATCACCAGAAGGGTCAGGTCGTTCGACAACGCGGTCACTACCGATCCGGCCGCGAAGCCGGCAAGGCTGACCTGAAGCAGCAGCTTGCGGCCGAACCGGTCGGAGGCACGGCCGAGCAGTGGCATCGCGGCGATGTAGCCGAGCAGATAGCCCGTGATGATCGGCGTGATTTGCTGGACGTGGTTCACGGCGATCCCAACATCGCGCATGATGTCGCGCATGATCGTCACGACGACGTAGGTGTCGAGCGCGCCGAGCAGTACGGCGAGACTGCCGGCGGCGATCGCGATCCGGCGGTTGGTCTGCATCAGACGCCGGGCGGCTTCTCGACGTTGACCGGCTGGTTCCAATTCGACAGCGTCATCTGAATGCTGTTGCCGGAACTCGGCTCGAGCTTGGCCTGAACCAGATCGTGGTTGCCGTCCGCACGGATCCACACCGTCGTCGAAACGTTTCCGGTCACCTTGAGCTTCGGCGCGATCTTCTTGACGGTGTCAGCGGTGACGTCACCGGTGATTTCGACGGTATTCACACCGTTAATCGTTTGTTGCCCTTCGGTTTTCGGATTCGAGAGGTTGGCCAGCACATTGGCCAGGCCGGCGCTCGGATTCAAGATGGTCGACACGTCGTACACGTTCACGGCCGGTCCGAAGCTGTTCCAGATGCCGGGATCAAGTGATCCGTACAGCGTCCCGTCCAGCACCACGAAGTCGACGTCGGCGTCGTCGCCGCCGAGCGAAACTTTCGTGTGCCCCTTCGCGGCGACGGCAGGGGTGTTGGTGAGGTCGCCGGTCAGGGTCTTGATGGGGAACCCTTCGATCGTGCCGGTCACCGTAATGTCGACATGCGCACTCTTGAGGTTGCTCGTGGTTTGTTGCGATTGCTTCACCAGCGTCGCGGCGTCGGGTAACCCCTCGGTGGATTGGCTCTTGTTCGACGACTTCGAGCAGCCGGCGACGAGAGCAGTCGAGAGGGCGAGGCCGGCTAAGAGAGCGATAGCAGTTCGGCGCAAAGGCATGACCGCCATCGTAGAGGGTCGGGGCGACGGGCTGGCGGCTCGGATTAGCCTGATCCCGTGTTCACCGGCATCGTCGAAGAGGTCGGCCGCGTCGTCGAAAAGGCCGACCTGCCCGATGCCGTCCGCCTGCGCATCCGCGGTCCTGTCGTCACCGCCGACGCGTCACCGGGCGACTCGATCGCCGTCAACGGTGTGTGTCTGACGGTGGTGCAGGTGCTGCCCGACGGCGAGTTCACCACCGACGTGATGGCCGAGACGCTGAAGCGCTCGACTCTGCGCCACCTCGACGAGCGCCCGAATGTGAATCTCGAGCGCGCCGTGACTGTCGACAAGCGGCTCGGCGGGCACATCGTGCAGGGCCACGTCGACGGAACCGGCACGGTGATTTCCCGCACGCCGTCGCAACATTGGGAGGTCGTGCGAATCGGCCTGGCCGCCGGCCTGGCGCGCTATGTCGTCGAGAAAGGGTCGATCGCCGTCGACGGGGTGAGCCTCACCGTCTCGGGACTCGGCGACGACTGGTTCGAGGTGTCACTGATCCCGACGACGTTGTCGGAGACGACGCTGGCGTCGGTGCCCGTCGGCGGCGAGGTCAACCTCGAAGTGGATGTGATTGCCAAATATGTCGAGCGGCTGCTGGACCCGCGTAATTTACGCGACACCTAAGCCTCTGCGACGACACGCCGACGAGGCCGCAGACGTTTAAGTCTCGATGAATTCAGACTGCCCGTCGCCGCGTCGGGCAACCTGGGAACTAGCTGCAATTGCGCCGTGCAAAAGATGTGAGTTTTTCTAGGCTCTGACCTGCGCTAATAGCCCGTATTTGCGCTCGACATGCGGGGTGGCTCAGGCGGGTTTATGTTCCTCCTGTCCGGCGTGGCGCTCGTCCCTAGATCGAGGAGACTTAATGAAAGCCATCCCATTCACAGCAGTGGTTGCGGGTGCCGTCTTATTGGCCAGTCCGGCGCTGGCGGACCAGGGTGCCGACCAGGGTCAGGGTCAGGGTCCGGGCTCAGGCCCACCCGCCGCGGCGCCGACCGTCACCGTCATGGCGACCCCGTCGGCTGCCCCGGGGCCGGTACTGGCCACCGGCGGTAACGTCAGCAGCTCCAACCCCGGCAGCGGCTGTTCCTCGCGGTTGGGTATTCGTAATGCGCCCCTTCCGCCGTCCAACATTTATTTGTGGAATGCCAGCGGCGACAGCGGCTGGCCTTTCGGCTGGCCGGGCATGGCGCCCAACAATGCTTACCCCACCACACCACCCAGCGTGGGGTGTTCGCGGTAAGACCTAGGGGCGACGAAACCTACTGAGCGACAACGTTATTGCTCGCTGGCTGGCGGTGGCGGTCCCGGCTCGCCCGTCGACGGGGGCTGCTCGTTTGCTGGAAGCCGAGTGCCGCTCGGGTTGTAGAAGCTGCACTTCTGCTGCGGCCCGACGTTCTTGTCGCAACACATGATGTACGCCAGACTGCCGCTGGAATTCAGAACTTTGTGGCAGCCCGGCGGAGCCGCATGGCCCAACGCGGGCGTGGCAACAGCGGCTGCCAAGGCCAGCATTGCCGCGAAGAAGAGCCGGCGGACGGGGGCCTGACCGGCAGAAACGAGGCGCTTGTATATGTCCATGCGCCGATGCTGCGCCCGGGTGGTCAGCTCTGTCAGGAGGCATTTGCCCCATCTATTCGATAGACGGGCTGTGCAATTGGCGGACGGGCTAGTTCATACTCGTAATACGGGCGGGTGACCGTCCGTCATCAAAGGAGTGACCGCCGATGACCAGGTTGGACAGTGTCGAGCG
>DASRFZ010000292.1:0-4353 GCA_035651275.1 Mycobacterium sp. | reverse complement strand
TTTCACGTCAACACGTTGCCGGGGCGGCACATCCCCGGATTGCGTCAGGTGATTGGCTGCGTCTTCCAGGACTTCCGGCTGCTGCAGCAGAAGACCGTGTACGAGAACGTCGCGTTCGCGCTCGAGGTGATCGGCAAGCGGGCCGACGTGATCAAGCGGGTCGTGCCCGACGTGCTCGACATGGTCGCGCTGTCGGGCAAGGCAAACCGGCTGCCGCACGAGCTGTCCGGCGGCGAGCAGCAGCGCGTCGCGATGGCACGTGCGTTCGTGAACCGTCCGCTGGTGCTGCTCGCCGACGAGCCCACCGGAAACCTCGACCCCGAGACCAGTAAGGACATCGTGGATCTGCTTGAACGGATCAACCGCACCGGGACGACGGTCGTGATGGCCACCCACGACCACCACATCGTGGACTCGATGCGGCAGCGCGTCGTCGAGCTCGACATGGGCAAGCTGGTGCGCGACGAGCAGCGCGGCGTCTACGGGATGGACCGCTAAGTGCGCTTTCAATTCCTGATCAATGAGATCTGGACTGGGCTTCGTCGCAACGTGACGATGACGGTCGCGATGATCCTGACGACCGCGATCTCGATCGGCTTGTTCGGCGGAGCTCTGCTGGTGTGGCGACTGGCCAACGAGTCCAGCAAGATCTACCTGAACCGGGTCGAGTCGCAGGTTTTTCTGAATGCCGATGTGTCACAACATGATCCGAAGTGCGAAGCGAATCCGTGCAAGGCGCTCTGGGATCTGCTGAAGCGGCGCGACGACATCAAGCCGGGGAGCATCGAATACCTCAACCCAGACCAGGCCTATGACGACGCGATCAGCCGAATTCCGTCGTTCAAGGACGTCGCCAGCAAGGCGGCCTTTCCGGCGTCCTTCAAGGTAAAGCTGGTCGATCCGGACAACCCGAAGGAATTCGAGGAGGCGATGCTGGCCCAGCCCGGCGTACAGCGCGTCCTCAATCAGAAAGACCTCGTCGACAAGCTGTTCTCGTTGCTGTACGGCATACGCGACGCGGTCTTTGCGATCGCGGTAGTGCAGGCAGTTGGGGCAATTCTGTTGATAGCCAACATGGTTCAAGTGTCGGCATTCAACCGGAGAACCGAAATCGGGATTATGCGCCTCGTCGGAGCGAGCCGCTGGTATACCCAGTTGCCGTTTTTGCTGGAGGCGATGCTGGCCGCGCTCATCGGCGTCATCCTGGCCATCGGTGGGCTGATCGTGGTTCGGGCGCTGTTCTTGGAGAACGCGCTCAAACGGTTCTACGATGTGCCGCCGCCGAATCCACCTCTGATAGCGCGCGTCGACTACCTCGACATCCTGTACATCTCTCCGCTACTGCTGCTCGCCGTGGTGGCAGCCGGCGTGACGGCATACGTGACGTTGCGGCTTTACGTGCGGCGCTAGCCGTGGCCGCGAAGAAATCTGCTCAAAAGACTGGCCCGCCGCGGAAGATCGTGGCGACGAATCGCAAAGCGCGCCACGACTATTCGATACTCGACGTGTTCGAGGCGGGTGTGGCGTTGGTGGGCACCGAGGTGAAAAGCCTTCGGGAAGGCAAGGCGTCGCTGGTCGATGCGTTCGCGACCGTCGACGACGGCGAGGTGTGGCTGCGCAATGTGCACATCCCGGAATATCACCACGGTTCGTGGACGAACCACGCGCCGCGGCGGAATCGCAAGCTGCTGCTGCATCGTCGCGAGATCGACACGCTGATCGGCAAGATCCGCGACGGCAATCTCACGCTGGTTCCGTTGTCGCTGTACTTCCTGGACGGAAAGGTGAAGGTGGAGCTTGCGCTCGCGCGCGGCAAGCAAGCACGCGACAAACGGCAGGACTTGGCGCGCCGGGACGCCCAACGTGAAGTCACCAGGGAGTTGGGCCGCCGCGCGAAGGGGATCACGTAGCCGCGGGGCTAGCATCGCCTCGTGACTGAGCTTGACAAGCAAGAGGTACTCGACGCGCTGTTCAAGTCGTGGGACGACATCGACGAGCTGTTGTCGGGGTTGTCCGATGAACAGTGGAACGAGGCCACGAAGCTGCCGGGATGGCGGGTGCACGACGTGGTCGCGCACATCATCGGCACGGAGTCTTTTTTGATGGGGGTGGCGGCGCCGACGCCGGATTGCGACGTGTCGGAGCTGCCGCACGTGAAGAATCAGATGGGCGAGATGAACGAGAGCTGGGTTCGTCATCTCCGCGACGAGTCGCCGGCGAGCATGCTCGAGAAATTTCGGTCCGTGACGGGCGAGCGGCGCAAGATGCTGGCGGCGATGACCGACGAGGCGTGGAATGCGACGGCCGCGACGCCGGTAGGCCCGAACACGTACGGGCGATTCATGCGGGTGCGGACCTTCGACTGCTGGATGCACGAGCAGGACATCAGGTATGCCGTCGGAGTCTGGGCGAACGACGACGTACTGCTCGGCGGGCCGGCGGAGCAGGCATTGGAGGAGATCACGTCGAGTCTGGGCTACATCGTCGGGAAGTTGGGCAAGGCGCCCGACGGGAGCCGTGTCGCGTTCGAGCTGACCGGGCCGTTGCAGCGCACGCTGCGGGTTGCGGCCGACGGCCGGGCTCAGGTGGTCGACACCTTCGACGGCGACCCGACGACGACGATCCGGCTGGACGCGGTGCTGTTCACGCGGCTGGCGGGCGGGCGGACCACGGCGGCCGAGAACGAGGACGCGATCGAGATCGCCGGTGACGAGGCGTTGGGACGGCAGATCGTCGAGCATCTGAACTTCGTCGTCTGAGCGTTGACTCTGCGTCCAGATCGCGAAACGGCGAAAAATCGCGATCTGACGGCAGAGTCGACGAAAGCTAGTGGGCGTCTCGGGCCGCCGGCTCGTCAAGCACCTGAACTCTGTCGTCTGAGCGTTGACTCTGCGTCCGGGGCGGCAACGTTCGGGTGGAATGCGCCCTCAGCGCAGAGTGAGCGGAAGAAATCGGCTGGGCCAGGGCGTTACCCCCGGCGTAAACTGAACTGTCCTGCCGAAAGTCGGCGGGGATGCGAGGGGCTGAAAGGTTTCGACTTCGCGCATCGAATCAAGGGAAGCGTGCCGGTGCAGGCAAGAGACCACCGTAAGCGTCGTTGCAACCAATTAAGCGCCGATTCACATCAGCGCGACTACGCTCTCGCTGCCTAAGCGACAGCTAGTCCGTCAGCCCGGGAGTTCCCTCGGCCCGGTTCCTGGCGTCAGCTAGAGGGATCCACCGGTGAGTCCGGTCGCGGGACTCATCGGAACATCTAACAGCGACTGGGATCGTCATCCCGGCGAGTCCGCGAGACCGGGAGATCCGAGAAAGACATAGCGGACTGCGCACGGAGAAGCCTTGAGGACATGCCGTAGGACCCGGGTTCGATTCCCGGCAGCTCCACAGAGAAAAGCCCTGGGCGCCACTTGAAGACGTCAGGTGCCCGCGGGGCCTGTCACGCCTGCGGTGCCTGGGCTACCTGCGGGTGTGCCCGCAGGGCCGCCGAGACCGCCGGCGCCGCCACTGCCGAGCGAACCTGGACCTCCGGGCTGGCCGTTTGCGCCGTTGCCGCCGATCTTGTGCCCGTAGCCGGCAGCCCCGCCGGCGCCGTGGTTGCCGCCAGTGCCGCCGTTGGTGCCGTTGCCGCCGTTGCCGCCTTGCGCGATGCCCCCGACGCCGGAGTTGCCGCCGGCCCCGCCGTAGCCGCCGGTGCCACCGGTGGCACCGTTACCGCCCCCGCCGCCGTGGCCACCGTTGCCGGCACCGGTGCGGAAAAGGCCACCGTAGCCGCCGACCCCGCCCGCACCGCCCGCAGCGCCGGCACCGCCTGCGCCGGCCGTGCCGCCGCCGCCGCCGGTACCACCAGGCCCGCGGGAGGAGTAGCCGCCCATGCCCCCGGTGCCGCCGGCGCCCCCACTGGCACCGTCGCCGCCCTTGCCGCCGCCGCCGCCGGAGTAGTCGACGCCGGTAAAAGCTGTGCCGCCGTAGCCGCCCTGCCCACCGGCACCACCGCTGGCACCGGGGCCGCCGAGGCCGCCGGCACCGCCGCTGCCTGACCCGTCGGCCGCGCCGCCGGCGCCGCCAGCACCGCCAGCACCACCGCTGGCACCCGAGCTTCCGTTTCCACCTTGCCCGCCGAAGACGTCGTTGGTAGCGCCGCCGCCTCCGCCGGCTGTACCGGCTCCACCGGCTCCACCGGCTCCACCGGCTCCACCGGCTCCGCCATTGCCGGACCCGTAGGCTTCGCCACCGGCGCCGCCGGCCCCACCGACGGGACCGATGCCGCCGGAACCTGCGGTGCCCCCGGAGCCGGTGCCAGAGTTCCCGTAAGAACCTTGGTCGTAGCCGCCGGCCCCACCGGCCCCGCTGTTA
>DASRFZ010000291.1:0-31083 GCA_035651275.1 Mycobacterium sp. | reverse complement strand
CATACCTGACCAGCGCCTACGACGCCGATTTCGGCGTGATGATCTCCGCCTCTCACAACCCGATGCCCGACAACGGCATCAAGGTGTTCGGTCCGGGCGGCCACAAGCTCGACGACGCCACCGAGGACGACATCGAACAGCTGGTGTCGACGGCGCCGGCCGAACGACCCATCGGTACCGCGATCGGGCGGGTGGTCGACGGACAGGACGCACTCGACCGATACCTGCGTCACGTCAGCAAGGCGGTCACCACCCGCCTCGACGGCATCACCGTCGTCGTCGACTGCGCCCACGGCGCGGCGTTCGTCGCCGCCCCGCGCGCTTATCAGGCGGCCGGTGCCCGCGTGATCGCGATCAACGCCTCGCCGAACGGGCTGAACATCAACGACGGCTGCGGGTCCACGCACATCGACGCGGTGCGCTCCGCGGTGATCGACAACAGCGCCGACCTCGGGCTGGCCCACGACGGCGACTCCGATCGGTGTCTCGCCGTCGACGCCCGCGGCGACGTCGTCGACGGTGACGCGATCATGACCGTCCTCGCGCTGGCGATGCGCGACGCCGGTGAGCTCACCTCGAACACACTTGTTACGACGGTGATGAGCAACATGGGGTTGCATCTCGCGATGCGCGCCGCGGGCATCGACGTGCGCACTACCGCTGTCGGCGACCGCTACGTCCTCGAGGAGTTGCGCGCCGGTGGCTTCGCGCTCGGCGGCGAGCAGTCCGGTCACATCGTGATGCCCGCACTGGGAACCACCGGGGACGGCATCGTCACAGGGCTGCGGCTGATGTCGCGGATGGCGCAGACACGCCAGCCGCTGCGTGAGCTTGCGTCAGCGATGAACACACTGCCGCAGGTGCTGATCAACGTGGAGGTCGCGGACAAGACGACCGTGGCGGCAGCGCCGGCGGTGAAGGCGGCCGTCGCGGATGCCGAAGCGGAGTTGGGCGACACCGGCCGAATCCTGTTGCGGCCCTCGGGAACTGAACAGATGGTGCGGGTCATGGTCGAAGCGCCCGACGAAGACACCGCCAAGCAAGTCGCGCATCGCGTCGCGTCGCGCGTCAGCGAAGAGGGCTGAACGGAACCTCGCTCCTCGTCGCGGCGTCATAGCCGGTATGGGAACCCGAATGGACGTCGCCGCCGTGCGCGACGCCGCCGACCAGTTCGACGCTTCGACGGCCGCCCTCGACTCCGCCGTTCGCAGCCATCTTTCCGCGCTCGGCTTTGCGGGGGCCAGCGCCGGACGGGCTTACGTCGCACGCGGTGACGCATTGCGCGCGGCGGTGGAGCATATTGCCGACGGGCTGACGGCATGGTCGCGAGCGTCGGCGGAGGTCGCCGCCGCGCTGCGCGCCAGCGCCGACCGCTACGCGGGCGCCGACGATCGCGCCGCCGCACGGATGGGATAGCTGTGGCTGACAAGCTCGACGTCGCTGGCCGGCTCGCCGAGGCGCGGCAGTCGGTCGACAACACGCAGTGCTATGTGTGGGCGTGCCATCTGCTGGACTACCAAAACCCTGACCTGACAATGCATCCCGCGCAGATCCGGGACTGGTTCTCCAGCGAGGACGGCATGGATTTGCACGCCTTGGACGCCGACTGCACGACGATGAGGCACGTTGCAGACGCGGCGGGTCAAGCACTGGGCCAGCAACGCGACCAGCTCGCACGCCTCGCGGACGCGTGGCACGGTGACGGCGGAGCGTCGGCCGCGGACTTCGTGCGTCGGCATTGCGATGCCGCTGACCGTGTTGCCGGCGCCGTGCGCGGGTCGGTGGAGGCGCTGACCGGACTGCGTGACGCGTTGTGGCAAATCGTCGACACGAAGGTGGCCACACTGATCGCGATTGACGATCGCCACCGATCCGAGCGCCCGGCGTGGCTCGCTGCGGCACAAACCGTCAACACCGGAGTTGGGGACCGTGCTACCGCAAGCGAACTCGTCGACCGGCAGGTAAAGCCATTTGTGGACAACGACATTCGAGGCGACTGGCTGACCGCCGCGCGGAGCGCGATCGCGTCGATCGGTGACAGCTACGATGCGGCGACCAAGAGCCTGACATCGGCGCCCGCCTCGCAGTTCGACGTGCCACCGGACTTCGGCGGTCCCGAGCCAACGTCACACGACAACGAGGGCAACGACAGCGACGGCGCGTCGCCCGCTCGCGGACCTGCGCCGGTCACCGCTCCGGCCGCGGCGTCGTCGCCACTGGCACCGCCGCCGGCACCGTCGGTGCCACCGGCTGCGCCGATGCCGTCGTATGCGGCCGTCCCTCCGGGCATGGCCACCAATCCTCCTGCGGCTCAGTCGGTTCCGGCCACAGCCGGCGGCCTTCCAGCGATGGGCGGCATGCCGGCGATGCCCGGCGTGCCGTCGATGGGTCAACTCGACGGCTTGCCGCAGCGCTTCGCCGACGCGCTGTCCGGGCTGACCTCACCCGCGAAGAATCTCCTTCACGATGCTTCTCCTGATCCGGCGAAAGACCCGTCCGACAAGCCCGCGAACGACGAGCGGAAGGACGACCAATCCAAGGACGACAAGCCCGAAGTTGACAAGTCGAAGCAAACTCCGAAGGAAGCCGAAAGAGATTGCCACGCAGGCGAACACGCGCATGCACCGAACCCGCCGCCGGCACCTGTTGCCAGCGACGCGCCCGGACCGACGGCCGCGCCCGGACCGACGGCCGCGCCCGAGCCGCCGGTTGCGCCGCCACCCGCCGAGCCGCCGCCGCCACCCGCCGAGCCGCCTGCCCCTGCCGAGCAGCCGCCACCCCCGCCTCCGCCGGCCGATGAAGCCAAGACGCCGTGTGAGATCGCCGCCGACCAACTGCCGCAGGCCGGCCAATGACAAACGTCAACGACCGGTTCGCCGAGATCCTCGCCGACTACACCAAAACGATGGCCGACATCCAACCGCCCACTCCCGCAGCAGAATTCGACCGCCGCATCCTGCGACCCGCCGATCAGCAGCAAGCGTACCGCCCGCCGACGATCGCCCCTAGGGTTTGAGGAGTGCGACGACCTTGTCCTCGATCGCCGCGGGATCCTCGTCGGGGTCCGGAAGCTCCGTCTTCGGCAGCTCCGCCTCGGGATCGGCGAAATCGCGGTATGTCTTGTCCCCGCTGAGCACTGACAGCAGATAACCGGTCAGCAGCGCCCGCACGAGCTTCTGTGTGCTGGAGTCGGCGCCGGGCAGCCCGGCCACGCGGGCCATCCGCCGGCCCTCCGGTAGGCCGCCGGCCTTCGCCTTGCTCACAGTCCGCAGGACCGCCCCGTCCCACGCTCGCGAAAGTTCCACGGCGTTCGAGCGCAACGTCTGCGGATCGCCCGGCGCGGTGAGCACCAAGCCTGGGATCTTCAGCGCCGCAGCCACCTGCTCCGCTGCTGGGCTGGACACCGTCGGGAAGACGGCGGCGACGGCTTTCGGCGCGAATTTCGACCCGCTAGCGCGGGCGGCCGCTGTCAACACCGCCGCCGAAGCGCCGAAGCCGTGCCCGGCAACTGCGAGCTTCGAGGGGTGCACGCTGATCTGGCCGGGCCCCAGCCGCACACCGGCGACGATGTCCAGGGTGGTGCCCAGGTCGTAGGCGAAGTTCGCCGCCGACGGCGCCAGTCCGCGTTCGGTGTCCGGGGCCACCGCGACGATGCCCCACGACGACAGATGTTCCAGGGTCTTGTGGTAGCGGTCGGCCGACGTCAGCCAGTCGTGACCGAACACCACCGCGGGCAGATTGAAACCCTCCTCGGGTGTGTACACCACCCCCGGCAGCCCGGCAAAGGCCAGGTCACCGCGCAAAACGCGGTGAGGCCCGCGACGGGTCAGCGCGCTGAAGATCTTGCGGGTGCTGGCCATGACAGAACCGTAGCCCAAATCGCGAAGAGGGCCTGCCGCGTACCCTGATGACCTATGTGCGGCATTGTCGGCTACGTCGGGCAGCGTGACGCCTGCGACGTCGTCGTGGCTGCGCTGCACCGCATGGAGTACCGCGGTTACGACTCGGCGGGCATCGCCGTGCTCGACGGAAACGGGGGGATAGCCGTCGAGCGGCGTGCGGGGGCGCTGGCCAACCTCGACAAGGCGCTCAGCGCCGCGGACCCGTCGTCGCTGCTCGGTCACGCCGGGCTCGGCCACACCCGCTGGGCCACCCACGGCCGGCCCACCGACCGCAACGCGCACCCGCATCGCGACGCCACGGGCAAGTTCGCCGTCGTGCACAACGGGATCATCGAGAACTACGCCGTCTTGCGCCACGAACTGGAAGCGGCCGGGGTCGAGTTCGCGAGCGACACCGACACCGAAGTCGCCGTGCACCTGCTGAGCCGGCAGTACGCGTCGGGTGACACCGCGGGCGACTTCCCCGCTTCGGTGTTGGCGGTCGTGCGCCAACTCGAGGGGCATTTCACGCTGGTGTTCGCCAGCGCCGACGAGCCCGGCACGATCGTGGCGGCTCGTAGGTCGACGCCGCTTGTGATCGGTGTCGGCGACGGCGAGATGTTCATCGCGTCCGATGTGGCGGCGTTCATCGAATACACCCGCGAGGCCGTCGAACTCGGGCAGAACCAGGCGGTCGTCATCACCGCCGACGACTACCTCATCACCGACTTTCACGGCCACACCACCGACGACTACCGCAAGTTTCACATCGACTGGGATCTCTCTGCCGCCGAAAAGGGCGGCTACGAGTACTTCATGCTCAAGGAGATCGCCGAGCAACCCACTGCAGTGGCCGACACGCTGCTCGGGCACTTCGTCGACGGCCGCATCGTGCTCGACGAGCAGCGCCTGTCCGACCAGGAGCTACGCGAGATCGACAAGGTGTTCGTCGTGGCGTGCGGCACCGCATACCACTCCGGGCTGTTGGCGAAGTATGCGATCGAGCACTGGACGCGGCTGCCCGTCGAGGTCGAGCTGGCCAGCGAATTCCGTTACCGCGACCCAGTTCTCGACCGCAGCACGCTCGTCGTCGCAATCTCTCAATCCGGCGAGACCGCCGACACGCTCGAAGCGGTGCGGCACGCCAAGGAGCAGAAGGCCAAGGTGCTCGCAATCTGCAACACCAACGGCAGCCAGATCCCGCGCGAATGCGACGCCGTGCTGTACACGCGGGCAGGCCCGGAGATCGGCGTCGCGTCGACGAAGACGTTCCTCGCACAGATCGCCGCGAACTATCTCGTCGGGCTGGCGCTGGCGCAGGCGCGCGGCACGAAATACCCCGACGAGGTCGCACGCGAGTACCACGCGCTGGAGGCGATGCCGCCGCTGGTGACGCGGGTGCTCGACCAGATCGAGCCGTTCGCGGAGGTCGCACGCCGGTTCGCGACGTCGTCGACCGTGCTGTTCCTCGGCCGCCACGTCGGCTACCCGGTGGCGTTGGAGGGCGCGCTGAAGCTCAAGGAGCTGGCGTACATGCACGCCGAGGGGTTCGCCGCGGGCGAGCTGAAGCACGGGCCGATCGCACTGATCGAAGACGGGCTGCCGGTGATCGTCGTGATGCCGTCGCCGAAAGGGTCGGCGATGCTGCACGCGAAGTTGTTGTCCAACATTCGCGAGATTCAGGCACGCGGCGCGGTGACGATCGTCATCGCCGAAGAGGGTGACGACACCGTGCGGCCCTACGCCGACCACCTGTTCGAAATCCCCGCGGTGTCAACGCTTTTCCAGCCGCTGCTGTCGACGATCCCGTTGCAGGTGTTCGCCGCTGCCGTAGCGCAGGCCCGCGGCTACGACGTCGACAAGCCGCGCAACTTGGCGAAGTCCGTCACGGTCGAGTAATCGTCGTCGAGCGCGCCGAATTCTGCAGGAGGGCTGTGGAATTCGAGGCGATCACAGCCCTGGCGCAGATTTCGGCGAGCCGGCGGGCGCGATAGCCGTTATTGCCCTGGCAGGCCGGGGATCTGGAACGGCAGTCCGGGTATGCCCCCGTTCGACAATCCCGGTATGCCGCCGCCGCTGTTCAGCCAGTCGCCGTTGGCCAGCGAGCTCATCATCGAGGGGCAGTACATCGAAATCGCGATGCTGGTGAACAGCCCCGTCATATCCGCGGACAGGCCGTTGTTGCCTGTCATGCTCGACGCGACACTGGCGAAGTTTCCGCCGGGCTGAGCCAACATCGGGCACACGGACTGGCCCAGCGCAACCGCGCTCGACGGGTCGTTGTAGCCGATGCCCGCGTTGCTGAGCGCGGACAAAAAGGCGTCCGACGTGTCGTCGGCCTGGGCCGGGGCCGCCAGCAGCCCAGCCGCGGCGATCGCTCCGACGCCGGCTGCCAGTGCTCGGACGGCGACCCGTCGGTGTTGTGGTGCGCTCATGGTGATCCTCAAATGTAGGGCAGGACGCTTGTTGCGCCCAAGTCACTTTTGGAACACTGCTTTACAACAGTCACATTTGCAACACGATGGGGTAAAGGTTCGCACACTATGCGTGCGCTGACTGCTTTCTGTGCAAGCCGGGTACTCCAAGCGCAGGGGCGGGCCAGGCGCGACGCGTAACGTATTGGCGCACAGGCAGATCGATGAACGGAGTGGCGATGACGACGGATACACCGATGCAGCTCGGCATGATTGGCCTGGGCCGAATGGGGTCTAACCTCGTCCGGCGGCTCATGCGCGACGGGCATCGGTGCGTGGTCTACGACGTCAACGCCGACACGGTCAAGGAGCTCGAAGGCGAGGGTGCGACCGGTTCCACGTCCTTGGCGGACTTCGTCACCAAGCTGGACAAGCCCCGTGCCGTGTGGCTGATGCTTCCCGCCGGCATCGTCGACTCGACGCTCGACCAACTCGTCACGCTGCTCGACGCGGACGACGTGGTGATCGACGGCGGCAACTCCTATTACCGCGACGACATCACCCGGGCAAAGCGCCTCGCAGACAAGAACATTCACTATGTGGACTGCGGAACCAGCGGCGGGGTCTGGGGACTCGACCGCGGCTACTGCCTGATGATCGGCGGCGAAACCAACGTCGTGACCCGGCTGGACCCGATCTTCAAGACAATCGCTCCCGGGTCAGGTAGCGCCGAGCCGACGCCGAGCCGAAAACGCGACGGCACCGCTGCGCACGGGTATCTGCACTGCGGGCCAAGCGGCGCAGGGCATTTCGTGAAGATGGTGCACAACGGTATCGAGTACGGGATGATGGCCGCGATCGCTGAGGGACTGAGCGTCATCAAGCACGCCAACGTGGGCACGCTCACCGAGGAATCCGATGCCGAGACAACGCCTTTGCGCGACGCATGGGCGTACAAGTACGACATCGACGTCGGCGAGGTCGCCGAGGTGTGGCGGCGGGGATCGGTCATCGGGTCCTGGCTGATCGACCTGACTGCTGACGCGTTCGCCCGCTCGCCCGAGCTCGACGACTTCACCGGCCGGGTGTCTGACTCGGGCGAGGGCAGATGGACGGTGCTCGCCGCGGTCGACGAAGGGGTCCCGCTCCCGGTCATCACGACGTCGCTCTACGAGCGGTTCGAGTCGCGTCAGCTCGGGCAGTTCGCCGACAAGATCCTCTCGGCCATGCGCAGCGAATTCGGCGGCCACGCCGAGAAGAAGTAGTGCGATGAACTCGGCGCAGGCGGACGTGCTGGTGATCTTCGGCATCACCGGAGATCTGGCGAAGAAGATGACGTTCCGCTCGCTGTACCGGCTGGAGCGTCGCGGCATGCTCGACTGCCCGATCGTCGGCGTCGCGCTCGACGACTGGTCAGTGGCGACCCTGCGAAAACACGCCCGCCGTGCCATCGAGGACAGCGGCGAGGACGTCGATGACGAAGTCTTCAGCCGCTTCGCGGAGCGTTTGTCGATGGTCTCGGGCAATTTTGACGACGCGAAGACTTACGACCGTGTCGCCAAGGCCGTCGACGGACGGCACCATCCCGTCTTCTACCTGGAGATTCCGCCGTCGCTGTTCGCCCGCGTCGTCGAGGGGCTGGCGCACGCGAACCTGACCAGCCAGGCGCGCGTCGTCGTGGAGAAACCCTTCGGGCATGACCTCGCATCGGCCAGAGCGCTCAACGCCGAACTGCGCGTGCTGTTGGAGGAGTGGCAGATCTTTCGCATCGACCACTTTCTCGGCAAGGAACCGGCGATGGACATCCTGTTTCTGCGGTTCGCCAACACTGTCTTCGAGCCGCTGTGGAACCGCGACCGCATCCAGTGCGTGCAGATCACGATGGCCGAGGACTTCGGGGTGGAGGATCGCGGCGCGTTCTACGACCCGGTCGGCGCGCTGCGCGACGTCGTGCAGAACCACCTGCTGCAGCTGATCGGGTTGTTCGCATCTGAGCCGCCGAGTTCGCCCGACGCCGACGGGCAGCGCGACAAACGGGTCGAGGTGTTCCGAGCCATCCCGGCAGTGGATCCCAAGCACTACGTGCGCGGCCAGTACGACGGGTATCGATCGGTACCCGGCGTCAAGGCGGACTCGCAAACCGAGACGTTTGCCGCACTGCGGTTGGAGATCGACAACTGGCGGTGGTCGGGAGTGCCGTTCTTTCTGCGGGCGGGGAAGTCACTTCCCGTGCGCGACACCGAAATTCGCATCATCTTCAAGCGACCGCCCAAACTTGCTTTCTCGCACAACAATCCGGATCCCGACGAACTCATCTTGCGCATCGACCCCAACCCGGGTGCCGACTTCGTCGTGCAGGCGAAAGAACCGGGCGCCAACAAGACCCGAACGGTCGACCTCTCGCTGATCTTCGCCGAGGAACTCGGCGAGGCGCCCGAACCCTACGAGCGGCTGCTGTGCGATGCGATGCGCGGCGACCCCAGCCACTTCACCCGCGAGGACGGCATCGAGGAGACGTGGCGGGTCATCCAGCCTCTGCTCGACGCGCCACCTCCCGTCGAGATGTACAAACCCGGCTCGTGGGGGCCTGCTGGCGCGAACAAGCTCGTCGCCGGCTACCCGGGCTGGCGCGAACCGTGGCTGCATTCGGCGAGATAGGAAGCGCGATAGTAGGTAAGATGTACCTACATGTAGGTACATCTGGCGGTTGGAGGATGGCATGGTGACGACGGTTTCTGTGCGTGAGTTCTCCTACAACCCCAGCGCGATGTTCTCCCGGGCCGAAAAGGGCGAGATCATCGAAATCACCCGCCATGGCAAGGTCATCGCGACGCTGATCCCTGGTCAGCAGAAGAAGCGAAGCCGCATCGAGGAGCTTGTCGAATCCGGGGCGCTGAGATTATCTGAGAAGACCTTGGCTGACCTCGACACGTTTACGCACTTCAAGCTCCCCGAAGGCGCACCCGATCCGCTCCAACTGCTTCTTGAGGATCGTTATGGCGAGAGGGACTGGGAGCGCGAGCTTAGGGAGGAACTGGAGGCTAGAGGCGACGCTACCGGCGACGCGAAGCCGTGATCTACCTGGATGCGTCGGCACTAATCACTCACGTGCTCGAGCGGCCGAACTTCGCCAAACTGCAGTCGTTTCTACTCAGTCACTCAGACTTGCGTGGAGTGACCAGCACTGTCGGTTTGATCGAGACCGTGCGCAACTGCGATCGCGTTGGCACCTTTCCGAACCTCATGACACGGCTTCTGCGTGAGTACAGCGAAATCGGCATCACTTCCAGAATCCGTGACAGCGCCGTCGCGTTGCCGGATCGTCTGAAAGCGCTTGACGCGATCCACGTCGCCAGCGCAGAAACACTCGGCAGGGATCTTGTCGCCTTCGTCACCTACGACCGACGAATGGCAACGGTGGCCAAATCACGAGGGCTGCCCGTCGCGTCGCCAGGCATGCGATCCTGATTCCGATGCGGCACTACTACACCGTCGACGCGATCCGCGACGCGGAAGCTCCCCTCCTCGCCTGCCTGCCCGACGGTGCGTTGATGCGCCGCGCCGCATACCCGTTGTCGATCGCCATTGCCCGCGAGCTGGTTACGCGTACGGGAGCAGTGGCGGGCCGGCGCATCTGCGCGGTCGTCGGGTCGGGTGACAACGGCGGCGACGCGCTGTGGGCGTCGACATTCTTGCGCCGGCGCGGGGCGTCTGCGGCGGCGGTGCTGCTGAGCCCGGAGAAGACGCACAAGAAGGGATTGGCCGCATTCCTGCGCGCGGGCGGCCGGGTGGTCGAATCCGTGCCCCCTCAAACGGATTTGGTGATCGACGGCGTGGTGGGAATCTCGGGCTCCGGCCCCCTGCGGCCAGCGGCCGCCGAGGTGTTCGACGCGGTCGATACGGCAGGCATCCCTGTGGTGGCCGTCGACATTCCCAGCGGACTCGACCCGCACACGGGGGCGGCCAGTGGTCCACATGTGCACACAGCGTTGACCGTCACGTTCGGCGGGTTGAAACCCGTGCATGCGCTTGGCGACTGCGGTCGCGTCGAACTCGTCGACATCGGGTTGGACTTGCCGCCCACGAACATGCTCGGCTTCGAGGCCGCCGACGTCGCTGCGCGGTGGCCGCGGCCCGGCGCGCGCGACGACAAGTACACGCAGGGCGTCACCGGCATCCTGGCCGGGTCCTCGACGTACCCCGGCGCGGCGGTTTTGTGCACGGGCGCCGCAGTGGCGGCAACATCCGGAATGGTGCGATACGCGGGAAGCGCAGGGCCGCAAGTGCTTTCGCAATGGCCGGAGGTCATCGCCTCACCCAGTGCCGAGTCCGCGGGACGGGTGCAGGCCTGGGTCGTCGGGCCGGGCATCGGCACCGATGACGTCGGCGCCGCGGCGCTCTGGTTCGCGCTCGACACCGACTTGCCGGTGATCGTTGACGCCGACGCGCTGACGATCCTGGCCGCGCATCCCGATGTCGTCAGATCACGGCCGGCGCCGACGGTGCTCACGCCCCACGCCGGGGAGTTCGCAAGGTTGGCCGGCGAGCCGCCAGGCGACGACCGCGTCGGCGCGACTCGCGCGCTGGCCGAAAAGCTGGGCGTCACAGTCCTTCTCAAAGGCAACGTGACGGTGATCGCAGACCCCGAGGGGCCTGTATACCTGAACCCTGCAGGCCAATCATGGGCTGCCACCGCCGGATCCGGCGACGTGCTGTCCGGCATGATCGGCGCGCTCTTGGCGTCAAGACTGCCCGCCGCGGAGGCCGCCGCCGCGGCGGCGTTCGTCCATGCCCGCGCCGCGAACCTCTCGTCCGCCGACCCCGGCCCGAAGCCGGCGCCCACATCGGCGTCGCGCATTCTCGCCCACATCCGCTCAGCAGTCGCCGCGTTGTAACGAAAGGACTTGTCATGCCTAGTGTTTCGCGTCCGTCGGCATCGATTACGCCTGCCTACACGGGACGGCTGGAATGCGATCCGATCCCCGCGCTGCGGTTGCCCGACGAGGCGATGCACCCCGACGCCGCTTACCGGTTCATCCATGACGAACTGATGCTCGACGGCAGCTCACGGCTGAACCTCGCGACGTTCGTCACCACGTGGATGGACCCGCAGGCGGAGAAGCTGATGGCCGAGACGTTCGACAAGAACATGATCGACAAAGACGAATACCCGGCGACCGCGGCGATCGAGCAGCGGTGCGTCTGCATGGTCGCCGACCTGTTCCACGCCGAGAACCTGCGCGACGACGACCCGTCCAGCGCGATCGGCGTTTCGACGATTGGATCGAGCGAGGCGGTCATGCTCGCCGGGCTCGCGCTGAAGTGGCGGTGGAAGCAGCGATTCGCTGGAAAGAACTCAGAGGACTGGAAGACGCGCACGCCAAACCTGGTGATGGGAGCCAACGTTCAGGTCGTGTGGGAGAAGTTCTGCCGCTACTTCGAAGTCGAGCCACGGTATCTGCCGATGGGACAGGACCGGTTCATCATCACGCCCGAACAAGTCCTCGAGCACGTCGACGAGGACACGATCGGCGCGGTGGCGATCCTCGGCTCCACTTACACCGGCGAACTCGAGCCGATCGCCGAGATCTGTGCGGCACTGGACAAGCTGGCCGCGGACGGCGGGCCCGACGTTCCGGTGCACGTGGATGCGGCCAGCGGCGGGTTCGTGGTGCCGTTCCTGCACCCGCACCTCGAGTGGGATTTCCGGCTGCCGCGGGTGGCGTCGATCAATGTCAGCGGCCACAAGTACGGGCTGACGTATCCCGGCATCGGCTTTGTGGTGTGGCGCAACAAGGACCACCTGCCGGAAGACCTGGTGTTCCGAGTGAACTATCTCGGCGGGAACATGCCGACGTTCACGCTCAACTTCTCGCGGCCGGGCAACCAGGTCGTCGGCCAGTACTACAACTTCCTGCGGCTCGGCCGGGCCGGATATTCCCAGGTCATGCACGCTCTGTCGTCGACGGCACGCTGGCTGTCCGACCGGCTGCGCGACTCCAAGCATTTCGACGTGATCGCGGACGGTTCGGCCATCCCGGTCGTCGCGTTCCGGCTGGCCAAGGACTTCGGGTACACCGAATTCGACGTGTCCGCGGGCCTGCGCGCGTACGGCTGGCAGGTGCCGGCCTACACGATGCCGACGGGTGCGGAGAACATCTCTGTGCTGCGAATTGTTGTGCGAGAAGGGTTTTCGGCGGACCTCGCGCGGTCGCTATGCGAAGACTTGGAGAAGGTGGTAGCCCACATGGACGAGCTGAAGCCCGGCGGACACTTCAACGAACAGCAGCACTTCGCCCACTGAGGACGACGGGCACGCGCGCTCTCGGCGCTCTCTGGGAGAATTGGCGGCGACATGCCCTCGACTCCGCTGAGCACCTCGTTGACGCCCATGGCCGAAGCCGTGGTCGACCTCGACGCGATTGCCAACAACATCGCCGTCCTGCGCGATCACGCCGGCTCAGCGGCAGTGATGGCCGTCGTCAAGGCCGACGGCTACGGCCACGGCGCTACCCGCGTCGCGCAGGCGTCGTTGGCTGCCGGCGCCGACGAACTGGGGGTCGCCACCATCGACGAGGCGCTCGCGCTACGCCGTGACGGACTGACCGCGCCGATCCTCGCGTGGCTGCATCCTCCCGGCACCGACTTCGCGCCCGCGCTGCAAGCCGACATCCAGCTCGCGGTGTCGTCCGTGCGTCAACTCTCTGACGTGCTCGACGCCGTCACCCGCACCGGCGTGTCGGCAACTGTGACCGTGAAAGTCGACACCGGCCTGAACCGCAACGGAGTCAGCGCCGCTGAGTACCCGGCCATGCTCGATGCGCTGCTGCGCGCGCAGGCCGCCGAGGCGATTAGGGTGCGCGGTTTCATGTCGCACATGGTCCACGCCGACGAACCCGACCATCCCACCAACGATCTTCAGGCACAACGGTTTACCGACATGCTGGCGCAGGCCAAGTCGACTGGCGTGCGGTATGAGATCGCGCATCTGTCGAACTCGCCCGCGGCGATGTCACGGCCCGACCTGGCGTTCGACATGGTCCGTCCCGGCATTGCGGTGTACGGGCTGAGCCCGCTGCCTGAGCGAGGGCAGATGGGACTGATTCCTGCGATGACGCTGAGATGCCCTGTGGCTCTGGTGAAGTCGGTGTCCGCCGGCGACGGCGTGTCGTACGGCCACACATGGATCGCAGACCGGGACACCACGCTGGCGCTGATCCCGATCGGGTACGCCGACGGGGTGTACCGCGGCCTCAGCGGCCGCTTCGACGTGATGATCAACGGGCGGCGGCGACCCAACGTCGGGCGGATCTGCATGGACCAGTTCGTCGTCGACCTCGGTCCGGGCGAAACCGCTGTGCGCGAAGGCGATACCGCGATCCTCTTCGGGCCCGGCACCCAGGGCGAACCGACCGCCCAGGAGTGGGCCGATTTGCTCGAGACCATCCACTACGAGGTGGTGACGAGTCCGCGCGGCCGCGTCACCCGTGTCTACCGTCAGGGCGGAAGCATTGAGTGACAAGCGATCCGAGCGGCAAGCGCAGCGCGCGACACGCATAGACGAGCGGCTTGCCCGCACCGCGGCGCGCAACGCCGAGAAGCTTGCCAAGATGGCCAACGGCGAGCAGGTCGGACGACGTCGCGCAAAAGAGGCCCGCTGGATGGCCGGCGTCGCGGGTCTGGCCGCGGTCGGCACCTTGGCGGGCGTCTCGACGGCGCGCGCGATGCGGACCCGGGAGTCGGTCGACGACCCGCACGCCACGGAGGACTTCACGCTGTTGGACGCCGACCGCGCCAGTGTCGTCACCACAGAAGACGGCGTCGCGCTCGCGGTTCGCGAGGTCGGGCCTGCCGACGCACCGCTGACAGTCGTGTTCGCTCACGGCTTTTGTATGTGCATGGGCGCGTACCACTTTCAACGCGCACGCCTGGAAAAGGAGTGGGGCGAGCAGGTCCGGATGGTGCTGTACGACCACCGCGGCCACGGCCAGTCTGCGCGTGCGCCGATCGAGACCTACACCATCGAGCAGCTCGGCCGCGACTTGGAAAGCGTGCTGCAGGCGATGGTCCCGCGCGGGCCCGTCGTGCTGGTCGGGCATTCGATGGGCGGAATGACCGTGCTGTCTCACGCCCGGCAGTTCCCGCAGTACTACGGCTCGCGGGTCGTCGGTGTTGCGCTCATTTCCTCTGCCGCCGAAGGTGTTTCGCGTTCGCCGCTGGGCGAGATCCTCAAGAACCCGGCGCTCGAGGCCGTCCGGTTCGCGGCGCGCTACTCTCCGAAACTCGTCCATCGTGCCCGCGGTTCGGCCCGCGGATTGATCAGCCCGATCCTACGCACGGCGGCCTACGGCGACGAGCGGGTTAGCCCCTCGGTGGTTGCGTTCTCGGAGAAGATGATTCATGACACACCGATCGAGACGATGGTCGAGTTCCTGCATGCGCTGGAGGTGCACGAGGAGCGGGCCGGGCTCGAGGTGCTGGCGAAGATCCCGACGCTGATCATCTGCGGCGACCGCGATCTGCTCACCTTGGTCAGTGGCTCGCGCGAGATGGCGGCGGCCCTGCCGAAGTGTGAGCTGGTGGTGGTTCACGGCGCCGGTCATTTGGTAGAGCTGGAGCGCCCGGAAGTGGTTGACGACGCGCTGGTCCGGTTGGTGGAGCGTGCGACGCCGTCCAAGCTTGTCTCGTTGGCGCGTCGTGTGCGGGAGAAGGTCCGCCGAGTTGGCTGACGAGCGCTTGCGCGAGGAACGCGGTGCCAGCGCGACACTGCCGACCGCCGATGACACGTTCAAGCTGGGTGCCCGGCTCGGTGCGGATCTGAGGGCGGGCGACGTCGTCGTGTTGTCCGGTCCGCTCGGTGCAGGAAAGACAGTGCTGGCCAAGGGAATTGCCGAGGCTATGGATGTCACGGGTGAGGTGATCTCTCCGACCTTCGTGCTGGCGCGGGTTCATCGCGCGCGTCGTGCGGGCGCGCCTGCGATGGTGCACGTCGACATGTATCGGCTACGGGACGGCGCAACGGATCTGACCGCCGAGCTGGACTCCCTCGACCTCGACACCGACCTGGACGAGGCCGTCGTCGTCGTCGAATGGGGTGAGGGACTGGCCGAACGGCTGTCCGAACGTCACCTCGACGTGCGATTGTGCTTCAAGGACGACGAAACCCGCACGGCGACATGGGAATGGCACCGATGATCGTGCTCGCGCTCGACACGGCCACACCCGCCGTCACCGCGGGCATCGTGCGTCGCGACGGCGGTGTCGTCGAACTGCTTGCCCAGCGCGTCACCGTCGGTGCCCGGGCGCACTCCGAATCTCTTACTCCGAATGCTCTTGCGGCTCTTCAAGATGCAAGCCTGACGATGGGCGACCTGGACGCCGTGGTGGTGGGCTGCGGGCCGGGGCCGTTCACCGGACTGCGGGTGGGCATGGCCACGGCGGCCGCCTTCGGTCACGCGCTGGGCGTCCCGGTGCACGGTGTGTGCAGCCTGGACGCCATCGCCGCAGACACCACCGGCGACGTGCTCGTCGTCACTGACGCCCGCCGGCGCGAGGTGTACTGGGCGCGCTACCGCGACGGCGTGCGCACCGACGGTCCCGCGGTCAACGCTCCTGCCGACGTACCGCACGACGGCGCCACCGTCGTGGAGATGGCGCACCCGACCCCCGTTGGCCTCACCCGCGCCGTCAGCAACTGGACAGAACAGCCAAAGCCGTTGGTGCCGTTGTACTTACGTCGCCCCGATGCCAAGACCCTTGCCGAACGCCAGGCGACGGCATGATCACAATCGACAAGCTGACCCCCGACGACGCCGCACGCTGCGCCGAACTGGAGGCGCAGCTCTTCGACGGCGACGACCCGTGGCCCGCGTCGGCGTTCCTGTCTGAACTCCGCGGCAAGCACAACCGCTACATCGCGGCTCGTTGTGACGAGAAGCTCGTCGGTTATGCCGGCATCACCCGCCTCGGCCGGCTGCCACCGCACGAGTACGAAATCCACACCATCGGCGTCGACCCTGGGTTTCAGGGCCAGGGCATCGGGCGACGGCTGCTCGACGAGCTGCTGCAGCACGCTCGTGGCGCCGTCTTCCTCGAGGTGCGCACCGATAACGAGGCCGCGATCTCGCTGTACCGCAGCGCGGGCTTCGTCGAAGTCGGTGTGCGCAAGCGGTATTACCGGGTGAGCGGCGCCGACGCGTACACGATGAGGCGGCCGAAGAAATGAAGGTGCTCGCGATCGAAAGCTCTTGCGACGAAACAGGTGTCGGCATCGCCGAGCTCGCCGCCGACGGTACTGTGACGCTGCTCGCCGACGAGGTCGCCTCCAGCGTCGACGAGCATGCCCGGTTTGGCGGTGTCGTCCCGGAGATCGCGTCGCGCGCACACCTCGAGGCGCTCGGGCCGACGATGCGCCGAGCGCTGGCGGCGGCCGGAATCGAAAAGCCCGACGCGGTCGCGGCGACGATCGGACCGGGCTTGGCCGGGGCGCTGATGGTGGGCGTGGCTGCGGCGAAGGCGTATGCCGCCGCATGGGAGGTGCCGTTTTACGCGGTCAACCACCTCGGCGGACACCTCGCCGCCGACGTGTACGAACACGGGCCGCTGCCCGAGTGCATTGGGTTGTTGGTGTCCGGCGGGCACACCAACCTGCTGCATCTAAGGTCGCTGGGCGAACCGATCGTCGAGTTGGGCGGCACCGTGGATGATGCGGCCGGCGAGGCCTACGACAAGGTGGCCCGGCTGCTCGGGCTCGGCTATCCGGGCGGCAAGCCGCTCGACGACCTCGCGCGCACCGGGAACGCCGAAGCCGTCGTGTTCCCGCGGGGCATGACCGGTCCCCGCGACGACCCGTTTGCGTTCAGCTTCTCGGGCCTGAAGACCGCGGTGGCTCGTTATTTACAGCGACATCCGGACTACAGCGCGGCCGACGTCGCCGCCGGTTTTCAAGAGTCGGTCGCCGACGTGCTGACCGCGAAAGCGGTGCGGGCGGCGGAACAACTCGACGTCACGACGCTGCTGATTGCCGGCGGGGTGGCCGCGAACTCGCGACTGCGCGAGCTCGCCGAACGGCGTTGCGAGGCGGCCGGGATCACGCTGAGGGTGCCGCGGCCCAGGTTGTGCACCGACAACGGGGCGATGATCGCGTCACTGGCCGCGCACTTGATCGCTGCCGGGGCCCGGCCGTCACCGCTGTCTGCGGCCGCAGATCCGGGGCTGCCGGTCGTCAGATCTCAGGTGGCGTCGTAGGTCGATTCGTAGGTGGCCGAGCCCGCCCTTGAGTGCTAGCACTCGCATGTATAGAGTGCTAGGTGGCAGGCGCGCTGCCGTCTTGGGTCGGCACCCGCGACGACGACGCAACCGGCGGTAGCGCATGCCGAAACCTGAAATGCCGAACAGCAATACGGTCCGGGACAGGCCCGGGCCGCACCCAGATAAGTGGAGGGCTCACATCGTGGCGAAGGTGAACATCAAGCCACTCGAGGACAAGATCCTCGTCCAGGCCAACGAGGCCGAGACCACGACCGCGTCCGGTCTGGTCATTCCTGACACCGCGAAGGAGAAGCCGCAGGAAGGCACCGTCGTGGCCGTCGGCCCCGGCCGCTGGGACGAGGACGGCGAGAAGCGGATCCCGCTGGACGTGTCCGAGGGCGACGTCGTCATCTACAGCAAGTACGGCGGCACCGAGATCAAGTACAACGGCGAGGAGTACCTGATCCTCTCCGCCCGCGACGTGCTGGCTGTCGTCAATAAATAAACACCGTGTTCCGCCCCGGCGATCCACCGTTTGCGCGGCGGATTTCCGGGGCGGTGCGCGTTAACCGAGGAATCAGATGAGCAAGCAGATTGAGTACAGCGAAACCGCCCGTCGCGCAATGGAAGCCGGGGTCGACAAGCTGGCCGACACGGTCCGGGTGACTCTCGGCCCGCGCGGCCGACATGTGGTGCTGGCCAAGGCATTTGGCGGCCCCACCGTCACCAACGACGGTGTGACGATCGCGCGCGAGATCGAGCTGGAGGACCCGTTCGAGAACCTGGGCGCTCAGCTGGTCAAGTCGGTGGCGACGAAGACCAACGACGTCGCCGGTGACGGCACGACGACGGCCACGGTGCTGGCGCAGGCGATCGTGAAAGGCGGTCTGCGGCTTGTGGCTGCCGGCGCGAACCCGATCGCACTGGGTGCCGGGATCGGGAAGGCCGCCGACGCCGTTTCGGAGGCGCTGCTCGCGTCGGCGACGCCGGTGACCGACAAGAACTCGATCGCACAGGTGGCCACCGTGTCGTCGCGCGACCCCGAGATCGGCGACATGGTCGCCGAGGCGATGACGACGGTCGGACATGACGGCGTCGTCACCGTCGAGGAGTCGTCGACGCTTTCCACAGAGCTGGAACTCACCGACGGCGTCCAGTTCGACAAGGGCTTCCTGTCGGCGTACTTCATCACGGACTTCGACGCGATGGAGGCCGTGCTCGAGGACGCGTACGTGCTGCTGCACCGGGAGAAGATCAGCTCGCTGCCCGATTTCCTGCCGCTGCTCGAGAAGGTCGCGCAGTCGGGCAAGCCGCTGCTAATCATCGCCGAGGACGTCGAGGGCGAGCCGCTGTCGACGCTCGTCGTCAATGCGATCCGCAAGACGCTGCGGGCCGTCGCGGTCAAGGCGCCGTTCTTCGGCGACCGTCGCAAGGCGTTCCTCGACGATCTCGCGGTCGTGACCGGCGGCCAGGTCGTCAACCCCGATGTCGGCCTGCTGCTGCGTGAGGTCGGCCTCGAGGTGCTCGGCTCGGCGCGCCGCGTTGTGGTCACGAAGGACACCACGACGATCGTCGAGGGCGCCGGGACCGAGGAGGACATCGCGGCGCGCGCGAAGCAGCTGCGGGCCGAGATCGAGACCACCGACTCGGACTGGGATCGCGAGAAGCTTGAGGAGCGGCTGGCAAAGCTGTCCGGCGGCGTGGCGGTGATCAAGGTTGGCGCGGCGACCGAGACGGCTCTGAAGGAGCGCAAGGAAAGCGTCGAGGATGCCGTCGCGGCGGCCAAGGCAGCCGTCGAGGAGGGCATCATCGCCGGCGGCGGCTCGGCGCTGGTGAAAGCCCGTGGCGCGCTGGAGAAGTTGCGCGGCACGCTGTCCGGCGACGAGGCGCTGGGCGTCGACGTGTTCGCCGGCGCGCTGAGCTCGCCCTTGTTCTGGATCGCAACGAACGCGGGGATGGACGGCGCGGTCGTCGTCAGTAAGGTGGCAGAGCTGCCGGCGGGCCAGGGCCTCAACGCGGCAACGCTGGCGTACGGAGACCTGCTTGCCGACGGCGTCGTCGACCCGGTCAAGGTCACGAGGTCGGCGGTTCTCAACGCGGCGTCGGTGGCGCGGATGATCCTCACGACGGAGACCGCAATTGTCGAGAAGCCGGCGGAGGAAGAGGACGACGGTCACGGCCACGGCCATCACCACCACTGATCAACTTTCGGCGCGTTCAGAGGCGCTCAGCGCGTCTCAGCGCGCCGAAAGTGCGCTATGCCGTGCGGCGGATGCCCCGCTTCAACAAGAACTCCCGCTCGGACTCAGAGAGCCCGCCCCAGATGCCATACGGCTCGCCGACCGACAGTGCATGCGTGCGGCACTGCGTGATCACCGGGCAGCGCCGGCACATCTCCTTGGCACGCATCTCGCGCGCCAACCGAGCGCGGCCGCGCTCGCCGTCGGGATGGAAGAAGATCGACGAATCGGCGCCGCGGCACACCCCATGCATCTGCCAATCCCAGACATCCGCATTGGGGCCGGGCAGCTCTTCTGGCTGTGGCATGAAAACCCCTCTCGCCGAGTCCAATTCGACCATTCAGATGGTGAACCGGACGGTGAGTCGTGGAACGATCCGAGAACATGTCGCCGATGACTACTCGTGGCCAAAGTATGGACCGTCAGAAAGGCAGTCAATAGCCACGCGGTGTGTGAAACCGCATAACCGCAGCTTGAGAATTTACGTCACGTTCATCTTTGCGGCTCAACGGAAACCGACGGCAGAAGCGACTTGCTCTTCGCGGCCGTGCCGACCCGGCAGTTGACATGGCGTTAACATCCACTGCACAAACTTTTAACCAATCTTTTTGAGGCCGTGGGCGGTTCGCAGATGACGACGGAGGCGCTGCTCGACGCGGCAGCATTCGGCGACGAACCGGGCCATTGGCCGCTCCCTCCGGCGCGCACTGCCCGGCAGCTGTGGTTGCGCGCTGTCGCCGCGGGCGGGCAGGGCCGCTACGCCATCGCGACGGCCGACCTCGCCGCCTTGCGACGCGCTCTACGCCACGGCCCGCTCGCGTCACTGGCGCACAGCACCGAGGCGTCCTTTATCCGCCAACTCGGCGGCCACGCGGAGGCCCGGGCGTGGGACGGTCGGGCCTTGGCACTCGCCGGTTCCGAGTCCGAAGCCTCCACTGACGCGCTCCTGGGACTGGCCGCCGACGCGCTGGGCATGGAACGCTTCGCTGCTTCGGCGGCACTGATCGACCGGGCGCGAACGATAGCCTCGCTTGGCCCCGTTCGGTTGCCGATCCGCTGGCACTGGGTGGCCGCCGAGCTGGCCATGGCCCGCGGCGACGGTGCCACAGCGGTCGACCACGCCGAGCGCGCCGTCGAGTTGGCGGCCGACCTCCCGTCCGTTCGCCACCAGGTGAAGTCCCAGGTGATCCATGCCGCGGCGTTCTGCTGCGCCGGCCGCATTGACCAGGCTCGCAGCACCGCCGACGATGCTTTGGCCGCGGCGGGCAAGGCGGGGCTGGTGCCGTTGAGGTGGGCCGTGGCGAGTTTGCTGGCGGACATCGGCAGCGCCACCTGGGGCACGGACGCGGTTGCGGCGATCCGCGACGAATCCGCGGACATCGTGCGCCGCGCCGGGGGCGTCTGGCGTCGCTGACGGCGTCGAACGTTGTTGGATCGTTATTGTCGGTAAGTCGCCGAGAAGCGCTCGGCTCGTAACGTTGAGGACGCCGTCATCGATGACAAATTCGGGAGAACACCTCGATGCCGTCGTTGCTGACGCGGTGGCCGGCAATCGAGATGCGCTCCGAGAAGTGCTGGAGATCGTCCGTCCGATCGTGGTCCGGTATTGCCGGGCTCGGCTTGGAACTACGGATCGCAGTGGTCTATCAGCAGACGACGTGGCTCAGGAGGTGTGCTTGGCCGCCATCACGGCGTTGCCTCGCTACAGGGACCAGGGGAGGCCCTTCTTGGCATTCGTCTACGGCATCGCGGCGCACAAGGTGGCAGACGCCCACCGTGCGGCCGGGCGCAACCGCGCCGAGCCCACCGACGATCTCCCCGAGCGCCCCACCTGGGAGGCCGGGCCTGAGCAAATGGCTCTCGACGCCGAGTCGTCGGAGCGGATGAAGGCGCTTCTCGCGGTCTTGCCCGAGAAGCAGCGCGAAATTTTGATCCTGCGTGTCGTGGTCGGGCTGAGCGCGGAGGAGACAGCCGAAGCCGTCGGCAGCTCGCCGGGTGCGGTGCGCGTCGCGCAGCACCGGGCGCTGACGCGGTTGCGGGAAGACATCGGGGCGAGGCGCGATTATGTCTGACTACGACCCCGGCCTCGACGCGATCGTCCGTACCGACCGCTTCGTCGACGCGCTCGCCGGCGGCGCGCGGATGTCGACGGTGGATCCGCTGTCCGCGATGCTCGGTTCCTGGCGCGACGAGGTGCGCGGTGTGCCCGACGCGCATGTGCTCACGTTGGAGCAGGCGGCGGCAGCGCTGGCTCAGGCACAAAAACCGGTGCGGCGCAATCGAATTCGGTTTGCGGTTGTTGGCGCAGCGGCAGCCGCGGTACTCGCTGCTGGTGGCGCGGTCGCGATCGGCTACGACTCCTGGTTCGGCCAGCCGCCAGCCACCCGCTCTGACGCGGTGACGCTGGCCGCGCAGGAGTTGGATCAGGTACAGCAGCTGGTCAACCAAGGCAAGTGGGACGAGGCGCAGCAGAAGCTCGTCACCCTCGCGCCGACGGTTCAAAGTGTCGACAACACGCCGGAGAAGCAGAACCTCGTCGAGCAGTACAACTCGTTGACCGCCAAGGTGATTGCGCAGAACCCGGAGGCACCGCCGCCGCCTCCTGGCGCACCGCCGCCGCCGGTGAACCCGCAGTCGCCGCTGTCGTTCCTGCCGGTGCCGGTGATCGAATCGCCGACATCGTCGGCGCCGTCGATCGACACCAACATGATGTTGTCGCCCGGCTCGCCGTCGTCGCCGTCATCCGTGCCGACATCACCGAACGTGTCGGTGTCGGTCAGCTCGTCGCCGATCCCGACGAGTTCGCCTGCGGCTCCACCGAGTTCGACGGCGAGTCCGTCGCCGACGCCGATACCGACGAGCCCGAGTCCGTCACCGACGCCGACGACACAGTCGCCGTTGCCGACGCCGACGAGACCGTCACCGACTCCGATGCCGTCGTCAGTCACCGCGACGCCGTCACCGACCCCGTCAACGCCGAGTCCGCCGCCGGTGGCGAAACAGACAACGACAACCCCGCCACCGCCTCCAGTCACGGTGACAACCCCCGCGGTCCAAGCAACGACTCCGCCGGCTGCCCAAACGCCGCCTCCCGCGGCACCCCCGGCCGCACCGGCGCCCGAGCCGGAACCGCATAGGCCGCCGGCCAACTCGAAGAGTGCAGCGCCAGTACCGGTGCCGACGACATCAGTAGTGCCGGATGAACCGAAAGTTCGCTAGGGCGCGAGTTCGCTAAGGGCTAACAGTCAGCGGTAGCCGTCGGGTTCCGACGTTGCCTCGTTCAGCGACGCGTCGGCGTATCCACGGCAGTAATCCCAGGTCACGTACGCATCGGGTTCGGGGTCGTATGCAGGCTCATGGGGCCTGACGGTGCCGTCAACCAGCAGTTGCAACAGGTTGGCGCGCAGCATGTCCCAGTCGTGGTAGTGGTCTTGCTGACATTCGTCGCACGATACGACCAATCCGCGAATTCCCTTGTGGGCCAACAATGCTTCGTACACGGCGAGATCGGCCAAGTCCGCTTCGACCGCCGTGCGCTCCTGCGGGTCCAGTGGCTGGCCCGGTTCGATGGCGTCCAGCGCCGCCGACGGATCCATCGGATCGTCGGCAAACGGATCCGGCGGCAAACCCGGTGGGAGTTGGTCGCGCACGTCTCTACAGTACGGGGCCGCTCCGACATTTCGCCAGCCGGTTGACGGCGCGCGGCGACCATGGCGATACCGTCGAAGCCGATAGGATGGGCGCCTAGCCCCGCACCGATGGAGGCCTCTCGATGTCGATCACAGACGGTCGCACCACGGTGAATTCGGCTGCCGAAGCCGCGGCCGCCGCGCCCGTCCCCACCGGCGGCGACGACCCGACCAAGGTCGCCATGCTGGGCCTCACTTTCGACGACGTGCTACTCCTCCCGGCGGCCTCCGACGTGATACCCGCCGCGGCCGACACGTCCAGCCAGCTCACCCGCAACATCCGCCTGAAGGTGCCGCTGGTCAGCTCGGCGATGGACACCGTCACCGAGGCCCGCATGGCCATCGCAATGGCACGCGCGGGCGGTATGGGCGTGCTGCACCGCAACCTCTCGGTCGTCGAGCAGGCCGGCCAGGTCGAGATGGTCAAGCGCTCCGAAGCCGGCATGGTCACCGACCCTGTCACCTGCTCGCCGGACAACACCCTGGCCGAAGTCGACGCGATGTGCGCGCGGTTCCGGATCTCTGGTCTGCCCGTCGTCAACGACGACGGTGCGCTCGTCGGGATCATCACCAACCGGGACATGCGCTTCGAAGTCGACCAGTCCAAACGCGTGGCCGAGGTGATGACGAAGGCTCCGCTGATCACTGCCCAAGAAGGCGTCACCGCCGATGCCGCCCTTGGCTTGTTGCGCCGCAACAAGATTGAGAAGCTGCCGATTGTCGACGGGCACGGCCGGCTCACCGGGCTGATCACTGTCAAGGACTTCGTCAAGACGGAACAGCATCCGTTGGCCACCAAGGACAGCGACGGGCGGCTACTGGTCGGTGCCGCGATCGGCACAGGCGACGACTCCTGGGTGCGCGCGATGACGCTCATCGACGCGGGCGCCGACGTGCTCGTCGTCGACACGGCGCACGCGCACAACCGGCTCGTGTTGGAGATGGTGGGCAAGCTCAAGGCCGAGGCCGGCGAGCGCGTGGAGGTGATCGGCGGCAACGTCGCGACCCGCAGTGGCGCCGCCGCGCTCGTCGAGGCCGGCGCCGACGCGGTGAAGGTCGGGGTCGGGCCGGGCTCGATCTGCACCACGCGCGTCGTGGCCGGCGTCGGTGCCCCGCAGATCACCGCGATCCTCGAAGCGGTCGCCGCGTGCGCGCCTTCGGGTGTGCCGGTCATCGCCGACGGCGGGCTGCAGTACTCCGGCGACATCGCCAAGGCGTTGGCCGCCGGTGCGTCGACCGCGATGCTCGGGTCGCTGCTGGCCGGCACCGCCGAGGCGCCGGGCGAGCTGATCTTCGTCAATGGCAAGCAGTTCAAGAGCTACCGGGGCATGGGGTCACTGGGGGCGATGCGCGGCAGGGGCGAGGCCGGGTCTTCTGGGCGGAGTTACTCCAAGGACCGCTACTTCCAGGACGACGTGCTCTCTGAGGACAAGCTCGTACCCGAGGGCATCGAAGGCCGGGTGCCGTTCCGCGGACCGCTGGCGACGGTGATCCACCAGCTCACTGGCGGCTTGCGGGCGGCGATGGGCTACACCGGATCGCCGACGATCGAGGTACTGCAGCATGCGCAGTTCGTGCGGATCACCGCGGCGGGGCTCAAGGAGAGTCACCCACACGACATCACAATGACGGTCGAAGCGCCGAACTACACCAGCCGCTAGAGCTCATGACACCCGCGCCGAAACCGCCGTTTCGCACACTTCTTCACGGACTTTGCGTGCGAAACGGCGGTTTCGCACAAGGGGATTGGGGCTAGGCATGCGCGACATGGTTGAGATCGGCATGGGCCGAACCGCCCGCCGCACCTACGAACTCGACGACATCAACATCGTCCCGTCGCGGCGGACGCGCTCGTCGCAAGATGTGTCGACCACGTGGCAGCTCGACGCGTACCGGTTCGAGATCCCGGTGGTGTCGCATCCCACCGACGCGCTGGCCTCACCCGAGTTCGCAATCGAGCTGGGCCGGCTCGGCGGATTGGGAATTCTCAACGGGGAAGGGCTGATTGGCCGCCACGCCGACGTTGAGGAGAAGGTCGCTCAGGTCGTCGAGGCCGCCGAGAAGGAGCCTGAGCCGTCGGCGGCGATCCGGCTTCTTCAGCAACTGCACGCGGCGCCGCTCGATCCCGAACTGCTCGGCGCGGCGGTCGCGCGGATTCGTGATGCCGGCGTCACCACGGCGGTACGGGTCAGCCCGCAGAACGCCCGCTCGCTCACGCCTGTTCTGGTCAAGGCGGGCATCGACCTGTTGATCATCCAGGGGTCGATCGTGTCGGCCGAACGCGTTGCGCGCGACGGCGAGCCGCTCAACCTCAAGACGTTCATCGCTGAGCTCGACGTGCCCGTCGTCGCCGGCGGTGTGCTCGACCACCGGACCGCATTGCACCTGATGCGCACGGGCGCGGCGGGCGTCATCGTCGGTTACGGCTCGACCTCCGGGGTGACGACGTCCGACGAGGTACTCGGCATCAGCGTCCCGATGGCGACCGCGATCGCCGACGCCGCGGCGGCGCGACGCGAATACCTCGACGAAACCGGCGGCCGCTATGTGCATGTGCTGGCCGACGGCGACATCCACACGTCGGGAGACTTGGCGAAGGCGATCGCGTGCGGCGCCGACGCGGTGGTGCTTGGCACGCCGTTGGCCGCTGCGGCAGAAGCATTGGGAGACGGGTGGTTCTGGCCGGCCGCCGCCGCGCATCCGTCGCTGCCGCGGGGGGCGCTGCTTCAGGTGGCGGTCGGGGAGCGCGCGCCGCTGCGACAAGTGCTCACCGGGCCGTCGGACGACCCGTTCGGGTCGCTCAATCTCGTTGGAGGACTTCGCCGGTCGATGGCCAAGGCCGGCTACTGCGACTTGAAGGAATTTCAGAAGGTCGGGCTGACGGTCGGCAGCTGAGCGGGCCCCTAGTGCCTTCGCGCGTGTGACGGCGGCTTGCCTGTGTTCGCCAGGTGTTGATGGTTCTTCGGCGGACCTTGGCCGACCGCCTGATTCTGCGGCGCGGTTTTCTTGCTCTTGCCCAGCAACCCAGGGTTTCTAGTGTTGACGGCGATCGCCACCGGCACATGGGTAGGTCCGGCATCTTCTGTCTTGACGCCCGGCGCGACTGCGGCCAGATCCGTTGTGGGCGAATATGCCCGAGCGCGGGCGGTGCGGGCGCCAAGGCGATAGGCTCTACGCCGCATCGGGGCACGATGTGCGTTTTGCTGGTGTCGCAGCAGGCGCCCGCACGCGCTCGGTTCGTAGTGTGGATGGACACTTGCTGCGGCGCATGGGCAAATGTGCCCATTTTGGTCGACGGCCGCCGCCTGCGGTCGCGACCCAACGATGGGCCCGCGAGGCGGAAGGCTACGGGCTGATGAAGACGCTGCTCGAGCGCGAGCCGGTGCTGGCCCAGCTGGCTCGGCTGGCCCGGTGCGCTGCGGGTGGCGAGGGCCGGGTGGTGTTGCTGCGCGGGGAGGCCGGTGCCGGCAAGACCACGGTGATCAACCGGTTTTTGGAACAGCGGGGTAAAGGTACCCGCGTGCTCCGGGGGTGGTGCGACCCGCTGTCGGCACCCCGGCCCCTGGGCCCGCTGATCGACATGGTCTCCCAGCTCCCGGCGACGGAGGCGGTCGAGTTCACGCCCATGATCAATCGCGGTGAGACAGAAGCGATCTACGCCGCGGTGCTGCGGCTGCTCGGCAAGGGTGATCCGTTGGTTTGTGTGATCGAGGATCTGCACTGGGCTGACGGAGCCACACTCGATCTGTTGCGGTTTGTGGCGCGGCGCGTGTACGCGCTGCCAGTGCTGGTGGTCGTGTCGTATCGCGACGACGAGGTCGGCCCGGCCCACCCGTTGGCGGTTGCACTGGGCGATATGGCCACATGCGCGGCGGTCACCCGCATCGAGGTGTGTCCGCTGACGCAACGCGCGGTCGAGCTGTTGGCCGCCGGCAGCGGCGTCAACGCCAAAGAGCTGCACCGACGCACCGGCGGGAATGCGTTCTTCGTCACCGAAATCTTGGCAGTAGGTCGCGAGGGCTTGCGCGCAGATGCGTTGCCGCGCAGTGTGTCCGAGGTCGTTTGGGGACGGCTGGCGAGGTTGTCGACGACGGCTCGCAACGCCGCATACGCTGTCGCCATCTGCGGGCCTTGGAGCGATCCTGGCCTGGTCACCGCGGTGTGCCCGGGTGCGGCGCTCGACGAATGCTTGACCGCGGGCGTCCTTGTCACCGACGGCGCAGCCGTCGGGTTTCGCCATGAGCTGGCCCGCCGCGCGGTGGTGGACCAAATCCCTGACCATCAGCGGCGACTGTTGCATGCCCGTGCGCTTGCTGTTCTCGCCGAGCTACCGATTCGCTCGGAGACGTTGGGGGCGTTGGCTTTTCATGCCGACCAAGCCGGCGATGATGAGGCCACCGTGCATTACGGGGTTGCCGGCGCGGAGCGGGCCGCCGCGTTGGGCGCCAACCGCGAGGCCGCCCACTTGTACGCATTGGTGCTGCGGCACGCCCACACGGGCACGAGCGCGCAGAAGGCTATGTGGCTGGAGCGCCACGCATTTGCTAGCTACCTGAGCGGGTTCGCCGACGCGGCGGCAGCGTCGTGGCGAGAGGCAATCGCGCTTCGTCACGGGATGGGCGATCGGCTCCAAGAGGCAGACGACCTACGCTGGCTGTCGTTGGTGTTGTGGCCGCTGGGACAGGTGACCGAGGCGATCGCGGCTGCGCGGACGTCGTTGCGGCTGCTTGAAGGGCTTGGCCGCTCACGTGAATTAGCTTGGGCGCTGGTCAATTCGGCCCTGTTGGCAGCCCATACCTATGACCCGACGTGCGCAAGCTATGCGATCCGAGCCATAACGCTCGGCAACGAGTTGGGCGAACCAGCTGTCGTGATTCGGGCCCGCGGGTCTGCCGCACTGGGCACCGTGTTGCGAAGCGACACGGGGTGGGACGACTTCGAAGCGGCGTGGCGCGACGCGATGGCAAGACCTGAGCTTGCCGAACACGCCGGGATGATCGGGTCATCGCTGTGCGTTTTCGCGGCATTGCATCACCATCTGGATCGTGCCCAGCGCTACATCGCCGAAACCACCACGTTCTGCGCCGATCACGACTTGGGCATGTTCCAGCTACTCGCCATCGCCGCGGACGGGCTTGTGCAGCTCCACCGCGGTGATTGGGGCTGCGCTGCGGCGCTTGCCGAGGATGTGCTGACCCGGCCCGGGCTTATCTCAGTGCATCGGATTCTGCCGCTGATCACTGCGGCGCTCATTTCGGCCCGCCGAGGGCAGCGATCCGTCAGGCCCCTGCTCGATGAAGCCCTCGGCTGCGCCGAACCCGGTGACGTGTTCCGTCTGGGGGCAGTGTGGGCCGCGCGCGCCGAGTCGGCCTGGCTGGCCGGCGACGACGACACTGCGCGCGCTGAGGCGCACAACGGGCTGGCCTGCGCCGCCGGTGTCATCGCTGATCCGTGGGTGGTGGGCGATCTGCGGCGCTGGGCACGCCTGGCCGGCTGCGCGCTGGACACGGCTGCAGTGGTCGACACCGTCACACCGTTTCGGTTTGAAGTCAGTGGTGATTGGCAGGCCGCCGCGGCCGAGTGGACGCGACTGGGCTGCCCCTATGACGCCGCGGTGGCCCAACTCGACGGCGACATCGATGCCGTGCAAGCTGCACTCGCTACTTTCCGCGGGCTTGGCGCCCGCGCCGCGGCCCGCCGCGCTCAACAAAGGTTGGCTCAGTTGCGTGGACGCACCCCCAGTGGTCGGCGCGCCGATACCCTCGCCGACCCGCATGGGCTGACCCGCCGCCAACGCGACGTGCTTGAGCTAATCGTCGCCGGCTACAGCGACACCGACATTGCCAGCAAACTCTGCATCAGCCCGAGAACGGTCGCGCATCATGTGGAAGCCATTCTGACCAAACTCGGCGTTCACAACCGCACCCAAGCAGCCGCCGTCTACAACGCGAATCGCCCACCGCCCCAACTAGTCCCTTAGTTCGGGTGCGGGCCGTAACGTCGGCTACCGCCAAAATAGGCAAATTTGCCCATGCGCCGCGGTGAGTCGCCCGCCCACACTACGAACTGAGCGTGCACGGGCGACTGCTGCGGCACCAGCAAAACGCACACCGGTCCAGATTCGGCTTAGAAATTGCCTCGGCAGCCCGCTACTCGACGACGAGAGGCGAGGGCGATGGCCGGAAAGCATCGGACCACGAACCGGGCCAAGGCGACCGCCAGGCGCACGAACGCCCGACACCGGCGGCCACGTCAGCGCCACCTCGAGACGTCGACATGGCTGGGCGCGGGCGCGGTCACGGTTGGTCTCGGTGCGGCGCTGGCCAGCGGCGCAGGCCTGGCCTACGCCGACACCCCACAGGGCGGCGGTACGACAACGTCTACCGACAACAGCGCCACCGGCTCAAAGGCGGGCACCACTGCAACCACGAGTTCAAACGCTACGACCAGCATCAGTTCTTCCAGCGCCACAACAAGTTTCAGCGGCACATCCGTGTCCACGAGCCTGCCGGCAGACGCGACATCCGGTACGACTACGGCCAGCGCCGACGACACCGCCCTCAAGCACATCGTCGCAACCGGTCCCGCGTTCCCATTGACAACGGGGACCGGACTAGCAACTTCCACCGGACCGACGGCATCGACGTCCAGTGCGACGGCGGCCACCACAATTACACCGCCACTTACGCCGCCGCCCAGCATCGACGTCACCACGCTGAAGCACCCAACCACCACCACCGCCTTGCCCGGTCTCGCGACTTTTGCCGGCCTGGCGGCGACGACCTCGGCGCCCGCTCGGCCAGCATCGAGCCTGGCACCCACAACGCCTCACACCGGCACGCTCACCGCCGCCACCCTCACGACGCCGTCGCTGCCGAAGCCGTCGATCACCGCTGCGATCACACCGGCGGTCATCCCGGCCGTAGTCCCGGCGCCGAGCGACCCGTCGGCGGATCCGGTGTCGGTGTCGCCGTTTGAAGGCGTGGCGAACTTCCTGGCCAACGTGTTGCTGGCGGTCGGGGGCATGAATCCAGCCGACCCGATGCCGAGTCCGGGCAATCCGGTGCAGTTGTTGTTCTTCGCGTTGGCCAGCGGGCTGGAGAAAAGTTTCGATCCGGCGCCGCCAGCGGGCACCCCGACGGTGAGCGCCGCCGATCCCGAAACCGGTACGGTCACTGGGTCGTTGGGCTTTGCGACCGATCCCAGCGGTGATCTGACCTTCACCGCCCCGGCCACCAGCAGCGGCGGCGGTACGGTGACTGTCTTCGCCGATGGCAGCTACTCCTACACGCCCACGTCCGCCCAACGCCAAGACGCCGGCGTCAACGCCACCGACGCTTTCACCGCCACCGTGCACGACGGCCTGTCGACCAACTCGGTCACCGTCACTGTGCCAGTAAGCCCCCCGCAGGTCACCGCCACCATCGCGGTCGGCGACCAACCGGTCGGGGTGGCGGTCAGCCCCAACGGCACCCACGTCTACGTCACCAACCTCGCGGGCAACTCGGTGTCGGTGGTCAATACCGCCACCAACACGGTCACCGCCACCATCCCGGTCGGCAGCGGCCCGGGCGGAGTTGCGGTCCGCCCCAACGGCGCCCTCGTTTAC
>DASRFZ010000290.1:0-5564 GCA_035651275.1 Mycobacterium sp. | reverse complement strand
CGCGTTGCGCCATATCAATTCGACTGGCTCGCATGTGTCGACCCATTTGGCTCCGTGTAGCGCCGACGCTGTCAACCCCGCGACGACGCCGTGGCGGCGCGACCACAACCACCCCGCGACAGCGCGTTGATGCAACGTGAGCGCCACGTCATTGGCCGCATACACGTCAGGAAATACTGAGCGATAACGCGATCGAAGCTCATGCTTTCGAACAAGTCCGTTCGCGACGGCCTCACTGCCGACAAACGGATTCTCCCCCAACGCCATACGTCAAGGTTGGCGCGCTTCTCGCTTCGAGTCTGCGCTCAGATCGCAATCTGTGGACTAATCGCGATCTGTCCGCAGAGTCGACGCCTGAAAAGAGAACACGGGTTCGAGGATCTCCGAACGGGCCTCCGGTGCGGCTTGCCGCAGTGCGTCGGCGGACTCGTCGTCGGGCTGCTGCTGCGACCGCACCTCGGCGTCCACGCGCGCGATGTACGTGTCGACCTCCCGCTGAATGTCGGCCTCGTCCCAGCCGAGCACCGGTGCGACGATCTCGGCGACCTCGCGCGCGCAGTCCACGCCGCGGTGCGGGTATTCGATCGAGATCCGCATCCGCCGCGCCAAAATGTCCTCGAGATGCAGCGCCCCTTCAGCCGCGACCGCATACAGCGCCTCGACCTGCAGGTACACCGGGGCCTCGGTGATCGGGTTCAGCAGGTCCGGCTCTTCGCTGGCCAGTGCCAGCACCTCACCGATCAACGAGCCGTAGCGGTCGAGCAGGTGCCGCACGCGATAAGGGTGCAGCCCGTAATACGCGCCGACGCGCTCGGCCTGGTTCACGAGCGCGAAGTATCCGTCGGCGCCCAGCAGCGGCACCTTCTCAGTGATCGACGGTGCGACCCGAGCGGGAATGAACTCGCTGGCCGCGTCGATCGCGTCCTCACCCATGACCCGATAGGTGGTGTATTTGCCGCCCGCGATCGCGACGAGCCCGGGCGCCGGCACCGCCACCGCGTGCTCACGCGACAGCTTCGACGTGTCGTCGCTCTCCCCCTCCAGCAGAGGACGCAAACCGGCGTAGACGCCGTCGATGTCGTCGTGGGTCAACGGTGTTGCCAGCACGGTGTTGACGTGGTCGAGCAGATAGTCGATGTCGGCCTTGGTCGCGGCCGGGTGGGCGAGGTCGAGATTCCAGTCGGTGTCAGTCGTGCCGATGATCCAGTGCGTGCCCCACGGGATGACGAACAGCACCGACTTCTCGGTGCGCAGGATGATCGCGACCTCACTGACGATCCGATCACGCGGCACGACGATATGCACGCCCTTGGATGCGCGCACCCGAAAACGCCCGCGCTGCTTGGACAATGCCTGGATTTCGTCGGTCCACACGCCGGTTGCGTTGACGACGACGTGTCCGCGAACCTCGGTCACTTCGCCGTTCTCGGAGTCGCGCACCTGCACGCCGATCACCCGGTCGCCCTCGCGCAGGAGCGCCACCACCTGAGTCGACGCGCGCACCACCGCCCCGTAGTGCGCGGCCGTGCGTGCGACGGTCATCGTGTGCCGCGCGTCGTCAACAACGGTGTCGTAGTAGCGAATTCCGCCGACCAGCGAGCTGCGCTTCAACCCGGGCGCCAGCCGCAGCGCACCCGCCTTCGTCAAATGCTTTTGCGGCGGAACGGATTTCGCGCCGCCCATCTGGTCGTACAAGAGTATCCCGGCGGCCACATACGGTCGCTCCCACCATCGGTTCCTCAACGGGAACAGAAACGGCAGCGGCTTGACCAGATGCGGCGCGAGCGTGGTCAGCGACAGTTCCCGCTCGTGCAACGCCTCGCGCACGAGTCCGAACTCCAACTGCTCGAGGTAGCGCAGCCCGCCGTGAAACATCTTCGACGACCGACTCGACGTGCCCGACGCAAAATCCCGCGCCTCGACGAGCGCGACCTTCAGTCCACGGGTCGCGGCGTCCAGAGCCGCGCCGGCACCCACCACGCCGCCGCCGATCACCACGACGTCGAACTGCTCTGAACCCAGCCGCTCCCATGCGTCGGCACGCACGCGCGGGCCGAGGAAGGTCTGGCCGTTGCCCGGGGCGGGGGCAGCCTCGATCACGAACACTCCTCGCGGTCGGACATGTTACTGGTCAGTACCCACCAGGCTAGTCGAGGTCGTCGTGGGCCATGAGCCGCCGAGCCGCCTCGGTGATCGACCCGGTCAGCGACGGGTAGACCGACAGCGTGTGCGCCAGGTCGGCCACCGACACGTTGTTCTGCACGGCCAGCGCGATCGGCAGGATCAACTCCGACGCGACGGGCGCCACCACCACCCCGCCGATCACGACGCCGGTGGCCGGCCGGCAGAAGATCTTGACGAACCCGCGGCGCAGACCCGACATCTTCGCCCGCGGGTTGGTGTTCAGCGGCAGCATCAGCGTGCGTGCCGGGACCGTGCCGTCGTCGATGCTCGCCTGCGGCACCCCGACCGCTGCGATCTCCGGCCGGGTGAACACCGCGGCCGCGACCGTACGCAGCCGGATCGGCGAAACCCCTTCTCCCAGAGCGTGATACATCGCGATGCGGCCCTGCATAGCGGCGACCGACGCCAGCGGCAGCAGTCCCGTGCAGTCTCCCGCGGCGTAGATCGTCGGCACGGTGGTGCGCGATACCCGGTCGACGGGGATGTAGCCGCCGGGGCCGAGTTCGATGCCGACGCTCTCCAGCCCCAGGTCCGACGTGTTTGGCACCGACCCGACTGTGATCAGCGCGTGGCTGCCTTCGACGCTGCGGCCATCGGTCATTGTGACGACGACGCCGTCCTCGCTACGGGTGACCGACGCCGCGCGCGCGTTCTTCACCAGCGTCACGCCGCGCGTCGTGAACACGTCCTCCAACACCGCAGCAGCCTCGGAGTCTTCATGCGGCAGGATCTGGTCGCGACTGGCCACCACCGTCACCGCCACGCCGAGTTCGGTGTAGGCGTTGGCGAACTCCGCGCCCGTCACACCCGAGCCCACGACGATCAGGTGGTCGGGAAGGTCGGTGAGGTCGTACAACTGCCGCCACGTCAAAATCCGCTGGCCGTCCGGCTGCGCGTCGGGCAGCACACGCGGCCGAGCGCCCGTCGCAATCAACACCACGTCGGCCTCCAGAATCTGTTCTCCACCAACTGATTCCGCGACTGCAACGGTGTGCCTCGCCATCCCCGGCACGGTGTCCACCAACCGGGCGCGGCCGCCGATCAACCGCACTCCCTGCGAGCGCAATTGTTCGGCGATGTCCGCGGACTGTGCGGCGGCCAAGGTCTTCACCCGGTCGTCGATCTTCGACAGCTCAATCTTGGCGTCCTCGATGTGGATGTCGTAGCCGAGCTGCGGAGCGCGGCGCAGATCGGTGCGCACGCCGGTCGATGCGATCAGGGTCTTCGACGGCACGCAGTCGAACAGCACGCAGGCACCGCCGATGCCGTCGGAGTCGGCGAGCGTGACCTCCGCACCTTGCCCGGCCGCCACCAACGCCGCCTCGTATCCGGCCGGCCCTCCCCCGATGATCACGATGCGAGTTGCCACGGCCACAACCGTAGTTACTCTTTGTCCGTGCCGCTCTACGCCGCGTACGGGTCGAACATGCATCCGGAGCAGATGCAAAATCGTGCACCCCATTCGCCGATGGCCGGAACCGGCTGGCTGCACGGCTGGCGGCTGACGTTCGGTGGCGAGGACATCGGCTGGGAGGGAGCGCTGGCCACCGTCGTCGAGGATCCCGACTCGAAGGTGTTCGTCGTGCTCTACGACATGACCAAAGAGGACGAGAAGAACCTGGACCGCTGGGAAGGCTCGGAATTGGGGATTCACAAGAAGATCCGATGTCGCGTCGAACGGGTGGCGTCGGACACGACGACGGATCCGGTGCTTGCGTGGCTCTACGTGGTCGACGCCTGGGAGGGCGGACTGCCGTCGGCAAGTTATCTCGGCGTCATGGCCGACGCGGCCGAAATCGCCGGTGCGCCAGCGGATTACGTTCACGACCTACGAACTCGGCCGTCCCGCAACATCGGCCCCGGCCACGGCGGCTAGAGAAACGCAGCCGCCTGCTCGACGGTGTTGACCAGCACCCGCAGGCCGACCGCCAGCGCCCGCTCGTCGAGATCGAACGTCGGCTGGTGCAGGTCCAGCTGTGTGCCACGGCCCGACCACACTCCCAGCCGGGCCATCGCCCCGGGCACCTCCTCGAGGTACCACGAGAAGTCCTCGCCACCGCCTGACTGACGCGTGTCGGCCAGCACATCGGGCCCGACAGACTCGATCGCGTGCATGAGGATCCGTGTCGAGATTTCCTCGTTGACCACCGGCGGCACCCCGCGGTGGTACTGCAGCGAGTGTTCGATGCCAAGCGGCGCCAGCAGCGACGCGCAGATTTCGCGGACGATCGACTCCAGCGACAGCCACGTGCTGTGGCTGGCCGTGCGGATCGTTCCCGCCAGCGTGCCGGTCTGCGGGATCGCATTGGGCGCGACGCCCGCGTTGACCGCACCCCACACCATCACTGTGCTGTTGCGCGGATCGATGCGCCGCGACAGCACCCCGGGCAGCCCGGTGATCAACGTGCCGATGCCGTACACGAGGTCGGCGGTCAGATGGGGGCGCGACGTGTGCCCGCCTGGCGACATCAAGTGGATCTCGATCGAGTCGGCGGCGGATGTGATGGGTCCGACGGTGACCGCGACTTTGCCGACGTCGAGCCGAGGGTCACAGTGCAGGGCGAAGATTCGCGATACCCCGGCCAACACTCCCGCGGCTATCGCGTCGATCGCGCCGCCCGGCATCAGTTCCTCGGCGGGCTGAAAGATCAGCCGCACCGCGACGGGCAGATCCGGCACCTGCGCCAGCGCCAACGCGGCGCCGAGCAGCATCGCGGTGTGACCGTCGTGGCCACACGCGTGGGCGACGCCGGGCACCGTCGACGTATACGGTGCGCCCGTGCGCTCGGACATCGGCAGTGCGTCCATGTCGGCGCGCAGCGCGATCTTCGGCAGGTGATCCGGCCCAAGATCGCAGGTCAGCCCGGTGCCGGCCGGCAGCACCTTCGGGTTGAGGCCGGCATCGGAGAGATGCGTCGCGACGAACTGGGTGGTCGCGAACTCCTGGCGGCCGAGTTCGGGATGGGCGTGAATGTGCCGACGCCAGGCGACGAGCTCGTCGTAGTGTGCGGCCAACCATGATTCGGCGGTATCGGCGAGGCTCATGTCAGCACCCGCTGGCGCTCTGACGGCGTCTCAGCCAGGCGAATCACCGTGCGCGCCAACATGATTGCACCATCGATGACGGCCGCGTCAGCGCTTGGCGACGCGGCCGCGGCGGTGAACTCCGGCTGATGCAACGACGCGCCGCCGGCGTCGACTCCGACGATCGGATGAATGCCGGGCATCACCTGCGTGACGTTGCCCATGTCCGTACTGCCCACGGGGAGCGTGGATTCGACGTCGACCGGAACGGGAGTACGCCCGCAGCGAATCATCTCGTCGCGGAACACCTCGGCCAGCCACGGGTCCGGGCGCAACTCCTCATAGGCCGGCCCATG
>DASRFZ010000289.1:0-3974 GCA_035651275.1 Mycobacterium sp. | reverse complement strand
GGATGTGCTGCATGCAGATTTCGGCGACATCGACGTGCACATGCTGCAGTACTCCGGCGCGATCTGGTACCCGATGGTCTATGACATGCCGGCGCGCGCGAAGCAGGCGTTCGGCACGCAGAAGCGGCAGCGGCAGATGGACCGCTGCCGGCAGTACATCGCGCAGGTCGACGCGACGTGGGTCATCCCGTCGGCCGGGCCGCCGTGCTTCCTGGACGACGAGCTGCGGTACCTCAACGACGACCGCGGCGACCCGGCCAACATCTTCCCGGACCAGATGGTGTTTCTCGACCAGATGCGGGTGCACGGTCATGATCGCGGGCTGCTGATGATTCCCGGCTCGACGGCGTCTTTCACTGGGCCGCAACTGGATTCGCTGACGCATCCCGTCGAGGATCCTGAAGCGATCTTCACGACAGGCAAAGCCGCGTACATCGCCGACTACGCCGCGCGGATGGCGCCGGTGCTGGCCGCGCAGAAACCGTCGTGGGCTCCGGCAGCGGGCCCCCCGTTGCTGGAGCCGCTGCGGGAGTTGTTCGAGCCGATCATGAGCCAAAGCGACCAGATCTGCGATGGGATCGGCTATCCCGTGGAATTGCGTCTGGGCACCGAGACCGTCGTGCTCGACTTTCCGAAACGTGCCGTGCGCGAGCCGATCCCGGACGAGAAGTTCCGGTACGGGTTCGCGATCGCGCCGGAGCTGGTGCGCACGGTGCTGCGCGACGGCGAACCGGACTGGGTGAATACGATCTTCTTGTCGACGCGGTTTTCGGCCTGGCGTGTCGGCGGCTACAACGAGTATCTGTACACGTTCTTCAAATGCCTGACCGACGAGCGGATCGCCTACGCCGACGGCTGGTTCGCCGAAGCGCACGACGACACTGCGTCGGTGGTGCTCGACGGCTGGGAGGTGCAGCGCCGGTGCCCGCACTTGAAAGCCGATTTGTCGAAATTCGGTGTGGTGGAAGGTAATACGCTGACCTGCAATCTGCACGGCTGGCAGTGGAACCTCGATACTGGTCGCTGTCTGACGGCCCGCGGCCATCAATTGCGCAGCGAGCGGGCATGACGACCTACGACGACGGGCTGGTCCTGCTCGACCGCGAGGCGCTGACGCTGCGGCGCTATCACTTTCCGTCGGGTACATCGAAAGTGATTCCGGTGCAATCGATTCGCGGATACACCGTCAAGCCGCTGGGCCTGCTGACGCACCGGTTCCGGCTCTGGGGTAGCTCGGACTTGCGGCATTGGCTGCCGCTCGACATCCGCCGGCCGCTGAAGTCGACGCTGATCACACTCGACGTGCCCGGCACCCGCCCGAGCCCGGCATTCACACCGAGCCAGCCTGACAAGTTCATCAAGGCGCTCGACGAACTGCTCACGCCTTAAGCGATTTCGGTGCGCTAACGTGCGCTCAGCGCCGGTTAGCGCACCGAAATCGCCTCAGTGAGGCTCGAGGATGTCGATGCCGACGTATGGCACCAGCACGTCGGGTACGCGCACGCTGCCGTCGGGCCGCTGATGGTTCTCCAGGATCGCAACCAGCCATCGCGTCGTGGCCAACGTTCCGTTGAGCGTCGCAGCCGTCTGCGGCTTGCCGCTCTCGTCGCGATAGCGGATCGCCAACCTGCGCGCCTGAAACGTGGTGCAGTTCGACGTCGACGTCAGCTCCCGGTACGTCTGTTGCGACGGCACCCACGCCTCGCAGTCGAACTTGCGCGCCGCTGATGCACCGAGATCGCCTGCGGCAACATCGATTACACGGTACGGCACGCCGATGAGCGCAAGCATCTCCTGCTGCCAGCCGAGCAGACGCTGGTGTTCTGCCTCGGCATCGTCGGGTCGGCAGTAGACGAACCCTTCGACCTTGTCGAATTGGTGCACCCGAATGATCCCGCGGGTGTCCTTGCCGTAGCTGCCGGCTTCGCGGCGAAAGCACGTGGACCATCCGGCGTATCGCAGCGGGCCGCCGGAGAGGTCGAGGATCTCGTCGGCGTGGTAGCCGGCCAGGGGCACTTCCGATGTGCCGACGAGGTAGAGGTCGTCGGACTCGACGCGGTACACCTCGTCGGCGTGCGCGCCGAGAAAACCTGTGCCGGACATGATTTCGGGCCGCACGAGAACCGGCGGGACGATCAGCTGGAATCCGTTGTCGACGGCCAGCTTGACGGCCAGCTGCAGCAGCCCGAGTTGCAGCAGCGCGCCGCGGCCGGTCAGGAAGTAGAACCGTGAGCCGGACACTTTCGCGCCGCGCTCCATGTCGAACAGCCCCAGTGATTCGCCCAGTTGCACATGGTCTTTCGGCTCGTCCAACGCCGGCGGAGTGCCGACGGTGTCGAGCACCACGTAGTCGTCTTCGCCCCCGGCGGGCACCCCGTCGACGACGACGTTCGAGATCGCCATGTGCGCGGCCGTGAACGCTTGCTCCGCCGCGGCCTGCTGCGCCTCGGCGGCTTTGACGTCGGCGGCCAACTGCTTGGCACGCTCGAGTACCGCCGGCCGCTCGTCGGGCGACGCCGAGCCGACCTGCTTGCTGACCGTCTTCTGCTCGGCCCGTAGGTTGTCGGCAGCCGAGACGGCGGCGCGACGGGCGGCGTCGGCGTCGAGCAACACGTCGACGAGGCCGGGGTCTTCGCCGCGGGCACGCTGGGAGCGTCGCACCGCGTCGGGATCCTCGCGCAGCCGTTTGAGGTCGATCACGGCCGCTACCCTACTTTTTCGGCCGTGCGCACTCACAGAGCGGCAGGCACAACCCCATAACGTTACAACTGCATCTCTTGTCACGCGGCTCAGCACGCCTGTCACAATGGATGCAATGTCCGAGGCACTTGAGCAGCAACCTCCGGCCCAGGAGCCGCGGCGGTGGATGTGGTGGCACAACGCCCAAGCCACACCTACTCGTCGGGCGCTGCTGCTGACCGCGCTCGGCGGACTGCTGATCGCCGGGATCAGCACGGCGCTGCCCGCCGGCGCCGACAACCCCGGGCGCCTCGTCGGGATCTCGAAGACCGCCCAAACCGGCCGGGCCAGCGCGACGTTCGACAAGGCCCGCCCGGGCGACTGCCTCAACTGGCCCAGCAAAGCACCCGATCAGGCCGTGATCGTCGACTGTAAAGACGACCACCGCTTCGAGGTCGCGCAGTCGGTCAACCTGGCGAACTTCCCTGGCAGCGAATACGGGCCGAACGCCGCGGCGCCGTCGCCGGCCCGGATCCAGCAGATCAGCCAGGAAGAGTGTGCGGTCGCGGCCAAGAAGTACCTCGGCGCGAAATACGACCCGAACAGCAAGTTCGTCCCCGGAATGCTGTGGGCGGGCGAGAAGGCGTGGACGCAGTCGGGCGAGCGGCAGATGCTGTGCGGGCTGCAATTGCCGGGGGCCAAGAACGAGCAGCAGGTGTTCAAAGGCAAGGTAGCCGACCTCGACCAGTCGAAGGTGTGGCCGCCGGGAACGTGCATCGGCATCGAGCCCAACACGAACATGCCGACCGACACGACGGTCGACTGCGCGGCCCCGCACTCGATGGAGGTGACCGGTTCGGTCAACCTGGCGGAGAGATTCCCCGACGCGCTGCCCGCCGAGGCCGACCAGGATGCGTACCTCAAGGACGAGTGCACGCACCGCACCGATGCGTACCTTGCCCCCGTCCAGTTGCGCGCGACGACGCTGACGCTCACCGACGTTCCGATCGCACTGCCGAGTTGGTCGGCGGGCAGTCGGCAGGTGTCGTGCCTGATCGGCGCGACACTGGGCAACGGCGGCTGGTCCACGCTGGTCGGCAGTGCCAGGGGGCCCCTGCTGATCAACGGGCAGAAACCCATGGCGCCACCTGACATTCCGCCCGAGCGGTTGAACCTGCCGCCGATCCCGTTGCCGACACCGACCACGATCGACATGTCCGGAGCGCAGCAGTCGCAGCAGACGATGTCGCCGGCTAACGACAACCCGACGATCGGCACCCAGCACCTGCCCAACG
>DASRFZ010000288.1:0-4803 GCA_035651275.1 Mycobacterium sp. | reverse complement strand
TTTGGTGCCCGACGCTTTCGGTCTGGCGCCGCTTACCCCCGACGACCCCGAGTGGCAGGAGAGGGCGCTGTGCGCCCAAACCGACCCAGAGGCGTTCTTCCCCGAGAAGGGCGGCTCGACGCGGGAAGCCAAGCGCATCTGCATGGGCTGCGAGGTGCGCGACGCGTGCCTGGAATACGCACTCGCCCATGACGAACGCTTCGGCATTTGGGGCGGGCTCTCCGAGCGCGAGCGCCGTCGCCTCAAGCGCGGCATCATCTAGCGCGATTTCGGTGCGTTTTCATGCGCTGAGCGCGGGTTAACGCACCGAAACCGCTACTCGTCGTCGATCGAGGGGTCGATGACCGACGGCTCGACGCCCAAATAGGTCGCGACCTGAGCCACCAGCAACTCATGCAGAATGTCGGCCAGCTCATCGCTGTCCTTGGCTCGTCGCTCAATGGGCTTGCGGAACAACACAATTCGCGCCCGGGTCGGGTTTCCGCGGACGTCGACGCCGGCGGGGATCAGCCGAGCCAGCGGGATCGGGCCGTCGGCCACCACCTCGGGCGGCCATTGCACGCTGTCGGGGTCCTTGGGCGAGAGGCGGGGGATCTCGTCGACGGCGACGTCGAGCGCCGACAGCCGCTCCCGCCACCGCTGCTCGATCGGCTCGTAAACCTCCAGCACTGCCATGTCGAACCGCTCCGCGCGACTCCGCCAGCCCGGCACCGTCGGCGGCAGCAGCGGCCCCCGCATTTCCCGCCGTCGCGAGCCCACGCGGGCGATCGTAACGGTTCGAGATCTTCTGCTGTGAGCCGTGCGCGTGTCCGGCACCGGCAACCGAGCCCAAGGGATAGCCTCACGGACGTGAATGTTCCCCGCCGCTGCTGTCGGCCCGGGTGCCCTCACTATGCGGTCGCGACGTTGACGTTCGTCTACTCGGACTCGACCGCGGTGGTCGGGCCGTTGGCCACAGCTGCCGAACCGCATTCATGGGATCTGTGCGTCGCTCACGCCGGCCGCATCACCGCGCCGCGCGGCTGGGAGTTGGTCCGCCACGCAGGCCCGCTGCCAACGAGTCCCGACGAGGACGATCTGTCAGCGCTCGCCGACGCCGTGCGGGAGAGCCGCGATGGCGTGGTAGTCGGCAGTGCGGCGTTGGAAGATGCGCTCGATCTGACCAACGGCAGCCCCGTCGGCGCAGGTGGGGCGATGCTGGCACCGCCGCCCGCGCACCCTGCGAAGGTTGGCCGGCGGCGCGGTCACCTGCGGGTGCTGCCCGACCCACCGCAGTAAGGCGCAGTAGCTCGAAGGCCGAGCGGCGTCGTCGTCACCCGTTAGGCTGGCCACAACAGTCGCCTTCACGATCAGGAGTCAGTCCTCGCTATGTCCCGGCCCGCTGCGGTCGTTCACCGCGTGATCAAGGCCTATGACGTACGCGGTTTGGTCGGTGAGGAGATCGACGAATCGTTCGTCGCTGACGTCGGCGCGGCGTTCGCATGCCTGCTCCGCGACGAGGACCAGTCCCGCTCCGTGCCTGATGGTCGCTCGGACCAGCCTCGCTCCGTGCCTGATGGTCGCTCGGACCAGCCTCGCTCCGCCGTCGTCGTCGGTTATGACATGCGCGAGAGTTCGCCGACACTCGCCGCGGCGTTCGCGTCGGGAGTGCGAAGTCAGGGAATCGACACGGTCGACATCGGGCTGGCGTCCACCGATCAGCTCTACTTCGCGTCCGGCCTGCTCGACTGCCCCGGAGCGATGTTCACTGCCAGCCACAACCCCGCCGCCTACAACGGCATCAAGTTGTGCCGCGCCGGCGCCAAACCCGTCGGCCGCGACACGGGGCTCGCCACAATCACCAATACCGTGATCGCCGGGGTCCCATCGTATGACGGCCCGCCGGGTGCGGCATCGGAGCGCGATGTCCTGGCCGACTACGGCGAGTTCCTGCGCACACTGGTCAACTTGGCCGACATGCGCCCGCTGCGGGTGGCAGTCGACGCGGGCAACGGAATGGCGGGACACACCACGCCCGCCGTGCTGGGGCCGCTCGCGTCAATCACGTTGGAGCCGTTGTATTTCGAACTCGACGGAACGTTTCCCAATCACGAAGCCAACCCGCTGGACCCAGCCAACCTCGTCGACTTGCAGAACCACGTGCGCGCGACAGGCGCCGACATCGGCCTCGCGTTCGACGGGGACGCCGACCGCTGCTTCGTCGTCGACGAGCGCGGCGAACCGGTGTCGCCGTCGGCCGTCACAGCACTGGTGGCCGCGCGCGAACTCGACCGCGAGATCGGCGCCACCGTGATTCACAACCTGATCACGTCGCGCGCGGTGCCGGAACTGGTCACCGAACGCGGCGGAACGCCGGTGCGCTCGTGCGTCGGGCACTCCTACATCAAGGGTCTGATGGCCGAAACCGGTGCGATTTTCGGTGGCGAGCATTCGGCGCACTATTACTTCCGCGACTTCTGGGGGGCGGACTCGGGGATGCTCGCCGCGCTGCATGTGCTGTCGGCGCTGGGGGAGCAGCACCGGCCGCTGTCCGACCTGATGGCCGACTACCAGCGGTACGAGTCGTCGGGCGAAATCAACTTCACCGTGGCCGACGCACAGGCGTGCAGCGACGCAGTGCTGCGGTTGTTCGGCAGTTCGATCGTGTCGATCGACCATCTCGACGGCGTAACCGTCGACTTGGGCGAGGGCACCTGGTTCAACATCCGGATGTCGAACACCGAGCCGCTGCTGCGGCTGAACGTAGAGGCTCGCTCCAAGGAGGCCGTCGAGGAAGTGGTCGGCAAGGTCGCGGCTGAAATCAATTCTCACGCAGGCGCTTCGCGATGAACGCCACCCAGTCCGCCATCGACCTCGACGACGTCGACGGGCTCGTCGCCGCCGACACCGGCGGACTGCTGCGCGCAGCATCGACGACGGGCGCGCATGTGCGAGCCATCGCGGCCGCGATTGACGAGGGCGAACTCGCCTCCCTGGCGGGGCCGCCGGCGCGTTCGGTGATCTGGATCGCCGGGCGCGGCACCGCATCGACGGCCGGGCGCATCATGTCGGCGCTCGTTGGCCACGGCGCGGGCGCGCCGATCATGCTGGCCGAGGGCGCCCCGCCGTGGATCGGTCCGCTCGATGTCGTGGTCGTCGCGGGCGACGACCCGGGCGATCCGGTGCTCGCAGCGTCGGCGTCGATGGCCGCCCGGCGCGGGGCACGACTTCTCGTGATCGCACCGTTCGAGGGCCCGCTCGCCGACGCGGCCGCCGGGCGATCCGCCGCTCTGGCTCCGCGGCTGCCGCTCGACGATGCTTTCGGCCTGTGCCGGTATTTGGCCGCGGGATTAGCAGCGGTGTCCACCGTCGACAGTTCGGTGCGCACCGACATCGCCGCGCTGGCAGATGAACTCGACGCCGAGGTGTTGCGCGGCAGCGCGGCCCGCGAAGTGATCACCAACCCGGCCAAAGCGCTTGCGGTTCGGATGATCTCGCGTCGCGTGGTGCTGGCCGCCGATTCCGCCGGCACCCTCGCATTGGCTCAGCACGGCAGCGCGGTGATGCTACGGGTGGCGGGCAGAGTTGCGGCCGCGGCTGCTCTGGCCGATGCGGTGGTCGCGTTGCGAAGCGGAATTGCCGGAGCGGCAACTGATTCCGAGGCGTCACTGTTTCACGACGAGCAGCTCGACGGCCCCTTGCCCGACCGCCTTCGGGTGCTGGCGCTCACGCTTGGCGACGAACGGCCAGTGGTGGCGGCGCGCGTCAACGGGCTCGACGACGTCGACCTGATCCATGCCGACGACGTCGCAGATCCCGGCCCCGTCGGTGTCGGCAGCATCGACGCGCAGTTGGCGGTTCTGGCAGTGCGGCTGGAGATGGCCGCGGTGTATCTGCGATTGATTCGGGGTTAGCAAAGTTGCATCTCTTACGAGGCGCGGTGCGCACGTATGCGTGGGGTTCGCGTACGGCGATCGCCGCTTTCACCGGAAGGCCAACGCCCACACCGCATCCCGAAGCGGAACTGTGGTTCGGGGCCCATCCGGGCGACCCGGCATTCCTGGAAACCGAGTCCGGTGAGCAGTCGCTGCTCGATGCGTTGACCGTCGACCCAGAGGGCCAGCTCGGCACCACGGTGCTCAACAAGTTCGGCGACTGCCTGCCATTCTTGGTCAAGGTGCTCGCGGCAGACGAGCCGCTGTCGCTGCAGGCGCACCCCAGTGCGCAGCAGGCAGCCGACGGGTTCGATCGCGAGGAACGGGCCGGCATTCCAATCAATTCGCCGACACGGAACTACCGCGATCGCAACCACAAGCCGGAACTCGTGATCGCGCTGGAGACGTTCGAGGCGCTGGCGGGTTTTCGCGACGTGTCGCGCAGCGTCGACTTGATGCAGGCGCTCGCCGTGCCCGATCTCGACCCATTTCTGGCGCTGCTGAAGGGGCAGCCCGACGCCGATGGCCTGCGCGCGCTATTCACCACGTGGATCACCGCGCCGCAGCCCGACCTCGACCTGCTGGTTCCGGCGGTGCTCGACGGGGCGATCAGCTATATGCGATCGGGTGCAAAGGAATTCGCCGCCGAAGCCAAGGATGTGCTGGAACTCGGCGAGCGCTATCCGGGCGATGCCGGGGTACCTGCCGCGCTCCTGCTGAACCGGTTGACATTAAAGCCAGGAGAGGGCCTGTTCTTGCCCGCCGGCAACCTGCATACATACCTGCGCGGCGTGGCCGTGGAAGTGATGGCTAATTCGGACAACGTGTTGCGCGGCGGCCTGACGCCCAAACACGTCGACGTTCCCGAGCTGCTGCGCATTCTGGATTT
>DASRFZ010000287.1:0-4206 GCA_035651275.1 Mycobacterium sp. | reverse complement strand
GTCAGGAGGCATTTGCCCCATCTATTCGATAGACGGGCTGTGCAATTGGCGGACGGGCTAGTTCATACTCGTAATACGGGCGGGTGACCGTCCGTCATCAAAGGAGTGACCGCCGATGACCAGGTTGGACAGTGTCGAGCGCGCTGTCGCTGACATTGGGGCGGGCAAAGCGGTCATCGTCATCGACGACGAAGACCGCGAAAACGAGGGCGACCTGATCTTCGCGGCCGAGATGGCCACTCCTGAGCTCGTCGCGTTCATGGTGCGCTACACGTCCGGATATCTCTGCGTGCCGCTGGCCGGCGAGATTTGCGACCGCCTCGGCCTGCTGCCGATGTACGCGGTCAACCAGGATAAGCACGGCACCGCCTACACCGTCACCGTCGATGCGAAAAAGGGCGTGGGAACGGGGATTTCGGCCTCCGACCGCGCGACGACAATGCGCCTGCTCGCCGATCCGTCAAGTGTCGCAGACGATTTCACCCGTCCCGGGCACGTGGTGCCGTTGCGTGCGAAGGACGGCGGTGTGCTGCGCAGGCCCGGTCACACTGAAGCGGCCGTCGATCTGGCGAAGCTGGCAGGTCTGCAGCCCGCGGGCGCGATCTGCGAGATCGTCAGCCAGAAGGACGAAGGCGCGATGGCCCAGACCGACGAACTGCGGGTGTTCGCCGACGAACACGGACTCGCGCTGATCTCGATTGCCGACCTCATCGACCACCGCCGCAAGCACGAGAAGCACGTCGAGCGTATCGCCGAGGCCCGAATCCCCACCCGGCACGGCGAATTCCGGGCCGTCGGTTACATGAGCATCTACGACGACGTCGAGCACGTCGCCCTGATGCGCGGCGACGTCGGCGACGGCGAGGACGTGCTCGTGCGCGTGCACTCGGAGTGCCTGACGGGTGACGTATTCGGCTCGCGCCGTTGCGATTGCGGTCCGCAGCTCGACGCCGCGATGGCGATGATCGCGCGGGAAGGTCGCGGTGTTGTTCTCTACATGCGCGGCCACGAGGGCCGTGGCATCGGCCTCATGCACAAGTTGCAGGCGTACCAGCTGCAAGACGCGGGCGTCGACACCGTCGATGCGAACCTGGAGCTCGGCCTGCCCGCCGACGCCCGCGATTACGGCCTCGGCGCGCAGATCCTCTACGACCTCGGTGTGCGCTCGATGCGCCTGCTCACCAACAACCCGGCGAAGCGAGTCGGTCTCGACGGCTACGGCCTGCACATCCTCGAGCGGGTGCCGCTGCCGGTGCGCGCCAACGCGGAAAACATCCGCTACCTGATCACCAAGCGTGACCGCATGGGCCACGACTTGTCCGGCCTCGACGACTTCGACGCGCACATGCCGGGCGAATTCGGCGGAGCTCTGTGAGTCCTGCCCACGGAGTGCCGGACATGCCGGTGCTCGACGCGTCGGGCGTGCGGTTGGCAATCGTCGCCAGCACCTGGCACCAAACAATTTGCGACGCTTTGCTTGACAGCGCACAGCGGACGGCCGAGGAGGCCGGCGTCAGGAAGCCGACCATCGTGCGCGTGCTCGGCGCCATCGAAATCCCAGTTGTCGCACAGGAATTGGCGCGCAACCACGACGCCGTCGTCGCGCTCGGCGTCGTCATCCGCGGGCAGACACCGCATTTCGACTATGTCTGCGATGCCGTCACGCAAGGCCTCGCCCGCGTCTCGCTGGACGCGGCCACACCGGTGGCCAACGGTGTGCTCACCACCAACAACGAGGAGCAGGCGTTGGACCGCGCCGGGTTGCCGTCGTCGGCCGAGGACAAGGGGGCCCAGGCCACGGCCGCCGCGTTGTCCACGGCATTGACGCTGCGCGACTTGCGGTCATGACGGAGTGGGAGTTGCAGGTCCGACCTCACCTGACCCCGTATTTCGCCTACGGCGCGGCGGCCCTCGTCCTCGTGGTCAGCATTGCTGTCGGCGCGCTGCTGAAGATCCGGTCTACCGGGGTCGTGTTCGAGACCGCCGACCAGATCGCGATGGCCGGGCTGGGAGTGGTGATCGCCGCCGTGGTGTTGCTTTTCGCCCGGCCGCGCCTGCGCGTCGGCAAGCCAGGGCTCGCAGTACGAAATATGCTGGGCGAGAAGCTCATTGCGTGGCCGGATGTAGTTGACGTGTCTTTTCCGCCCGGCGCGCGGTGGGCCCGCGTCGACCTCGCCGACGACGAATACATTCCGCTGATGGCGATCCAGGCGGTGGACAAGGAACGCGCTGTCGTTGCGATGGACGCGGTGCGGGAACTGGTCGCCCGTTATCGCTGACGCGTTACGGGTTGTCTCCCATGACATCGCCTTCGCGGCGCGGATCGGCTCCACCCAGCCAGCCCGATGGCGTTCGCGTGATCGCCGACGCCCCGCTGGATTGGTCTGCGACGCTGACCTGATGGCCCAGCGCGCGCAGGCCCTGCACCAATGGATCGTGGTCGCCGTCGTCGGCGGTGTCGATCGCGGGATGCTCCCCACCGACGTTCGTCACCGGAGAATTCGCCGCGCCGAAATTAACAGCGGACACGGCCTGCTGCGGGTTGAGACCCCAATCCAAGAGGCAGACAAGGATTTTCGTGACGAACTGGATGATCACGCTGCCGCCGGGCGAGCCCGTCACCGCATAGAGCGGCCCCCTACGTCCGTCGGCCTCGTCGAACACCAGCGTCGGCGACATCGAACTGCGTGGGCGCTTGCCGGGTCCGACGCGGTTGGCTACCGGGACACCGTCCGGGCCCGTCGGGTCGGCCGAGAAATCGGTCAGCTGGTTGTTCAGCACGAAGCCATCGACCATGTGGAACGAGCCAAAGCTGGACTCGACGGTGGTAGTCATCGACGCGGCGTTGCCCTGCGCGTCGACGACGCTGATGTGGCTCGTCCCGTGCTCGACGGACGGCGCGGCTGACAGCGGCGGCCCGAACGGCCCGTGCGGCGCGGTGCCCATGCTGGAGTGCTCGGAGATCATCGCCGCGCGGGTCGCCAGATAACCGGGAGCGGTCAGCGGGTCAGGGGAGCCACCGGGCAGCGGCGCGAAATCCGGGTCGCCTTCGTAATAGTCACGATCCGCATACGCCAGCCGCTCTGCTTCGGAAACGAGATGCACACCCATCACCGACGGGCGTGCGCCGTTGTCGTCGAGTTCGGTGGGTACGTAGTCGCCGAGCGGGAAGTGCCCGAGGATGCCGAGAGTTTCGGCGACGACGAGCCCGCCGGCTGGAGGGGGCATGCCGCAGATTTGGTGCCGCCTGTAGGCGGTGCACAGCGGATCACGATGCTTCGCAGCATAAGTCGCTAGGTCCTCGGTGGTCATCAAGCTGGGGGTGCGGCCGGCCGAGGTGTCCGCCGCGGCCGCCACGATGTCGCGGGCGATGGCGCCGGTGTAGAAGTCGTCGGGGCCTGCGGAGGCGATCGCCGACAACGTTTTCGCGTACGCCGGATTCGTCAGCCATGTCCCGGCGCGTTTTGGGCTGCCGTCGGTGTTGAGGAAGTAGGCGGCCGACTCGCGGTCGGCTCGCAAGTGTGCAGCATCGGTGGCGATGGCGTCCGCAAGCCGGGGACTGACGGCAAAGCCGTTGTCGGCCAGCGTGATCGCGGTGTCGAACAAAGGACGCCATGGCGTGCGGCCGTGCTCGTCGTGCACCAATTGCAACGCGCGCAGAATGCCCGGGACGCCGATGGAGCGGCCCGATGCTCTTGGGTCCGGTTGCGGCACAGTCCGGTTCGTGTCGTCGATCCAGCGGAGATAGTTCTCGGTCGCGGCGGCCGGTGCGACCTCGCGCCCGTCATACGTCTGCACGGTGCCCGAGTGAGCGTCGTAGTAGAGCACGAAGCCACCCCCGCCGATGCCGGAGGATTGCGGCTCGACCAGTCCCAGTACGGCCTGGGCGGCAATCAACGCGTCGGCGGCGGTCCCGCCGTCCCGGAGCACCCAGCAGGCCGCCTGCGTCGCGAGGGGGTTGGCGGTCGAAACCGCGTAATGCGCGGTCGCGACGGCCGTCATGTTGACGCGGTAGCCAGACGTCGGGATGCCGTTCGGAACGATTGCGCATGGATCGTCTCGACCTCGGGATGCGGCGGGGCAGGCCATTGAGCCGACAAGCGCCGCGGCGGTGACGAAGACCACCGCGGTTCGGAGGATCGGCCCCGCGTGCACGAGGAGACCGTAGTCCAGACGTGCACCAGTACTAGCCTGATTAGGTGCCCG
>DASRFZ010000286.1:0-3725 GCA_035651275.1 Mycobacterium sp. | reverse complement strand
TCATGATGATCATCACCCGAAGTCTGGTCGCCGCCGTCGTCATCGTCGGCACCGTCGCGCTGTCGTTGGGCGCCTCGTTCGGACTGTCCGTGCTTGTGTGGCAAGACATTCTGGGCATCAAACTGCACTGGATCGTGCTGGCGCTGGCGGTGATCCTGCTGTTAGCAGTCGGGTCGGACTACAACCTGCTGCTGATCTCCCGGTTCAAGGAGGAGATCGGCGCCGGGCTGAAAACCGGGATCATCCGCGCGATGGCCGGCACGGGCTCGGTGGTCACCGCGGCCGGATTGGTGTTCGCCGCCACCATGTCCTCCTTCGGGTTCAGCGACTTGCGCGTGCTCGGCCAGGTTGGCACAACCATCGGCCTCGGCCTGTTGTTCGACACGCTGATCGTGCGCTCGTTCATGACGCCGTCGATCGCAACACTGCTCGGACGCTGGTTCTGGTGGCCCCAACGCGTGCGACCCCGGCCGGCCAGCCAAATGTTGCGGCCGTACGGGCCACGCTCCGCGGTGCGTCAGCTGCTGCTGTTCGACGTCGACGAGAAAGGGGCACCGTCGACGTAGCGACTGACAGCTGATGTGCGCCGTTCGGGCAGCCGAGGGTACTTTGCTCCCGTGGTTCCCACCGCGCTGGCAGCGCGACCAACGCCGACGGAATCGGACACGTTCGCGCGTCGTCCAGCGTGGGCCAGACGCATCACCCTGGTCGCCGGTGTGCTGGTCTGCGCGCTATTCGCCGTCCTCGCCTTCGAGCACCGATGGATCAGCGACGACGGGATGATCGTGGTCCGCGAGGTGCGGCAGATCTTGGCCGGGGCCGGCCCCAACTACAACCCCTTCCAGCGCGACGAGGTCGACACCAGCCCCCTCTGGTCGTGGCTCTTGGCTGTGTTCGCGTTCATCCGTGGCGGCGACATCGCAGTCGACGCGGTCATGCTCGGCCTCGTGCTCGCGGTCGCCGGTTTGGCGTTGGCGATCTGGGGCAGCACGAAGTTGCATCGGCAGCGCGGTTCGACCGGCGTGCTGCTGCCAGTCGGCGCACTGGTGCCCGTCGCGATCGGCGGGTTCTGGGACTTCGCCACGTCGGGCCTGGAGACGGGTCTGTCCATCTTCTGGCTCGGCCTGGTGTGGTGGCTGATGGTGTCGGTGACGGCCGAGACGAGTCGCGCACGACTGATCACCGTGGCGGTCGTCGTCGGCATCGGGCCTCTGGTAAGGCCCGACTTTGCTTTGGCCACAGGCATTTTCGGCATCGGGATGCTGCTGATCGTGCGGCCGGGCTGGCGGCGCAGCCTCGCTTACGTCGGGATCGCCGCGGTGTTGCCGTTGGGGTATCAGATCTTTCGCATGGGTTACTACGGCCTCACCGTGCCGATGCCGGCGCTGGCGAAGGAGGCCGGCGGCTCGCTGTGGCTGCGCGGCCTCACGTACCTCGACGACTTCGTCGACACGTACCTGTTCTGGATTCCGTTGCTGCTGATCGCAGTTGTCGGCACGCTGGTGTTCAACCGGACCGCAAGTGACCGACGGAGCACCGTCCTGGTGGCCGCGCCGCTGCTGTCCGCTGTCGCTCTCGGCCTGTACGTCGTCGAGGTCGGTGGCGATTACATGCACGCGCGGATGTGGATTCCGGTCGTGTTCGTGCTGCTGCTGCCGGTCATGATGCTGCCGGTCGGCAAGGGACATCGCGCCGAGTCGGTCGGCGCCGCGCTGGTCGGGGTCTGGGCGCTGATCGCTGGGCTCTACCTGCACCCGACCTACCACGGGCACGACTGGGGCCCCGCCCGAATCGTGGACGAACGCAGCTTCGAGACGGTCACTTACGCGGGCGTGCCCGACCTGACCACAACCGACTCCCGCACCCGCAACAACGAGCTGCCGGCTACGCTGGCACGCCTGACTGGCCACCGCACTCTCGTGATGAGTGATGGCCCGGAAGCCCACGGTGCACTCTGGACGCTCCCGATGTCGCCGTCGGTGCCGGACAACAGTGCGTTCTTCTACGACAACATGGGCATCACGGCGGTGGTGGTCCCCTTGGACGACACGGTGGTCGACCTGCACGGCCGGGCCACCCCGCTGGCGGGCCACATGGTCCTGCAGCAGCGCAGTCGCGCGGGGCACGAGAAGTCGCTGCCGGCCGCGTGGGTGGTGGCCGAATACGCCGACCCAACTTCGATTAACACGATGCGTGACACCCCCGACGTCACCAAGGCGCAGGTATTCGCCGCACGCCATGCGCTGTCATGCGGCGCGATCAAGGAAATGATGGACTCGGTGAACGAGCCGATGAGCGTCAGCCGGTTCATGCACAACCTGGTCGGTTCGGTGTCGCGCACCGACGTCCGGATTCCGGAGGACCCGTTCGACGCCGAACGGCAGTTCTGCCGCTAGGGCGTTGGCGTTACTGGCGGCGGCGCATCGGGATTCGGTGGTGCATCGTATCCGGGCGGCGGTGGGCCGTTCAGCGGATAGTAGCCGGGGGGCAGAGGTGGGCCGCCGGTGTTGGGTCCCGTTGACGTTGAAGGAGTTTCAGACCCCGGAGCGTTGATCGATACGTATCCGGGCGGCAGTGGCGGCGCGGGGCCGGCGCCCGGCGGCGGTGCGACGGAGTCCCCATTCGGCGCGGCCATCGGGCCGTCGCGGACCTGGTGCCAAAGATCTCGCAGAGCACCCAGTGGGCCTTGGCCTTGGCCGTAAACGGGATTCGCGACTTGCGGCACGGGTGGCGGGCCGTCTGGTGGAGGCGGAGGCGGCGTCGCGGGTGCGCCCGGCGACTCGACAACCGGTTGACCGGGAACAGGGTCGGGCCCGTTCGGATCTGCAGCGGCGGAGCCCGCTGCAGCCAGCGTACCGGCGGCGATGACCACACCGGCGACGGCGATTGTTGCGGCATTGGCGCGTGGCGCGGTGCGCTGTCCTTTGACCAAGATTCCGGCTGTCCTCTCCCGTCGTGCCCCTGTGCGGGGAGCGCAGACATCGTCCCACATGTCGAGGATGTGTGAGTGTTGCGCTGGCCGTCCGGAATACGCCCAACAACCAGCCGACCATGTTGCATGCAACGCCCGTTTCATGCAACATGGGAGTATGAGCACACCGACGCAGAGAGCCCGCCAATACCGCGAGCGGATGCGCCTGCGCGGGTACCGCCCCGTCCAGGTGTGGGTGCCCGATGTCCGGTCAGCTGCGTTCGCCGCTGAAGCACACCGTGAGGCGCTGGCGCTCGCCGAGGCTGACCGACACAGCGACGACATGGAGTTCGTCGAGTCGATCTCCGCTCTCGCTTCGCTGGACGACGAGGCGTGAACCGTGGCGAGCTGTGGACGGTGTCCGGTGGTGTCTACGCAGCCAAGCCGCGTCCGGCGCTCATCGTCCAGGACGACCTGTTTTCGGAGACAGATTCGGTCGTCGTCATCCCGCTGACCACGACTGTCACCGACACGCCGATTTCCCGGGTCGCGGTACCGAACGACGAGACCACGAAGATCGCCGAGCCGAGCTTCGCGATGATCGACAAGATCACGAGCGTTCGCCGATCGAACCTTGGAGCGCGCATCGGTCGGGCACCGTCGCCACTAATGGCGGAGATCGAACGATCTTTGATGGTGTTCCTCGGACTGGCTCGTTAATCGCACGCTTCCGCTGGGAAGCCACAGCGCGAGTGTCGTCAAACGTTCGAATTTCCGGCCTGAAAAAAGGCCTCTTCGCTGGTGGAGCTAAGGG
>DASRFZ010000285.1:0-6710 GCA_035651275.1 Mycobacterium sp. | reverse complement strand
TCGGACATTTCATGGTCGACGGCCCGTCGCTGCATGGCGATACCGCGCTGGGCCGGCCCGTCGCCGAGTCGCCGGTCGTCGCATTCGGCCGCGACCTGCAAGTCAGCTACCGGGTCTGGTCGCCCAAATCGGGCTATCCCGGCCACGCCGCCTACCGCGATTTCCACACCTACGACCACCGCACCGGCTTGAAGCCCGCCCGGGTCACCGGGCGCAACGTGCCGTCGGATGCCAAAGCGCCCTACGATCCCGACCGTGCCGATCGCGCAATCGATAGCCACGTCGCTGATTTCGTTGACGTGGTCCGCGGCCGGCTGCTGGCCGAATCCGAACGTATCGGACGACCGGCCCACGTGATCGCCGCGTTCGACACCGAGTTGTTCGGCCACTGGTGGTACGAGGGACCGGTGTGGCTGGAACGGGTGCTGCGAGCGCTGCCGGACGCCGGGGTTCGCGTCGGCACGCTCAGCGACGCCATCACCGAAGGCTTCGTGGGCGAAGCCGTCGAATTGCCGCCCAGCTCTTGGGGTTCCGGTAAGGACTGGCAAGTGTGGGCCGGCGACAAAGTCACCGATCTGGTGCAGTTGAACGCGGAGGTCGTCGACACCGCGCTTACGACCGTCGACAAGGCTTTGGAGCAGACCGACGCGCCGCATGCTCGCGACTTCGTCGCCGACCAGATTCTGCGCGAGACGCTGCTGACCGTGTCGAGCGATTGGCCATTCATGGTCAGCAAGGACTCGGCGGCCGACTACGCGCGCTACCGCGCGCATCTGCATGCGCACGCGACCCGCGAGATCGCCAACGCGCTGGCGTCGGGGCACCGCGACACCGCACAGCGGTTGGCGGACGGGTGGAACCGCGCGGACGGATTGTTCGGCGCCCTCGACGCGCGCAGGCTCCCGTGATTTGCGCGAGCGTGCGTGTCTGCACGGCGACACGCCGTGCAGACCGCACACTCTGCGCACGCTCGCGCCCGACGAAGGTGCGCATTTGCGCGTCCTGATGCTGTCGTGGGAGTACCCGCCGGTGGTCATCGGCGGGCTGGGCCGCCATGTCCATCACCTCGCGAAGGCGTTGGCGGCAGCGGGTCACGAGGTGATGGTGCTGAGCCGACGCCCGTTTTATACCGACCCCGCCACGCACCCCACCACCGACGAAACGGTTGACGGCGTACGCGTCGTCGCCGCCGCACAGGATCCGCACGAGTTCACCTTCAGCGACGACATGATGGCGTGGACACTGGCGATGGGACATTCGATGGTCCGGGCCGGGCTGTCGGCCGGGTTCGCCCCCGACGTCGTGCACGCGCACGACTGGCTGGTCGCGCATCCGGCCGTTGCTCTAGCCCAATTCTTCGATGTCCCTCTGGTATCCACATTGCACGCGACAGAAGCCGGACGGCATTCGGGCTGGGTCAACGGGCGCGTCAGCCGACAGGTGCATGCGCTGGAGTCATGGCTCGCGCGCGACTCCGACACGCTGATCGCCTGCTCGATGTCGATGCGCGACGAGATCACCACGCTGTACGGCCCGTTCGCCACGGACATCCATGTGATCCGCAACGGAATCGAAGCTGGCCGTTGGCCTTTCGCCGCTCGTGTGCAGCGTCGCGGTCCAGCGAAGCTGCTGTACTTCGGTCGGCTCGAATACGAGAAGGGCATCCACGACCTGATCGCGGCCATGCCACGCATCAGGCGCACGCATCCCGGTACGACGCTGACCGTCGCCGGTGAAGGGACGCAACTGCATTGGCTGGTCGAGGAAGCCCGGCGCGATCGTGTGCTGAAGGCGACAAGGTTCGTCGGCCATCTCGATCACGATGAGTTGGTCAAGGCATTGCACGACGCCGACGCCGTGGTTCTTCCCAGCCACTACGAGCCGTTCGGGATCGTCGCGCTCGAGGCCGCGGCCGCCGGCGCGCCGCTGGTCACGTCGAATGTCGGCGGCCTAGGGGAGGCAGTGATCGACGGCGAGACGGGAATGTCGTTCGCGCCCAGGGATATTGCGGGATTGGCGACGGCGGTGCGTGCCGTTCTGAACGATCCGGACAGCGCACAACGACGAGCAATCGCCGCGCACGACAGGCTGACGTCCGACTTCGCTTGGGAGACAGTTGCCGACGAGACCGCGCAGGTCTACCTGTCCGCGAAACGCCGCGAGCGCGAACCATTGTCGCGGCAGGCGATTGCCGAGCGCGCACTTCCTGACCGCTAGGTAAGACCGTGCGCAACAGTTCGTTCCACGTCGAATCATTTCGCATCTATCGTGCGGGTATGGGTCGAAATAGCGGTCTGGCGCGCCATGCGTGACGCGGCCGAACTCCCGTCGGTCGGCGACGCGGACATCGCAGCGGTGGCGTCGTTGTTCGCGGAGCCGGCTCGCTGCGCGGTGCTCCTAGCGCTTGACGACGGTCGCGCCCTGCCGGCCAGCGTTCTGGCCGCAGAGGCCGGGGTAAGCCGGTCGACCGCGAGCAGCCACCTCACAAAGTTGACCGACGCAGGTCTGCTCTCCGTCGAAACCCACGGCAGGCATCGGTACTACCGGCTGGCCGGTCCGCACGTCGGCCAGCTGTTGGAGCAACTCGTCCGCATCGCGCCTGCGAAACCCGTGCGATCCCTACGCGAGGGCACCAACGCCGCGCGGCTGCGATCGGCCCGAACCTGCTATGACCACCTTGCCGGGCGGCTCGGCGTTGAGCTGATGGGCAGCCTGCTGAGGCAGAAGGTCCTGACGGGCGGCGACGGCCGCTACGACCCCGATAGCGGCGACCAGCTGAGCAGCCCCGGTCACGACGTGAACTACGAACTGACCGCGAACGGACGCCGCGTCCTGGAAAACCTGGGTATCGAAATCCCCAGCGGCACACGGCCATTGATAAGGTACTGCGTCGACTGGACCGAGCAACGCCATCACCTGGCCGGCGCATTGGGCCGTGCGGTCTTGGACCGGTTCATTGAGGCGCGTTGGGCCACACGAATGCCGCGCGGACGGGCGCTCAAAGTCACACCCGACGGCCGCACCGCGCTGGCAGACTGGTTCGGCATCGACTGGACGGGCTAGCGGGCGGCCTTCTTGCGTTCGATGTCCGCCAAGGCCGCGGCAAGTTCCGCCCGCTCGGCCGCTGACGTCTCCCACGCGACCTTGCGGTTCTTCACCACCTTCGCCGGTGCGCCAACAGCGATCGAGTAGTCGGGAATATGTCCCTTCACCACAGCGTGCGACCCCAGCACGCAGCCGCGGCCGATGATCGTCCCGCGCAAGATGGTGACCTTGGCCGCGATCCACGTGTCGGGCCCGATTCGCACCGGGCTCTTGACGATTCCCTGGTCCTTGATAGGCACGTTGACGTCGTCCATGATGTGGTCGAAGTCGCACACGTACACCCAGTCGGCCATCAACGCCGACTCGCCCAATTCGATGTCAAGGTAGGTATTGATGACGTTGTCGCGGCCGAGCACCACCTTGTCGCCGAAGCGCAGCGAGCCCTCGTGGCAGCGAATCGTGTTCTTGTCGCCGATGTGAACCCATCGGCCGATCTCCATCTGGGCCAACTCCGGCGTGCACTGGATCTCCACGCCTTTGCCCAGAAACACCATGCCCCGCGTGATGATGTGCGGGTTGGCCAGCTTGAACTTCAGCAGCCGCCAGTACCTGACCAGATACCACGGTGTGTACGCGCGGTTGGCCAACACCCAGCGCAGCGACGCGAGCGTCAGGAACTTGGCCTGACGCGGGTCGCGCAGTCGTGAACCCCGCCAGCGCTTGTGCAGCGGCGCTCCCCACATCGTCGTCATCGCCGCAAAGCCTAGCGCTGGGCGCCCTCACCGGCCGCGTTACCCTCGGGGGACCAAACCCGACGAAAGGCCGCATGTTTCCGCGACACCGAACGCTTCGGCGAATCACGGCTTGCGCGGTCACGGCCCTCCTGCTCACGTCGGGTTGTGGCAACACCGACAGCTGGGTCGACGCCGCGCCTGCAAAGGGCTGGCCGGCCGAGTACGCCGACGCGTCCAACAGCAGCTACACCTCGACCGCCGGCGCCGACGCCCTCAAACTGCAGTGGAGCCGGTCGGTCAAGGGCAGCCTCGCCGCCTCGGTGGCGCTCGGCGCTAGCGACTACCTCGCCGCGAACGGCCAGACCGCCGGCGGCTGCTCGCTAATGGTGTGGGAGTTCAACAACAACGGCCGGCAACGCTGGTGCACACGACTGGTCCTCGGTGGCGGATTCGCGAGTCCACTGTTCGACCAGTTCGACAACCTCTATGTCGGTCAGCCGGGGACGATGCTGTCGTTCCCGCCAACGCAGTGGGTGCGCTGGCGCCACCCGGTGATCGGCATGCCGCTGACGCCGCGGTTCCTCGGCGGCAACCGGCTGCTCGTCGTCACTCACCTCGGCCAGGTTCAGGTGGTCGACGCGCATCGCGGCGACATGGTCGGGTCGGCCGTCGACCTCGTTCAGGGCGTCGACCCCACCGACAGCAACCGGGGCCTCACCGACTGTCAGGCCGCCGGCCCGGGCTGTCCAATCGCCGCCGCGCCCGCCTTCTCATCGTCGACGAACCAAATCGTCACGGGGATATGGCAACCCGGCGCGCCCCTCGCCACGCTCGCCGCGCTGAAATACAAATCGAGCGACGGACCATTGCTGTCGCAGGAGTGGACCAGTGACGCGGTCAAGGGCGGGGTGATCGGCAGTCCCGTGCTGTCGAATGACGGCGCGACGGTGTACGTCAACAGCCGCGACGGCAACCTCTGGGCGCTCAACACCAACGATGGCTCACCGAAATGGTCTGTGCCGCTGGGCTTTTCACCTCAGACGCCGCCGACGGTGTCGCCAAGCGGCTTCATCGTCTCCGGCGGCGGACCCGACGCGAAGCTGGTCGCAGTCCGCGACACCGGTCAGCACGGCGACATCGCGTGGCGGCGCGACGACGTGACGTCGCTGTGCACCGCAAGCCAGGCCGGCGCCGACGTCGCCTACACGGTTATCCGCTCGGGCGACAACGGCCTGGCACTGCTGGTGTTCCACCCCGGCGACGGGCGGACGATCAACACTTATCCGCTCCCACTGGCCACGGGCTGGCCCGTCGGGATTTCTATTGCGCGGGACCGCCGCGTCATGACCGCCACCAGCGACGGCCAAATCTACGGCTTCGACCCCGTCTGAGATCAGCCTGGGATCGGGACGAGCATCGACGCGACCGCCGACCTCGGGACATGGGCGACCTGAGCACCGGCCGCCGACGGTAACAACTCGTCCTGGCCGAAGAAGAAGATCAGCTCGTCGTCGGTGATCGCGAAGTTCTGGTAGTGCGACGGGTCCATCCCGTCGCCGGTCGGAATCTCCACGCGGCTGCCGAGCTGCCTGTCCACCTCTTTCTGCACGATCGGCAAGATCACCGGCAGCGGTTTGCTGCCCGCGTTGAACAGCGTGTCGTAGGTGATCGGCTGGTGGGTGCTCAGGTTGTAGTTGAACGCCTTGTACCAGGTCAGCGGGTGCGCACCGCCGACGTTCTGGTAGATCTTGAGCACCACGCTCTGCGTGCCCTGCGGCGGATGCCCGGACTGGTATTGCTCCGAGGTGATGTCGAGTGCATACGGCTGGCCCATCGAGCCGGGCATCTGCGACACGTTGACGAACCCGTCGCGAGTCTGCTTCAGGTAGTCCATCATCGGGCCGGGATCGGCGTAGTTCACCGGGAAACTGATGTCCACTGTGTACGTGTCGGTGCTGGTGTGCACGCGGCACATGTCACCATCGACGGTCCCGCCGAAATCGGGGCACGGCGGCTGAGCTCCCGCCGAGGGAGTCCCCGTCGAAGCGAGCAGTAGCCCGGCGGCCAGCACTGCGGCCACCCTGAAGAAGCGTCTCATGCACCGTCCTTGAAACCTGTTGGCCGCCAGGGTACCCGTGGCCTCATCGAGACGGACAACAAATGAACGCCGTGGCCCGTGCGCGCGCATCAGTCCCGATCCTGGTGATCACCACCGACAGCTGCCGCGAACCGCGCAGTCGAAGTCGCGGGCGCAAGACTGCCGGGTCGACGTCGACGCCGCGCACGAGGATTTCCACGGCGCCGCAATCCATTTCGGCCAGCGCCTGGCGAAGTCGCCGCTCTCCGAACGGGATTTGCTCGACGACCTCGAAACCTCGCGTCCCCGGGGGCAGCCGATCCCCCGACACGTACGCGATGTGCGAATCGAGTTGCCACAATCCGTGCCGCGCGGCGTAGTGCCGGACGAGGCCCACACGAACCACGGCACCGTCGGGGTCGATAATCCATCGGCCAACCGCGCCGACGATGCAGTCGTCAGGCTCGGCGTCGGTGATCTGTTCGACGGACCCGTCCGCGCTGAGCACCGTGGCACGTCGGGACACGCCCCGCTCCGTCAACCCCTGCGACCACAGGCACGCCTCGCGCACCTCGCCAGCGAGCGATGTGACCTCGACCTCGCCGGTGAACCCGAGTCGGTCGAAAGCGATTCCGGGAGAACACTTTACGACGAGATCGCGGTCGCGATAGACGTCCAGCAACACGTCGAGCGGTGGAGTGAAGTCGCGCGGGTTGGCCACCCGCCGGCCACCGCTGCGACGGGCCGGGTCGGCGACGATGACCGCATCGCGGCTGACCGGCCGCAGTGCATCGGCCCGCACCAGTGGCACATCGCCGACGTTGTGGCGCGCCATCGCGAGGCGGACCGGATCG
>DASRFZ010000284.1:0-5291 GCA_035651275.1 Mycobacterium sp. | reverse complement strand
GTCGTGGTATCCGTCGACTACCGGCTCGCGCCCGAGCATCCGTTCCCGGCGGCGGTCGAAGACGTGTGGGCAGTGACGCAATGGGTGGCGGCCCACGGTGGCGAATTCGGCGCCGACCCCGGCCGCCTTGCCGTCGCGGGCGACTCCGCGGGCGGCACGCTGTCGGCGGTGATGTGCCAGATGGCTCGTGACGCCGACGGCCCGCCGATCGCGTTCCAGTTGCTCTGGTATCCGGCGACCGCGTTCGATTCCTCGCTGCCGTCGTTCATCGAGAACGCCGACGCGCCGATTCTCGACACTGCGGCGACCGACGATTTCACCCGGTGGTACGTCGGCGACATGGACACGACGAATCCGCCGCCCGCCGTCGCGCCCGCCCGCGCAACGGACTTCTCCGGTCTGCCGCTGGCCTACATCGCGGTGGCCGGCCACGACCCGCTGCGCGACGACGGCGTGCGCTACGCCGAGTTGCTCAGCGCCGCAGGCGTTTCCGTGACGCTCGACAATGCGCGGACCTTGGTGCACGGCTACTTGGGATACGCTGGCGTGGTTCCCGCAGCCACCGACGCGATGGAAGGCGGGCTGAGCGCCCTGCGGACGGCGTTGTACGAATAGTCTGGGGTGATCGGAAGGCGAGGAAATGACAAACGCGACCGCACCGGATTACCACACCGCAATCGTCGGCGCCGGCTTCTCTGGGATCGGCGCCGCAGTCAAACTCGACAAGGCGGGCCTGCACTCCTACCTCATCGTCGAAGCCGGTGACGGGCCCGGCGGGACCTGGTACTGGAACTCGTATCCCGGTGTGGCCGTGGATATTCCGTCGTTTTCGTACCAGTTCAGCTTCGAGCAGCGGCCCGACTGGACGCGGACGTACGCGCCGGGAAGCGAGCTTCGCCGATATGCCGAATACTGCGCCGACAAGTACGGCATCCGCCCGAAGATCCGGTTCAACACCAAGGTGGTCGACGCCCGGTTCGACCAAGCGGACAACGTGTGGCGTCTTGACCTCGACTCGGGTGAGCAGATCACCGCACGCTTCCTGGTCAACGCCGGTGGGGTGCTCACCACTCCGCAGCTGCCGGATATCGCCGGCGTCGACAGCTTCGACGGCGTCACAATGCACACCGCCCGCTGGGATCACACCCAGGACCTGACCGGCAAGCGGGTGGCGATCATCGGCACCGGGGCGTCGGCCGTCCAGGTCATCCCGGAGATCGCACCGATCGTCGAGCACCTGACCGTCTATCAGCGCACCCCGATCTGGTGCTTCCCGAAATTCGATGTGCCGCTGCCGCGAATCGCGCGATGGCTCATGCGCATTCCCGGCGGCATGGCAATGCAGCGGCTACTCAGCCAGGCCTACGTGGAGTTGACGTTCCCGTTGTCAGCGCAGTACTTCAGCGTGTTTCCACTGGCGAAGCGATCCGAGGCGATGGGCAAGGCGTACCTGCGCCGCGAGGTGCGCGACCCGGTGGTGCGCGACAAGCTCACGCCGCGTTACGCCGTCGGCTGCAAACGGCCTGGCTTCCACAACACCTACCTGTCGACGTACAACCGCGACAACGTCGACCTGGTCACCGATCCGATCAACAAGATCACCCCGACGGGCGTGGCGACGGTCGAGGGCGATTTGCGCGAGGTCGACGTGTTGATCCTCGCGACCGGATTCAAGGTGCTGGACGTCGACAGCCTCACCTACGGCATCACCGGCCGTGGCGGCTTGACATTGAGCCGGTTCTGGGAAGAGAACCGGCTGCAGGCCTACGAAGGCGTCAGCATGCCCGGCTTCCCGAACTTCTTCACGGTGTGCGGGCCGTACGGCTATGTCGGGTCGTCGTTCTTCGCTCTGATCGAGACGCAGACGCATCACATCGTGCGATGCATGAAAGCCGCTGAGCGCCAAGGCGCTTCGCGTGTTGAGGTGACCGAAGAGGCCAACGCGCGGTACTTCGAGGAGTGCATGCGCAAGCGTCACACCCAGATCTTCTGGCAGGACAGCTGCAAACTGGCCAACAGCTACTACTTCGACTCACACGGCGACGTGCCACTGCGGCGGGCGACGACGGCCGAGGCGATGTGGCGCGCTCGCCGCTTCCCGTTGGACGACTACGCATTCAGTGTTTAGTGCGAGCAGGTCCAATGCTCGTGTGCGAGCCACTCGTTCGTGACACCCGCGTTGTTCTTGGTGGTGCCGCGCAGTGACCCGAATTCCGGGTCGATGGTGCCGTTGTAGTCGTTCGTCTCGACGTGCTGGCCCTTCTTGTCGAACCACGCGATCGTGAAACTGAGGTTCGTTCCCTCACCGCCTGCGCCGAGGATGGTGCCGCGGTCCGACTCGACCGTCGCTCCCGGCGCGTACAGATGCGCCGGCCCCATCGCGGTGAGGTCGTGCCACTGGTCGAGGTCGACCCGAATTCCGTTGTCCTGCTCGATGACAACGGCGCCGGAGTACGTCCACTTGCAAGGCGTGGGCGCGGGGGCAGGAACCGGATGGGGAGCGGGCCCGACGTCGTCGATCGAGTCGAGGTGAACCGTGCCGCCCCACGCGTTTAGCACGCCGGTGTTGCAGCCGCCCTCGACGCCCTTGGCGGCGACGCTGAGGACGTGATCTCCGCTCCGCGTAAAGGTGCCGGATTCGCAACGGTCTGGCCGGGGCCGGCCCGAACCCAGTCGCCCTGCGGGTAGTTGTCAACCAGGAAGCGCACGAGGATGTCTGAGCAATGGTTGGCGTTCGCGGTGAACTGCGCCTGAATGTGCTCGTTCTGACCGGCGCTGAACTTCACCTCAGGCTTCTGGGGGCACTCCTGGCTTGTGGCCGGCTGGCATTGCGGCACCTCGATGTATTGCTCGACGTGCAGCGCGGCCGCTGGCGGTGCGAGCATGACGCCCGCCATGCCACTGCCGACAATCGCCACCAAGACGGTGCCGACGCGACGCCTGGTTGTGCCCTCGGGCATGACCGCAACGCTAGACGCGTGAGCACAGGGCCGATATCAGGTGTTTCCCTATGCTTTCAGCGCCGATTGCCGCTGGACGACCGTGCATTCTCGGTTTAATGTCCTGAGACATTAATTCATTTGCTGAGATCGTCGAATACGCGGCGGGTCACATGTCGTGACCGTTCGCAAGCTGGTCGACACGGCCCGGGCGTCGACGTCAGTCTCCGCCACGGTCTGCGTCGTCGGCGCAGGTATCGCCGGACTGACCGCTGCCACCCGACTTGCGCGTGATCGGCGGGTACGGGTCGTGATCGTCGAAAGCGGCGTCGAGACCGATGATCCGGATACCGCAGCTCTCGACCGCATCGACAACCCCGCCCGCAACTACGATGGCAATCGACGAGCGCGGGGTCTCGGCGGCACCTCGTTGGCCTGGGACGGCAAGCTGCTGCCGATCTCCAAAGGCGAAGTGGCCCAACGGCCTTGGCTCGACGTCGCGCACTGGCCGTTCGATGTGGCTGAGCTTGACCGCTTTACTGCCGAGATCGAGACAATGATGGACGTCGACCGCGCCTCCTACGAAGAAGACGTCGCCGCCCTGCTCGACGCGAGCGGTCAATTGCCGCGCGGTGACGCGGATTTCGTCCAGCGTTGGCCGAAGCGCCCCAAGCCGGCCGACCGCAACATCGCCCACCTGTGCCGCAAGGACATCAAGACCCGCGCGAACCTCGACATCTGGCTTGGGGCCACCGTGTCGAGTTTCGTCTTCGATCCGCACAACGGCCGTCTGCGGTCAATCGTGGCCATCGATCGGCACGGTCACTCGTTGACCGTCACCGCCGATGAATTCCTGATCGCCGCCGGGGCGCTGGAGTCGACGCGCCTGCTGCTGGTGGCAGACCGCGACTCAGGCGGCATGTTCTGCCGCGACGGCGATGCACTGGGCCACTACTTCAACGATCACCTCGGCCTAGACGTCGCAACTGTCCGGCCGAAAGACCCGCGTCGTACCAACCTCGCCTTCGCCGACCGCTGGACCCTGGGCGCGAGTCGCCACCTCCATTTCGAGCTCACGCCGTCCGCTCAGCAGGCAGGGCAGATCGGCAGCGCGTACTTCGACTTTGGGGTCGAGGTGCCCGACCGATCGGCACTGACGCAGACACGGCTGGCCATGCACGCGGCCAGACACCGTCGTGCCGCCGCGGCGGCGAAGTCTGCTTTGGCCGCGGCCGTGGATTTTCCGACCTTGTTCGACACTGCGCTATGGCGATACCGAGCCAGACACATGTACTGGCCCGCGAATGCCGTTGTGCAGATCAAGATTCGGATAGAGCAGCTGCCGCATCGACGCAATCGGATCGTCTTGTCGGACTCAGTCGATGCGCTGGGTCAGCCGCTCATGCGGTTCGAGTTCCACAAGACCGACGACGAAGAGCGCGCCTTCCGTTTCACCGTGGACAAGCTCCGTGACTTCTGGGCGCGCGAATTTGCCGGCATCACCACGCTCGACTGGATTCCTGCCGTCGATGACCCCGACGCGCTGCTGGTTGACCTGTCGGTCGAGCAGGCCCACCCCGCGGGCTCGACACGCATGGGCACCAACCCGGCGACGTCTGTGGTCGACCCTTCACTGCGAGCACACGCCGTCCCGAACCTCAGCGTCGCGAGCGCCTCGGTTTTCCCGACGTCGGGCAGCGCGAACCCAACCCTGACCGTCATGCAGTTGGCGATGCGGGCGGCCGATGCGATCAGCGGGCGGCTGAGCCGATACACCTACTCGCCGACGGAAATTGCGAGTACGGGCTCAGCGCCTCAGACGGACGCCTTGAGGTCGTCGACCTTGTCCGTGCGCTCCCACGGCAGGTCGACGTCCGTGCGGCCGAAGTGGCCGTAGGCGGCGGTCTGCGCGTAGATCGGCCGCAGCAGGTCCAGGTCGCGGATGATCGCGCCGGGCCGCAGGTCGAACACCGACGTGATCGCCTTCTCGATGCGGGCGGGGTCGACGGACTCGGTGCCGAACGTCTCGACGAACAGCCCGACGGGCGCCGCCTTGCCGATCGCGTACGCAACCTGCACCTCGACCCGGTCCGCCAGGCCCGCAGCGACGACGTTCTTTGCCACCCAGCGCATCGCGTACGCGGCGGAACGGTCCACTTTGGACGGATCCTTGCCGGAGAACGCCCCGCCGCCGTGACGGGCCCATCCGCCGTACGTGTCGACGATGATCTTGCGGCCGGTCAGCCCGGCGTCGCCCATCGGGCCGCCGAGCACGAACTTGCCCGTCGGGTTGACCAGCAGCCGGAAGTCGGACGTGTCCATCGTCTCGTGGCCCAGGTCGGCAAGCACGGT
>DASRFZ010000283.1:0-34911 GCA_035651275.1 Mycobacterium sp. | reverse complement strand
GTTGGTGCCCACCTTGCGGTGCAGCGCGATCACGGTGGCGACCTCTTCGAGGTCGAAGATGTAGACGGCCTCGCCGCGGATCTGGCCGAGGACCACGTTGCGTGCGGTCACATCGCCGACGGTGGACATCACGCCGCGCTTCCAGCGCTTGACGATCTCCGCGGACTCCGGCTCATAGTCGAAGCCGTGCGAGCGGGCCCATGACCTGCGGCGCCGCCCGTGGTTGTGCCGCCGGTCCTGGTCGACGTACAGCAGCACGCCCGCGCTGACGAAACACAGCGCGGACAGCGTGAACCAAAGCGGAACCATTCGACCTAGCCTATCTGTTGTCGGGGGTGATACCCGAACTCGCGCAGATCACAACCCGGTCTCTTGCGGGTGGCCTAGCGTCGGCTCATGGCCTACGACGACTACGAATGTCTGCGGATCGCGGTCCATAACCGCGTCCTCCGGGCGACGATCGACCACCCGCCGATCAACCTGTTCGATCTGCCGCTGCTGACCGAGATCCGTCGCCTTACCGGTGAGGTCGCCGCCGACGACGACGTGCACGTGCTGATCGTCGACTCCGCCGACCCTGACTTCTTCATTGCGCACGCCGACGTCGCGCTGATCCTGGACCTTCCGACCGACGACACCGCCCTGCATGTCGAGCTGTCAGCGTTCAACGCCACGGTCGAGGCCTTCAGGACGATGCCCAAGGCCACGATTGCCGTCATCGAGGGCATCGCCCGCGGCGGCGGCAGCGAGTTCGCGATGGCCTTCGACATGCGCTACGCCGCACTCGGCAAGGCGCGGCTGGGTCAGCCGGAGGCGGCGCTGGGGATCATCCCCGGTGGCGGTGGAACGCAGCGGCTGCCGCGGCTCGTCGGTCGCGGACGTGCGCTCGAGGTGATCCTCGGGTGCATGGACGTCGACGCGGCGAACGCCGAAACCTGGGGATATGTCGACCGCGCGCTGCCGGCAGACGACCTGCGCCCGTTCGTCGACAAGCTCGCCGCGCGTATTGCGTCGGTGCCGCTCGGAACGATCGCGTGCGCCAAACGTGCCGTAGACGCCGCGTCCCGCGATCTTGCGACGGGCCTGCGGATCGAGGACCAGCTGTTCCGCGAAACCCTGGCGCAACCGGTCGCGCGCGAGCGGCTGCAGGCGATCATCGACGCCGGCGCGCAGACCCGCGAATTCGAGCTCGGCGAGTTGTGATTTCGGTGCGTTTCCGTGCGCTGAGCGCCGGAAAACGCACCGAAATCACACTTAGCCCAGGACCAGCGAGTCGCCGTCCGGACTGACATTGACCGGCACGGTGTCGCCGTCGTGCACGTCGCCGGAGAGCAACATCTTCGCCAGCTGGTCGCCGATGGCCTGCTGCACGAGCCTCCGCAGCGGCCGAGCCCCGTAGACCGGGTCGAACCCGCGCTGCGCCAGCCACTTCTTCGCCGGCAACGACACCTCTAGCTGCAGCCGCCGCTGGGACAGCCGCTTCTGCAGCTGCGCCAACTGGATGTCGACGATCTGCACCAGCTCTTCGGGGTTCAGCCCGTCGAAGATCAGCACGTCGTCGAGCCGGTTGATGAACTCCGGCTTGAACGTCGCGCGCACGGCAGCCATCACCTGCTCTTCGCTGCCGCCAGACCCCAGGTTGGACGTCAGGATCAGGATCGTGTTGCGGAAGTCGACCGTGCGGCCCTGACCGTCGGTGAGCCGGCCTTCGTCGAGCACCTGCAGCAGCACGTCGAACACGTCCGGGTGCGCCTTTTCGACCTCGTCGAACAGCACCACCGTGTACGGCCGTCGCCGGACGGCTTCGGTCAGTTGCCCACCTTGGTCGTAGCCGACGTATCCCGGCGGCGCGCCGACGAGCCGTGCGACGGAGTGCTTCTCGCCGTACTCGCTCATGTCGATGCGAACCATCGCGCGCTCGTCGTCAAATAGGAAGTCCGCCAACGCTTTTGCGAGCTCAGTCTTGCCGACGCCGGTCGGGCCGAGGAACAGGAACGAGCCCGTCGGCCGGTTGGGGTCCGCGATTCCGGCCCGGCTGCGGCGCACCGCATCCGACACCGCGATCACGGCCTTCTTCTGCCCGACGACGCGCTTGCCCAGCTCGTCCTCCATGCGCAGCAGCTTGGCCGTCTCGCCTTCGAGCATCCGGCCCGCGGGAATACCGGTCCACGCCGACACCACCTCGGCGATGTCGTCTGGCCCGACCTCTTCCTTGAGCATGACGTCCTCGCGCGCCTGCGCCTGTGGCAGCGCCGCGTCGAGTTGCTTCTCGACCTCTGGGATGCGCCCGTACCGCAACTCGGCTGCCTTGGCCAGGTCGCCGTCGCGCTCGGCGCGCTCCGACTCCTGGCGCAGCGTCTCCAGCTGCTCCTTGAGATCGCGGACGATGTCGATCGCATTCTTCTCGTTCTGCCAGCGAGTGGTCAGTTCGGCGAGCTCTTCCTTCTTGTCGGCCAGTTCGCTGCGCAGCTTTTCCAGCCGCTCCTTCGACGCGTCGTCCTCTTCTTTGGACAGCGCCATCTCCTCGATCTCCAGCCGGCGGACCAGCCGCTCGACCTCGTCGATCTCGACGGGCCGCGAGTCGATCTCCATGCGCAGCCGGCTGGCCGCTTCGTCGACCAGGTCGATGGCCTTGTCTGGCAGGAAGCGGCTGGTGATGTAGCGGTCGGACAGCGTCGCGGCGGCCACCAGCGCGGAGTCGGTGATCCGCACCCCGTGATGCACCTCGTAGCGGTCCTTGAGCCCGCGCAGGATCCCGACGGTGTCCTCGACGGACGGCTCGCCGACGAACACCTGCTGGAAGCGTCGCTCCAGCGCGGCGTCCTTCTCGATGTGCTTGCGGTACTCGTCCAGCGTGGTCGCGCCGACGAGCCTCAGCTCGCCGCGGGCCAGCATCGGCTTGATCATGTTGCCGGCGTCCATCGCGCCCTCGCCGGTGGCGCCGGCGCCGACGATCGTGTGCAGCTCGTCGATGAACGTGATGATCTGCCCGGCGGAGTTCTTGATGTCGTCGAGCACGGCCTTCAGCCGCTCTTCGAACTCGCCGCGATACTTGGAGCCGGCCACCATTGAGCCGAGGTCGAGAGCCACAATTGTCTTGTCGCGCAAGCTTTCCGGGACGTCGCCGGCGACGATGCGCTGGGCCAGACCCTCGACGATCGCGGTCTTGCCGACGCCGGGCTCACCGATCAGAACCGGGTTGTTTTTTGTGCGGCGGGAGAGAACCTGCACCACGCGGCGAATCTCGTTGTCCCGGCCGATGACTGGGTCGAGCTTGCCCTCTTTGGCGCGCGCGGTCAGGTCGGTCGAGTACTTCTCCAGCGCCTGGTACGTGCCCTCGGGGTCGGGGCTGGTGACGCGCGCGCTGCCGCGGACTTTGACGAACGCGTCGCGCAGCGCTTGCGGCGACGCGCCGTGGCCGGTGAGCAGCTTGGCGACGTCGCTGTCGCCCGTCGCGAGCCCGACCATCAGATGCTCGGTGGAGACGTACTCGTCGTCCATCTCGGTGGCAAGTTGCTGCGCAGCGCTGATCGCGGCCAGCGATTCGCGGCTCAGCTGCGGCTGGCTGCTGGCGCCGGTGATGCTGGGCAGCTGATCGAGCAGCCGCTGCGTTTCGGTGCGGATGACCGCCGGGTCGACGCCGACGGCCTCCAGCAGCGGCGACGCGATGCCGTCGTTCTGCGTGAGCAGCGCCATCAGCAGATGAGCGGGGCGAATCTCCGGGTTACCGGCGGCGCTGGCCGCCTGCAGGGCCGCGGTCAGCGCAGCCTGCGTCTTCGTGGTCGGGTTGAACGAGTCCACAACACCTCCGAGTGGGTAGAGAGGGGCTTTCAAAAATGCTTGTCGCGTTGTTCAACGCCGTCAAGGTTGAGTCTGTTCCGCTCAACTCTATATATTTTTGGAAACCAGCGCGCGTGACGCTACGCCAGCGCTTTGGCCAGCATCGGCGGCAACTGATCGGCCACCAGCGGCAACGACAACGGCGACGAGAACGCGATCGCGCCGGCCTGCTCCTTGTTCGTGAACACGTTGCGGTTTCCGAACGCGGCGATGGCGGGAATCGCGAGCAGCGCGCCGATTTCGTCGTCGCTCTCGGTCTTCCACACCAGCACGTCGGCCACACCCAGCGCCGGTATCTGGTCCAGCGGGAAGTAGGCGCGGTCGTCATTCGGTCGCCCGTATGCGTCGAGCTCGCCAGGAATGACGAAGCCCATCTGAGTGAGCCACTCGGTCTGCCAGCCCGACCTGGACGCGATCGCGCTGTTTTCCCAATAGGTCGTGCCCTGCATCAATGCGATCTTCTTGCCGTGAAACTGCGGGTAGGACTTCGCAACTCCGGTGAACTTCGCATCCACGTCGGCGATCAGCCGCGTCATCTGTTGCGCCTGGAACACGGCCTGGCCGATCGCGTTCGCCTGGTCCTTCCACGGTTCGAAGAACGGCGCGGGACCCGATTGCGGAATAGTCGGGGCGATCGCCGAGAGTTGCTTGTAAGTGTCGGCGCCGACGCCTGCGTTGGTCGCGACGATCAAATCCGGTTTCAGGGAAGCGATCTTGTCGACGTCGATGCCGTTCTTGATGCTCAGCACTGTGGGCTGCGCTCCCCCGAGCTTTGATTGTGCCCACGGCCAGACCGCGTACGGCTCATCGCCGAACCACTCGGTGGTGGCGACCGGCACTACGCCGACTGCGAGGAGGTCGTCCTGTTCGGTGTAGCCCGCGCTGACAACGCGTTTCGGCGGTGCAGGCACCCACGTCGTGCCGAAGGCATGCGTGACTGTGACACCGCCGGGCGCCGCCGACGCGGTGCTTTCAGCGGATCGTGCGGCGGCAATCGTGACGCCGGTCGCCGCGGCGATGCCGAAGAAACCGCGTCTGCTCCATTGTGTTGGCATTCACGAGGTCCTGTCAGTTGTCGGTGGGAGTCAGGCTGATTGGCAACCAGTACGTGCCGGGGCCGTCGCCGGGGCATCCGGGGGCGCCGACGACGAACGTGCGCTCACCGGAGAACCCGCCGCCGGGTGCGGGGACCAGAAAGTCCGATCGGGTGCTGTTCGCCTGGCCGCCGCCGTTGCAATGGAAGGGGTATTCGCTGGTGGACTCCCACCGATCGTCGTTCCATGTGTAGTCGTAAAGCGAAGGCGCATTTGGGTTTTCACTGAGCTCGGTCACCCTCAGCCAGTGAGCGACACATCCCTTCGCGTCACAGGCGGTTGTGAACTGGCCCAGCTGCGTCGACGGGTCCGATGTCTGGGGTTGGCCGTTGAAGGTCTGTTGGGAGTGGTCGAGAAAAGCGTTGTAAAACCCGTAGATCGGGACGGGTTCCGCTCTGTCGGCATGCGCTACGGCCACACCACTGGTGGCAGCGCACAACACTGAGGCCGTCACCGACAGGACCTTCAGCATCCGCTCATGGATAACACACGTGGGCGTCAATTGGACGCAAATTCCGGTCGCTGATGCGAGGATTCGCCCATGGCCAGTTGGGGCAGCGTCTTGACCGAGCTGATTCCGCTTGCGGCGGTGATCGCGTTGTCGCCGTTGTCGGTCATCCCGGCGGTCCTCGTGCTGCACACACCGCATCCGCGGCCGGCGTCGTTGATGTACCTCGCCGGATGGGTCGTCTCACTTGCCGCATTGACCGCGATCTTCGTCGGGGTATCCGGGCTACTCGGCGACCTCGGCAAACCGCCGGCGTGGGCATCGTGGTTGCGCATCGTCGTCGGCGCCGCGCTGATCGTGTTCGGCATCTTCCGCTGGCTCACCCGTCACCGGTCCTCGCATATGCCGTCGTGGATGCGACAGCTCAGCGCCGTCACACCGGCGAAGGCCGGCGTCATCGGGGCGGCGCTGGCCGTGATCAATCCGAAGGTGTTGTTCATTTGCGCCGCAGCGGGTTTGGCAATCGGCACGGAAGGGCTGGGGCAGACAAGAGCCTGGGTAGCAGTGGCGTATTACGTCGCGATCGCGGCGTCGTCGGTCGCGTTGCCCGTCCTGGCGTACGCGGTCTCCGGTGATCGTCTGGAACAGCCGCTGGCACGCCTCAAGGACTGGATGGAGCGGCACAACGCGGCGCTGATGGCGGTAATCCTCGTCGTAATCGGAATCCTGGTGCTCTACAAAGGGATTCACGCGCTGTAGCGCCGCTCGCCGGGAGCCGCCTACACTCGTCGAGCGTGGGACTGGAGGATCGCAGTGCGCTGCTAACGCTACGAGCCGCGGTCGAGCCACCGTCCCCTGACAACGAACTCGTCCGCCGCTTCTACACACGCTGGTTTGCCCTCGATCCTGGCGTGCGCGACCTGTTTCCCCCTGACATGGGTGCCCAGCGCGCGAACTTCGGGCATGCGCTGTGGTGGGTGCTGGGCGAGCTCGTCGCGCAGCGATCCGAAGAGCCTGTCGCATTTCTGGCGCAACTCGGCAGGGATCATCGCAAATATGGTGTGACACAACGACATTACGAAACATTGCACGACGCGCTGTACAGCAGCTTCCGCAGCAGTTTGACCGAGCAGTGGGATCCGGCGCTCGAAGCAGCCGCACGCGACGCGCTGGCGTTGATCACCGGCGTGATGAGCGGCGCCGCATCGGCCGAGTCCGGGCCGGGCTGGTGGGGTGGCACCGTCGTCGAGCATCAGCGGGTGTCGCGCGACCTCGCGGTGGTTCGGCTGCAGCTGGACCGGCCGATGGTTTACCACCCGGGCCAGTACGTCAACGTCGAGGTGCCGCAGTGCCCACGCCGCTGGCGCTATCTGAGCCCGTCGATTCCGCCCGACCCGAGCGGCGCCATCGAGTTCCACGTGCGCGCGGTGCTCGGCGGGATGGTGAGCACGGCGATCGTCGGGGAAACGCACCTGGGCGACCGCTGGCGGTTGTCGGCCGCCCACGGCGCGCTGGAGGTCGACCGCGACGGCGAGGACGTGTTGATGGTCGCCGGCAGCACAGGGCTGGCACCGCTGCGTGCGCTGATCATGGATATGGCGCAGTTCTCCGACAACCCGCGCGTCCACCTGTTCTTCGGCGCCCGTTACCCCGCCGAGTTGTACGACCTGCGAACGCTGTGGCACATCGCCGCTCACAACCCGTGGCTGTCGGTGTCTCCGGTGTCGGAGTACAACCGCGATCCGCCGTGGGCGGCCAGCTATCCGGACGTCGAGCCGCCGCGTGGCCTGCATGTGCGTCAGACGGGTCGGCTGCCGGAGGTGGTGACCAGGTACGGGGCGTGGGGCGATCGCCAAATCCTGGTCAGCGGCGGGCCGCAGATGATCGCCGCCACCAAAGCGGCTCTGATCGCCAAAGGCGCTCCGCCAGAACACATCCGGCACGATCCCGTGACAGGCTGAGGGAGCCGAATTGTGACCTGTGGCACAATCCGACGATGGCCGACATCGAGAGCGTCACGCTCAAGGATCCGTCCTCGCCGTTGACTGCGACCTATGTCCCGCGCGCCGGGATGATCGGCACTTCTCTCTCCGACGACGGAGTCGAGTTGCTGGGCCAGCGCCGGGGCCTTCATGCGTACATGACGACCGGTAAGACGATGGGTATCCCGATTCTGTACCCGTGGGCAAACCGCTTGAGCGCCAACACGTATAGCGTTGGCGGTGGCGCGGTCACGCTGACGCCCGGCGTCGGTGGAGTGCGCACCGACCAGCACGGTGTGGTGATCCACGGGATCCTGGCCGCCTACGAAGGCTGGGAGGTGACCGAGCAGAGCTCGAATCGGCTTGTCGCCGAACTCGACTTCGGGGGTACGCCGCGACTGCTCGTCAGCTTTCCATTTCCGCATCTGTTGACGATGGACGTCACGCTTGCCGACCGCGTGCTGACCGTCCGCACCACCGTGACCCCGACGACGAAGGCGGACGTGCCGTTGTGTTTCGGCTTTCACCCATACTTGCGGATTCCGGACGCCCCGCGAGCCGAGTGGCAGATGGAGCTACCGGCCATGCGCTATTGCCCTGTGAATGCATGGATGATTCCGACGGGCCAGACCGAGGACCGCGCGGCGATCACAGAGACCTTGGGCGACAACTACTTTGACGACAGCTACGACGAGGTGAAACCGGGCTCGGTGTTCGCAGTGGCCGGTGGCGACCGTCGTATCGAGGTCCACTACGACGAGGGGTTCACCGCCGCGCAGGTCTTCTCACCCAGTGACGACGACGTGATCTGCTTCGAGCCGATGTGTGCACCCACCGACTCCTTGCGGCGCGGCACCTATCGCGTTGCTACCGAGGGTGATCCGGCGACGTCGACGTTCTCGATCCACGTCAGCTAGCGGATCTCTGCGGCTCACTACTACCGGGTGTAGTATTCAAGTCAGCCGCACCATTGGAGGTGGGTCGTGAAGACAAGTGTCGCCCAGATGGGTCTCTTCGTGATCTGTCTGCTCCACGTCGTCCAGGCGATCATTGGATTCATCGCCGAACCGAGCTTCGCGACTGGCCCCGGCGCGCCGACGGTTCAGCTACTCGGCATGGACTACAACGGCTGGCACGCGGTCGCCGGGCTCGCTTTTTTCGCGCCGGGACTTGTATTCGCAATCCGCAAGTCCTGGTCTGTGTTGTATCTGTTCGCGGCTGCGATAGCCGGAGCGCTACCGGGAATTTGGGCGTTCTTCTCACATCAGGTGGCCTTCATCTTCAGCTTTCCCAACAACACCACCGACGCGGTCGTGCACTTGGTGACCGCGGCCGTAATGGCTGGGGTGGCAGCGACACAGGTACGCATCGACGGGGGTATGCGAAACACGCTCGCAGATCTCCACAAAGCGCGGTCCGATTAGCGACGGCGCCGACCCGAGTGGCGCGGCTCCCACACCACCAGCGCCGTGGACTTCGGCACGACGGCGACGTCGCGGCGCTGGTTCGCGCGCAGCTGCTCGACTTCCTCAGCGAGTTCGCGTATCCGCGATTGAAGCGCTTCGACCTGATTGGTCAGCTCGATAATGCGTTTGATGCCAGCAAGATTGACGCCCTCGTCCTGCGAGAGCCGTTGCACCTCACGCAACAGGTCGACGTCGCGTTGTGAATACCGACGCCCGCCGCCGGTGCTGCGGCGCGGCGTCACCAGACCCAGCCGGTCGTAGGTGCGCAGCGTCTGCGCGTGCATACCGGCCAGCTCCGCGGCCACCGAGATCAAAAACGTGCGCGATTCGTCCGAAGACTTGCTCATCGGCCCGCCCATCCGGCCCGCGGGTCGAACCCGCTCGCCTTCTCGGCGGCCGCGTACTTCTCCAACGCCTCGAGCATCGCGCCTTCGGCGTTCGGCGGCACGGCGACTTTGACGGTGACCAGCAAGTCGCCCTTGCCGCCGTCGCGCTTTGGCACACCACGCCCGCGCACCCGCAGGATCTGTCCGTCGGCAGTGCCCTTCGGCACCCGCACGCGAACATTGTCGTCCAGCGTGGGCACGGAAATCGTTGCGCCCAAAGCTAATTCGGCGAAGCTGACCGGAACGTTAACGGTCAGATCGTCGCCGTCGCGCTTGAACGTCTTGTCCGGCCGCACATGCACCGTGACGTACAAGTCGCCCGACGGCGCACCGCGCAGGCCCGCCTCGCCCTGACCGGGCAGCCGGATGCGCTTCTTGTCCTCCACCCCCGGCGGGATCCGCACCTTGATGCTGCGGGTGCGGGTGGCCACCCCGGTCCCCTTGCACTCCGGGCACGGGTGCTCGATGATCGAACCGCTGCCGCGGCAGTCCGTGCACGGTTCGGAGAACCCGAAAGCGCCTTGGTTGCGGTTGATTACGCCCGAACCGTTGCAGGTGGCGCACACCTTCGGGCTGGTTCCCGGACGCGCGCCGCTGCCGTGACAGTTCGTGCACGGCGCCGGACTGGTAAGCGTCAGAGGCATTTCCACGCCTTTCGCCGCGTCCATGAAGCTGAGTTCGATCTCTGCCTCGAGGTCGTTGCCGCGGCGAGGACGGCTGGGCCGTGGCTGCGCGCCGCGCCCGAACAGTCCGCCGAACAGGTCGCCGATGTTCGCGCCGCCGGTTTGGCTTGCGGAGTCGAACAGGTCGTTGAGGTTGAACTCGGTTCCGTCACCGCCGGTGCCGAACCCACCGAAGTTGCCGGCGGAGAACCGCCGTCGGCCGAACCCGCCCTCGGCGAACAACCGCCGCGTCTCGTCGTACTCCTTGCGTTTGGCTTCGTCGGACAGCACGCTGTAGGCCTCCGACACAGCCTTGAACCGCTCGGCAGCGCCCGGGTTGTTCGGGTTCTTGTCGGGATGCAGCTCGGAAGCCAGCTTGCGGTAGGCGCTCTTGATCTCCGACTGGTCCGCGCTAGAGGAGACGCCCAACTCCTTGTAGAAGTCCTTTTCGACCCATTCACGTTGGGCCATGGTGCGTCACCTCCTTCCTGGAGTCAGTCTGACGATTGTTCTGATTCTGCGGCCTCTTTCGTATCCGCGACAGGCTCTTCGAGCGGCTCGTCGACGGCATCGACAACCGCGACCAGAGCGTGGCGCAAGATCTGGTCGCCCAGCCGATAGCCACGCCGCATCACGGTGCCGACGACGGGGTTGGACCCGTCGCCCTCGTGCTGGACGGCTTCGTGCAACGAGGGGTCGAACGCCTCGCCCTCGTCGCCGAAAGCCTGCAGGCCCAACCCTTCCATCGCGGCCGTCAGCTTGTCTGCGACCGACTTCAGCGGGCCCGACTCCAAGTCGCCGTGGCTGCGCGCGCGATCGAGATCGTCGAGCACACCCAGCAATTGGGCGACGACGGAGGCCTTCGCCCGCTCGGCCGCAAGGTGCTCCTGGCGTACTGACCGCTTGCGGTAGTTGTCGTATTCGGCCTTCACCCGCTGCAGCGTCGCCTTCAGCTCGGCGGCTTCCTCGGTATCGGTCTCCGGAGGAGCCGGTGCCGGCCCGCTGGGGGCCGGACCGGTGACTCCTTCACGCACAGCGCCGGTTTCGGGATCGATGCGCCGCTTGTCGGTGACGACGATCGTTTCTGGGCCGGGCTCGCGATGCTCTTGCGAACTCACTGGCTCTCCCTGGTGTCCTCGTCGACCACCTCAGCGTCCACCACGTCGTCGCCGCCGGAGGCGCTGGCAGCGCCGTCGCCGCCGCTCGCCTGAGTGGCTTGAGTGGCCTCATAGATGGCCTGTCCCAACGCCTGCGACTCCTGGCCGAGCTTCTCCATCGCGGACTTGATCGCGTTGATGTCGCTGCCGTTCAGCGCCTGCTTGGCGTCGGCGATCGCGGCGTCGACCTTGTTCAGCGTGTCCTCGGGAACCTTCGACCCGCCGGATTCGGACGTTGCACCCCTCTGTTCAGCGACGAACTTTTCCGTCTGGTACACCAGCGTCTCCGCCTGGTTGCGAACGTCGGCCTCCTCGCGCCGCTTGCGGTCCTCCTCGGCGTGCGCCTCGGCGTCCTTGACCATCCGGTCGATCTCTTCTTTGGAGATGCCGGAGCCCTCCTGGATGCGGATCGTGTTCTCCTTACCGGTGCCCTTGTCCTTGGCTGTGACGTGCACGATGCCGTTGGCGTCGATGTCGAAGGTGACTTCGATCTGGGGCACGCCGCGGGGCGCCGGCGGAATGCCGGTCAACTCGAAGGAGCCGAGAAGCTTGTTGGCCGAAGCCATTTCACGCTCACCCTGGTAGACCTGGATCTGCACGGACGGCTGGTTGTCGTCGGCCGTGGTGAAGGTCTCCGACCGCTTCGTCGGGATCGTGGTGTTGCGTTCGATCAGCTTCGTCATCACGCCGCCCTTGGTCTCGATACCGAGCGACAGCGGCGTAACATCAAGCAGCAGAACGTCTTTCACCTCGCCCTTGAGCACGCCAGCCTGCAGCGCCGCGCCGACGGCGACGACCTCGTCCGGGTTCACGCCCTTGTTGGGCTCCTTGCCGCCGGTCAGCTCCTTGACCAGATCGGTGACCGCGGGCATACGGGTAGAGCCGCCAACCAGAACCACGTGGTCGATGTCGGCCACCGAGATTCCGGTGTCGGCGATCACCGACTGGAACGGCTTGCGCGTGCGGTCCAGCAGGTCTTGCGTGATCCGCTGGAACTCCGCGCGGGTCAGCTGCTCGTCGAGGAACAGCGGGTTCTTGTCGGCGTCAACAGTGATGTACGGAAGGTTGATTGACGTGCTTTGCGAACTCGACAGCTCGATCTTCGCCTTCTCGGCGGCTTCGCGTAGCCGCTGCATTGCCATCTTGTCCTTGGTCAGGTCGATGCCGCTGGTGCCGCGGAACTTGTCGACCAGCCACTCGACGATCCGGTCGTCCCAGTCGTCGCCGCCGAGGCGGTTGTCGCCACTCGTGGCGCGGACCTCGACGACGCCCTCGCCCATCTCGAGCAACGACACGTCGAAGGTGCCGCCACCGAGGTCGAACACCAAGATGGTCTGCTCCTTGTCGGCCTTGTCGAGGCCGTACGCGAGCGCCGCAGCGGTCGGCTCGTTGATGATCCGGAGCACGTTCAGCCCGGCGATCTGGCCGGCGTCCTTGGTGGCCTGGCGCTGCGCATCGTTGAAGTACGCGGGCACCGTGATGACGGCGTCGGTGATGTCCTCACCGAGGTAGCTCTCAGCGTCGCGCTTAAGCTTCATCAAGATGCGCGCGCTGATCTCCGGCGCCGTGTAGCTCTTGCCGTCGATGTCGACGGACCAGTCGGTGCCCATGTGGCGCTTGACCGACCGGATCGTGCGGTCGACGTTGGTCACGGCCTGGTTCTTGGCGGGCTGGCCGACCAGTACTTCGCCGTTGCGTGCGAACGCGACGACGGATGGTGTGGTGCGCGAGCCCTCGGAGTTGGCGACGACGACGGGGTCGCCACCTTCCAGAACCGCGACGACGGAGTTGGTGGTCCCGAGGTCGATTCCGACCGCACGAGCCATGGTGTTTCCTCCTGAATTGATGTCTTACGTCTGATGAGCGAACTAGGCTCAAGTCTGCTCTGGCCGGCTCGCCGAGTCAAACTCGTAGTTGAGCCTAATACGCTCAAGTTGTCGCTACGTCCAACGAGGGGTTTCGCGAGTTTGTTCCCGAGGCCGACGCAGTCAGCGCCCGTCCTTTCCGTGGATGCGGAAATAGCCGATCACCAGCGCGGTCAGCTCGCGGAGAAACTCGTCGCGCTCGATCGGCGGCCGGTCGATCAGGTACCGGACCGTGAGGTGCTCGACGGTCCGGACCAGCAGCCAGATCGTCGTGCGGGCGTGGCCGACGGGTAGCGACCGCAGCCGCAGATGCGCCGTGGCCAGCTCACCCACGCGATCCTCGAAGGCCGTGATCTTCGTGCCGACCCCCAATCGCGGCGTGTGTTCGACGACGGCTCGCAGAAGCTCGGGCTCCTCGTCCATCGCGTCGAGAAGAACGCCCAGGGTGCCCTGAATGCGTTGCGGCTCTTCGGGTTCGCCGATCTGGGTCGAGAGGTGAGCGGTCACCCGCGCGGAGATGGAGTCGACGTAGCGGTCGACGACCGCGGCAATGATCGCTTCCTTGTTCGGAAAGTATTGGTAGAGCGATCCCGGGCTGATGCCCGCACTCTCGGCGATGCGGTTGGTCGTGGTGTCGTCGTAGCCGCGTTCGATCAGCACCGCCTTGCCGGCGTCCAGTATCCGCTCCACCATCAAACGCGAGCGCTGCTGCCTCGGCATGCGCCGAAACCCGGAGGATCCGCTGGCTGACGGCGCCATCAGAAGACGAATTGAACGCGAGCTTTTACTTGTGTCACGATGGATTCATCCTGCCAGGAAAGGCGAGTCGCGATGCCAATTCTGAGTAATCCGCTGTCGACGGTCTTCGACGCGGCCTTCGACCAGATGGTGCGGAGCCGGTTCTTCAAGGGGCTTGATTTCGCCGGACCGAGGGGCGACCAGGGATGGTTCGGGCCGGACAGCGCAGTCTGGTACGTGCACTCCCATATGCCGCTGGTGGCGCTGGGCCTGTTCTCGTCGGCGACAATGGAGCAGCTCGACCCGTCGACGATCTCCGCCGGCTACCACCACTCGCGGGCAGTCAAGCGGGGCCGGGACGGAAATCCGAGGTTCGCGATCGACCCCGAAGGCGGTGCGGTGCGATTCGGTCACTCGCTCGCGTTCTTTCTCGGCGTCGCCTACGGCCCGACCGAGACCGCGGAGAAGTGCGCGCGGATTGTGCGGGCGATGCACGGAACGATCCACGGTGTGAGTGCGCTGACCGGAACGCCTTACGACGCCGACGATCCCGAGTTGCTGCGGTGGAACTACGCGAACGTGGTGTGGGGTTTGGCCACCGCGCACGAGCGCTACCACTACGCGCCGCTTCGTGGTGCCGACCTGGACCGCTACTACCAGGAGTTCACCCGGGTGGGCTATGCGTTGGGCGGGACCGACCTGCCGGCCAGCAAGGCCGAGGTGATGGAGGTGCTCGACGAGTGGGCGCCCCGGCTCGCGCTGTTACCCGCTGTGTCGCAAGCGATTTGGCCGAACAACCGGCATGCCATACCGCTGTGGCAATGGCCTTCGCAGGCACTGCTGAACTGGACTCTGCGCGACATGCAGCCCAGATGGGCGCGCAATCTCTACATGCACACCCGACCCGACCCGGTGACGCTGTGGTCGATGCGGCAATCGTTGAAGGTGATGCTCAACAGCCTGCATGTGTTGCCAGGGCCGCTGCCCGAATTCCGGCAAGCGAAGGCAAGGGTCAGCGGAGTACCGCTGCGGCCGATTCGCTTCGATCCGGAAAGGATTGCGGCGCAATCGAATCTGAACCGCGACGCGGTCGAACGCCTGGCGGAGGCCGTCGACTGATCGTCGCGTGGACTCCGCGACTGTGAATCCTGCGCGGACGCGTCCGGCGTGTCGTAACAACAGATTCACACTCGCGAAGCTAACGCGATCGCTCGCCTCTGCGATGCGCAATCTGGAACACATTGCCGTGTGGGTCGCGCACCATCGCTCGCCTGTCGCCGTAGGGGGTGTCGAGGGGTGGTTCCATGCTCGTTGCGCCGGCGGCGATCGCTCGGCGATAAACGCGGTCGGCGTCGTCCACATAGACGTAGAGGCACGCCGGAAACCGCTCGCGCTCACCGACCGAGGTGACCATCACAAGCGAGTCACCGATGCGCATTTCGGCGGGCCGATCCGGATGGAAATCGCCGACGGCGCCGAAGACTGCCCGCAAAAACTCCACGGCTGCCGCGGCGTCGCTGACGACCATCCGAGGCGTGACCGTGTGGTAGCCCGGAGGCGGATCACTGCTCACGATCGAAGCCGCGCGGGCGAACGAGGTTGCTCGGCTTCGTCCTCGGCGGTGTGAATTCCCCGGCCGGAGAAGAACAAATACGCCAGCGCGGTCGTCACCACCCATACCCCGAACGCGATTCCGATGTGGATGAAGCTTCGGCTTTCGCGGCCAAGGATCGGCGCAATCGCATGCGGGACCTGACGCCAGAGGAGCTTGTGCTCGACGCCGCCGACCGGGTCCGCCACGTAATACAGCGCGTACGGCAACACCAGATGCACAACCCACCTGGCGGTGCGGCGACGGTCGTGGCGCTGACGCCACCGAGTGATCAACGGCATGTCGCCGACGGGCAGCAGCACCGACACCAGATTGCCGACGCCGAGCCAGGACACAATCGGCACTGCGACGTTCGGAATCGTAACCGCAAGGCGCGCAGGCGTTTCCATCCACAGCGTCATGGCCATCGCGATCAGCAGAGTGGGAATCCCGACGATTGCAACCAGCGCCAGGTTCTTGACAATCAAAATGCGCAGCAGGGAAACGCCGTCGCGAAGCGCGGTTCGCACCCGAATATGGTCGATACCAAGCATATTGGTGGTCGTGACGTCGGCCAGAATGAACGACGCGAAGTACGTGCCGACCAAAACAACCCAGTCGTGATGGTGGTGATGCGGATGCAACGGCTGCACAAGCAACCAGATCAGCGCCAAGAACAGGTTCGCCACGACCCCGGCCAGCCACACCCGCGGCGGCGTGAAGGCCCAGCGGATCTCGGCCACCACCGCGGACGGCAGATCGAGGTGCAGACCCTGCGCCGCCTTTTCCGCCGCCGCGTGCCGATCCGCGGCGGACTCCAAAACCGACCGCACGAGTGCCCGAACGCGTGGCGACCGCAGCATCCTCTGACGGTAAAACGGCCAGCTGTGATGTTGCTGTCGATCCACTAGCCGACGGCTGCGTGGCGAGGTCGCCCTCGTGGCATAGGGTCCGAGATCGTGAGCGCACTTGCCGATCAGACGCAGTGGATGGACGCCGTCGACCAGGCGGCTCTGGTCGCCTCGGGCGAGGTCACGCCGGGCGAACTGCTCGAAGCCGCGATCGAGCGCATCGAGCGCATCGATCCGGCGCTCAACGCCGTCGTCATCCGCTGGTTCGACCACGCACGCGAAACCGCCGCCGGCAAGCTATCCGACGGTGCGTTCCGCGGCGTCCCGTTCCTCATCAAGGATCTGTACGCCGATTACGCCGGGCAGCGGATCAGCAACGGCAACGTCGCCTTCAAGGAGGCCCACGTCGTTTGCAACGCGGACACCACGCTCGTCAGCCGTTATCGCGCCGCTGGACTCGTCACAGCTGGGCGGACGAACAGTCCTGAGCTCGGCAGTGTCCCGACCACCGAGCCTGTCGCATGGGGACCGACGCGCAACCCGTGGGAAATCACCCGCACGCCAGGGGGTTCCAGCGGCGGCGCCGCCGCGGCGGTTGCGTCGGGCATGGTGCCGTTCGCGCACGCCAGCGACGGCGGCGGGTCGATCCGCATCCCCGCTGCCTGCTGCGGCCTGGTCGGGCTCAAGCCCAGCCAAGGCCGGATCACGCTAGGTCCGGTCCGCGACGAGAGCGGCCTGGCCGTCGAGCACTGCCTCAGCCGGACCGTCCGCGACAGCGCGGCCCTGCTCGACGCGACGCGCGGACCCGGGATCGGCGACCAGGTGATCGCTCCCACGCCGGCGCGACCGTACGTCGACGAGCTCGGTCAGGATCCGGGGCGGCTGCGCATCGGCCTCCTGGACCACCACCCGCAGGGCGGTCCGGTCGACGCGGAGTGCACCGCCGCCGCCCAGGCCGTCGGATCATTGCTGGAGTCGCTCGGGCACGACGTCCAGCCATCCTGGCCAAAGGTGTTGGAGGACAAGAGCTTCGGATCAATGTTCGGCGCGCTGTGGAGTGCGAACATGGGCTTGGTCCGGCGGCGGTTCGAGGAGCAGCTTGGACGGCCGTTGCGGGACAACGAGTTCGAGCCGATGAACCGTGCACAGGCCGACTTCGCAGATCATTTCTCGTCGGTGGACTACGCGCTGGCGCTGTCGGCGGTGTCGAGATACCGTCGCGCGCTGCAGTCGTGGTGGTACGAGGGCTGGGACCTGCTGCTGACGCCAACGCTCGCAGAACTGCCGCTGCCGCTCGGCACGATCGTCAACGACCCCGACCATCCGATGAACCCGATGCGCCGGGCGGGCCAATTCGTGCCGTTCACACCACCTTTCAATATGAGTGGTCAGCCGGCGATCAATCTGCCCCTGGAGTGGACCGCCGAAGGATTGCCGATTGGTGTTCAACTGGTCGCCGCGTACGGCCGCGAAGACCTGCTGTTCCGCGTCGCGAGCCAACTCGAACAGGCGAAGCCCTGGGTCGACCGGACGCCACCCGTCGCTACGTGAGCCCAAAGATGCGGCGCGCGTTGCCTTCCAGGTAAAGCTCGCGGGCCTCGACGGTGAGCCCGAGCTCATCGAGGCCGTCGAGCGCATGAGCCGGCAGAATCATCGGGTAGTTGGAGCCGAACAGCACCTTGTGCTGCCCGCTGCGAGTTTTCATGTAGGACACCAGCTCTGGCGGCAACCGTTTCGTCGTGTACGCCGAAGTGTCGATGACGACGTTCTCGTGCTTGCGCGCGACGGCGATCATCTCTTCGGTCCACGGGTAGCCGACGTGCCCGCACACGATCGTCAACTCCGGAAAGTCCAGCGCCACTTGGTCGATGTACGGGATCGGCCGCCCGGTCTCCGACGGCCGCAACGGCCCGGTGTGGCCGACCTGGGTGCAGAACGGCACGCCCAGCTCCACGCATTCGGCATACAGCGGGTAGTAGCGACGGTCCGTCGGCGGCGCCCCCCACAGCCACGGCACCACGCGTAACCCCTTGAATCCCATGTCTTTAACGCAGCGGCGCAGTTCGCGCACGGCCGTCATCGGTTTGTCAAGGTCGACGCACGCCAAGCCGGCGAAGCGGTCGGGATAGGCCGCAACCCAACCGGCGACTTCCTCGTTGCTGACCAACGGCTCTTGATGCGGCGCCGACCATGCAGACAGCAGCCCGACGTCGATGCCCGCGGCGTCCATCGCGGCCACGGTCACGTTGATGCCCGGCAGCTCATCAGGGATCGAATCGCCCGTCCAGCGTCGCAAAGTAGCCAGGAAGTCCTGGTCCAAGAACCGCGCCGTCGGGTGCTGCATCCACACATCGATCGTCATCGCAGTCGAGTGTGCTCCTCCGCCGCAGACGCGTAAGAATCGGGGTTATGACGGACCTCGATGCCTACTTCCGCCGCATCAACTACACCGGAAGCCGCGCGCCGACACTCGACACGCTGAGCGCGCTGGTGGCAGCGCACAACCGGTCGATCCCGTTCGAGAACCTCGACCCGCTGCTCGGCAGACCTGTCTACGACCTCAGCGCGGAGGCGCTGGTTGACAAGCTGGTGTATCGCCGACGGGGCGGCTACTGCTATGAGCAAAACGGCCTGATGCGATACGCATTGCGAGACTTGGGATTTGGTGTCGACGCGCTCGCAGGCCGGGTGGTGTGGATGTCGCCCGGCGGCGTCGATGGACCACCGCCCGCGCAGACACACAACACGCTGTCGGTGTCGGCCCCTGGCGTCGACGGCAGGTTCCTGGTCGACGTCGGGTTCGGCGGGCAGACGTTGTCGTCACCAATCCGGTTGGAAGCAGGCGTGATTCAGGAGACCCGTCATGAGCCGTATCGCATTCGCGAGCATGACGCCCAGTACGTTCTGGAAGCGTGCATCCGCGAAACCTGGGAGCCGCTCTACCTCTTCACGACGCGACCGCAGCCGCTCATCGACTTGCAGGTCGGAAGTTGGTATGTGTCGACGTATCCCGGCTCGCATTTCGTCACCGGACTGATGGTGGCGCTTGTCACCGACGACGCCCGCTGGAACCTGGGCGGACGCGACCTCACGATCCACCGCCGCGACGGCACCGAACGAATTCGTTTCGACTCGGCCACCGAAGTGGTCGCAGCTCTGACGGAGAGGTTCGGCATCGATCTCACCGGGCTTGGCGACGTCGAGGCGCGCATCAGCGAGGTGCTCGAGACCTAGCGCCCGGCCGCGGTCTACGCCGCGATCATGACGTCGACCGACAGCAGGTCCTCGAGCGCGTGGGCCGCTGGCCAATCGGCGCTGCGGACCGCGCGGGCGAGATCGTCGACCAGGGGGCTGGCGGCGTCCAGCTCAGCCAGCCAGCCGGACACGGTGGCGGCGATCTCGTCGCTCGACACCCGTGCCGTGCGCCCGGTGTGCAGGCGATCAGCGATCTGGTAAGTGGTGGCTGTCTTGCTCCTCATACCGGTAAGAGCGGCAACCCCCCGCGCGGGCGACACTTTTTCGGCACCTTTTTCTGCCATCAAGCGGATGATGACCCGATGGACACCTCCGTCGACGAAATCGCAGCCGGCACCTTCCGGATCTCGACGTTTGTTCCCGGCATCACCGAGCAGGGATTCACGTTCAACCAGTTCCTGCTGACCGGCGACGAGCCGTTTCTGTTTCACTGCGGCCAGCGTCAGCTGTTCCCCCTCGTGTCCGAGGCGATCGGCCGCGTGATGCCGGTCGAGAAGCTGCGGTGGATCTCGTTCGGCCACCTCGAGGCCGACGAATGCGGGTCGGTCAACCTGATGCTGGCCGCCGCGCCGAACGCCGAGGTGATTCACGGGCCGCTGGCGATCATGCTGTCGTTGACCGACCTCTGCGACCGCCCACCCGTCGCCGCCCCGGAGAACGACGCCCACGACGTCGGCGACCACCGCCTGCGATTCATTCCAACACCGCACATTCCGCACAACTGGGAGGCCGGCATCTGGTTCGACGAAACCACCGCGACGCTGCTGGCAGGCGATCTGTTCACCCACGTCGGCAACCCCGCGCCGCTGGTCGAAAGCGACGTCGTCGAACCGGCCATCGCCGCCGAACAAATCTTTCACGCCACCGGCCTGACCCCGGACCTGCAGCCGACGCTGCATCGGCTCGCCGGCCTCAACCCGCGCACGCTGGCGCTCATGCACGGATCGTCATACTCCGGCGACGGTGCCGGGCAGCTGCACGGGCTGGCCGATGGGTACGCGGCGATGGCCACCTGAGTCGTACGATCCCTTGGTGGCGGTCACCGAGCCGCCGGGCGACTTCGACTATCTGTGGGACGACCTCGGCGATCCCGACGACGACTACGGGTTCGACGACTACGACGACGACCCGTACGACCCGCCGGTACGCCATGCCCCGTGGTACCGCACGACGGGCGCGCTGCTGGCGATCTGCGCCATCGCCGGCGCGGTCGTCGCGATCCTCGTGTCGGCGATCCTGCTGATGTCGCGCAACTCCCACGGCCCAACACAGGTCGTCATTCCCAGCCCCGCCCCGACCCGCTCGTCGGCACCCGCCCCGGCCCCATCGACCGTCGCGACCGTTCCGCCCAGCGCGTCCGAATCCCCAAGCCCCAGTGCGACACCCAGCGCACCCGTCATCGTCACACCCACGCACGGGCCGAGTACGCCGTCGACGCTCGGCGGCACGAGCACACCGGTCACGCGGTCGCCGCTGAGCGTGCATCCCGAGCCCCATCCGGCTTTCCCTCACTACTGAGAAACCCGACCGGCTAGCATCACGCGGGTGTCTCGCTTCGGCCCACCTGACGACCCGAACCACTACTCCGATCAGCCGACCGAATACATCCGGTACGGCCAACAGCCGCCTGGCGAGCCGCCGGTGGCCCCGGTCCCGTGGTATCGCAAACCCTGGGCGTACGTCATGTACGGCGCCCTCGGTGCGATCATCTTGGCGCTGATCGTCTTCTGGATCTTCGGCGGCAACAACTCGAACAGCTCCCCGGTGTCCCCGATCCCCAGCTCCTCGCAGACGGCGGCGACGACGACGTCACCGACCATTTCGACGTCGGAGAGCACCGCGACCACCGAGACGACTACGGCCCCGACTACGACGACGACGCCGTCCACCACCGAGTCGACCAGCACGACCACGACGACGTCGCCATCCACGAGTACCAGCACGAGTACGAGCACCAGCACAAGCACAAGCACCAGCGTCAGCACGGTCACGGTGACCGCGCCCCCACCGTGACGGTTAGGACGTATTGAGCGCTATCGCTTCGCGAATGAGCGCCTTGAGGGCCTTCTCGTCGATCTTGTCGCCTTCGTGAAAGTCGATGGCGCGCCGGGTGTTTCCGCCGAGGCTGGAATTGAACAGACCTGACGGGTCGTCCAGCGACGCGCCCTTGGCGAACGTGAGCTTCACGACGCTCTTGTAGGTCTCACCGGTGCAGATCATTCCGTCGTGCTCCCACACCGGCACCCCGCGCCATTTCCACTCCTCGACGACGTCGGGGTCGACCTGCTTGATCAGCTTCCGGATGCGGGCCAGCACCTCGCCGCGCCAGTCGCCGAGTTCCTCGATCCTCGCGTCGATCAGCTTCGAGGGAGAGTCGGCCATCGCTAGCGCAGCTCCTGGATGCGGACCATGTTGCCGGCGGGATCACGCAGCGCGCAGTCACGCACCCCGTACGGCTGCTCGGTCGGCTCCTGCACGACCTCGACGTCTCCGGCTTGCACGCGCTCGAACGTGGCGTCGAGGTCTTTGGTGGCCAGGTTGATTTGACCGTACGACCCTTTCGCCATCATCTCGTGCAGCATGCGGCGCTCGTCGTCGGTGAGGCCGGGATTGGCGTCCGGCGGATACAGCACGATATTCGTGTCGGGCTGATTCGGCGGGCCGACCGTGACCCAGCGCATCTTGCCCTTCCCGACGTCGAGGCGCACCTCGAAGCCGAGGGTGTCGCGGTAGAACGCCAGGGATTCGTCCGGGTCTTCGTGCGGAAGCATGCTCGAGTGAATTGTGATGTCCATGTCGCTCACGCTAGGTGCAGCTTGACGGCTGGCGCTTCTCGATTCCTGATCGGTCTGGTCACCTGCTTCACCACGCACGACGGAATCCCATCCGTCGCGCCGGCCGTCTGTTCCCGGTACTCGCTGGGCGGCATGCCGACCAGTTCGGTGAATCGGGTGCTGAACGTGCCCAACGACGCGCAGCCGACCGCGAAACACACCTCGGTGACGGACAGGTCGCCACGACGCAGCAGCGCCATCGCTCGCTCGATGCGCCGCGTCATCAGGTAGCTGTACGGGGATTCGCCGTAAGCGAGCCGAAATTCGCGGGACAGGTGCCCGGCGGACATGTGCGCGCCGCGGGCCAGCGCCTCGACGTCCAGCGGCTGCGCGTATTCCCCGTCGATCCGGTCGCGGACACGACGCAGCCGCGCGAGGTCACGCAGTCGCTGGGCCGGGTCGGCTCGGGACGTCACACGTGGATCGTACGTGCTGCAAGAGCGTCAGCTGTAGGAGTACTGCGCCACAAGGGCTTCCGCGCTGCGCACCGCCGCGCGGCATGCCCGCGTGGTGAACGGGTCGTTGAGCGGATGCTCGGCGCGCCGCCGCCAGCGCTGCGCCGCGGCGAAGGCTGCACGGGGTCCGTCGTAGGGCGCGTCGGCCGTCAGCCCCAGCCGGCTTGCGGCGTCGGTGCCCGACGCGCCGATGATCCGTCGCAGCGACGCCATCTCCGCCTTGTTCAATGTCGTTGGTCGCGAGCGTAATTGACTCAGCAGCCGCAGCTCTTCGAAGGCGTGGGTGTCGGCGAGCAGCGGATCGATGTCGCCGAGGATCGCGGGAGCGGCCGGGATCGGGTTGACCTCGACGAACCGCCTCAGCGACAGCAGCGCCGTGTGCGACTTCAGCAGGTCGGACCGCTGCGCGAACTGCTGGTCGATGACGTCGCGCAGCGCAATCAAGCCGCTGCGCTCAAGCAGCTCGTCGGCCAGCGCGACGGAATCGCTGACGCCCGAACGCAATACAGCGATCGAGATCCGGATACCGAACATGCCGAATCTGTCCAGCAGCTGACGGCGGGCGGCGGCGGGTACGGGAAGCGAACTGTCTTCTCGCGCAAAGCGATCCGCCGACAGCATCGCCTTCGCCAGCTCCGCGGCGTCGACGCCGGCCAGTTTCTCAAGCGCCACGAACTCGCTTTGCCGCAGCGTGCGCGCCGTCAGCGCCAGCAGACCCGACACGGGCACGACGGCCTGGCAGATGCCGGTCTTGTCCATCTCCTCGGTGAACCGCTTCGCGACGTCTTTGGCCGACAGCATCGCGTCGATGCGGCCGGCGCCGATCTCGTCGGCCCGCGACGCCACGCCGATCACGCCCAGTGCTCCCGCGGAACCGCCGACCAGCTCGCCAATCTGCTTGAGCAGAGCGATATCCGCGGCGTTGAGCGTGCGCAGCAGAAAGACGACCGCGTCCACGCGCGGCACTCCGTCGTCGGGAACCAGCAGCCTCAGCGTGCGTGCGGAGACATCGCTGGACAGCGACGACGTGCCGGGCGTGTCGATGATCGTCGCGTCGATCAGCTCGGCGGCCGGCCACTCCACGTCGAGGTCGACGACGTCGTTCGGGTCGAGACTGCCGAAGTCGAACGTGAGGCCGCCGTCGACGGCGTCGCGTCCGATCGGCACGTTCGTGCGCCGTCCGCCTCGGTGATTGGCGGTGACTTTCGGCGTCGGGCCGTGCCGGAACCAGGTGACGATTCGAGTGGCCTCCGTCGCGTCGGTCGGCGCGATGTTCTCCCCGACCAGCGCGTTCACCAGCGTCGACTTCCCGGCCTTGAGCGTCCCGGCCAGCGCGATGCGGATCGGCTGGTTCAGCCGCCAGCCGATCCACTCCAGTTCGGTGTGCAGGTCGGGCCGGTTGCGGTAATTCGGGTCAGTGCGGTAAGCCCGGATCGTGCCGCCAAGGATGGCGCGTACCCGATCGCTGGTGCTCACCCGGCAATTTTAGTTGGGGTCAGCTGGGTGGCGCCTGTCAGCGCACGCCGCCGCCGCGCAGCGTCACCCGCGGCTGCGGCCGGACCGGACCCGTCGCGACGGGTTTCGCCGCCGCCAGCTCCGCTGCCTTCGCGGCCACCTGGTTGAGAATGTTGAGCTGGCGGTCGAGTTCAGCGACGCGCTGGTTGCGCTCGGTCTCCTCCATGCGCGCCGACGTGAGCATCGCCTGCAGCGACTCGTTGAGCGAGCGAGTGGTCTGGTTCGCGATGTTGCGGTAGTGGTTGCGCAGCTGACGGTGGATGGCCTGCAGTCGATCTCGCGATTCCTTGACGACGACGAACGTGATGTCGTCGACGAACCGGCGCACGTTGTTCTTCGCCTCGTTGCGGATGCGCAGCATCCGGTTCTCCATGTCCTCCTTGTAGGCCTTGCGGCCCAGCAGCAGACCGGCGCCGATCGACAGCGGGTTGAACATGCCAAGGCCGGCAAGCGAACCCAGCATGCCGAACATCAGCACGCCACCATAGGAGCCGCGCATTCCGCTGACCATCTTGCTGCTGCGACTGACCGGCTTGGCGTCCATCCGGGCCAGCGACTTGAATCCGCCGAAGCTGGCGCCCATTTCGCGGGCGCTGATGTGCGGCGCCTCCACCGCGTCGAGGCCGGCTTCGACGAATGTGCGCGCGACTTCGTTGGCCAGCGCCTCGGCCCGCTGGAACGCCCAGACGAAGTTGTCGCCGACGGCCTCGGCGACTGCCTGCTCCAACTCGGAGCTTATCTCGGCCCACTGCAGCGACGGGTCGCCGCTGTCGATGATGTTCTCGAAATGCTGTGTGATGGCACGGAATCGGGCCCGCAGGTCGTGGTCGACATCGGCCGTCAAGTCGGCGACGCCGTCGTTGAGGACCTGCTGCCATAGCGCCGACTGCTGTACCGCGTCTTGGGCCTCCTGCTTGCGTCGCTCGAGGTCGGCGGTAATCCGCTCGCGTTCTGACGGGTCAGTCAGCGCGGAGCGTTCGGAATTCAATTTCAACATCAAATGCTCTGTGCTGGACTGCAATTCAGCAAGAACCTGATCGCGCACCCGATCGTTCTCGCGGGACAGCACGCTGCCGGAGAGGAACTTGACGATCTCCGGGAAGTTCGACTCTTCGTTGAGTTCCTTGTCGTTCAACGAGATCGCGTGACTGCGCAACAGCGATGACGCCGGGATCAGCGGGATGTCGAGGCCGGCGCGTTGCAGATGAGCGCGGTCGGCGTCGACGACCGCGCGCCAATGCGGGTACAGATCGATCTTGGTCGCGACGATCGCTGCGACCGGGCAAATCTCGAAAGCCTGTCGCATGAAGGTCATTTCGGGTTCGGTGAACTCCTGGCTGGTGTCGCTGACCATCAGCATTGCGTCGGCGTCGGGCAGCAGGCCGAGCGTCGCCGCGAGGTGCGGCTGACCGTGCCCGCCGACGCCTGGGGTGTCGATGAATACCAGTCCCCCGTTGAGCAACGGGCTCGGGGCGATCACCTCGACCCGCAGCACTTCTCGACCGCGGGCCTGGGGTGCGCGTCGCAAGTCCTTGTTGATGTCGGCCATGGGGATCTCGATGGCCTCCACCTCGCCGTCGGCGCCGGCGACGATCAATTGCGCGGCGGCCTTCTCGCCATACAGGACAATCGTGGTCAACACGGTGGACTCGTCGTCACCGACCCGGGCGACCGGCATATTCAGCAGCGAGTTGATCAGCTGGCTTTTCCCTTGCTTGAGCTGTCCGGCGATCACCACCCGGATCTGCGGGTCGATGATGCGGTCGCGCGCCACCGAAAGCCGGTCGATCAGGTCTTCGCGCTCGTCGGTCTCGGCGATCTTGCGGACATGGTCGATCAGCTCGACGATGACCCGCACCTGGCGCGGATCACTCGGCTGCGTCACCCTTACCTTCCCTTCCAGCGATTTCGGTGCGTTTTCCCGCGCTGGGCGCATGTTTTCGCACCGAAATCGCCCTCACAACCGTATGCGCACAAACCTGGCGGGGACCTTCGCAGTCCCCGCCAGGTTGCGGTGTGTCGACGTGGACCCTCAGAAACCGTGGTGAGGGTCGACGACGGTGTGGTGGGTGTCCACCACCGTCGTATCCTCGTGGGTCGTCGGGGCGTACGTCGACGAGCTCTCGTGCAGGCTGGTGTGCTGCACCGAGGTGTTGTTGGAACCGATCGCGTTGTCGCTGGCGATGTGGTTCCCGCTGGCAATCTGGTTGCCACTGTCGTGCACCGAGTTGTCGGTCACAGACGTCGTCGTGTTGTGCGTGTCGACGACGGTGTGCGTGGTGTCGACGGTGTGGGTGTTGCTCACACCGCTGGTGTTGCCGGTGCCGTCGATGCTGGTGGTCGTCTGGTTGCCGCCGACAGCGGTCCAGTTCGTGTTGCCCTGCGAGACGTCGGTGGTCCCGTGGGTCGTCTGGATCACCGTGCCGTCGTGGTTGGTGACAACGTCGTGGCCAGAGGAGATGTTGCCCTGGCTGTTCGAGTTGCCATGTCCCACAGTGACATCCGATCCACCACCGGCATGGATGTTGCCGTTGTTGACCGAGTTGCCGTTGCCCAGCACCGCGCCGTCACCGGTGACGATGTCGCCGTGGGTGTTGCCACTGACGGCTACCGCCTGGCCGCTGGCCGAGGTGTGGTCACCGAACAGCGTGATGTCGCCGAAGCCGAGGTTGAACGCACCCTGCTGAGCGTTGGCGCCCGCGTCCTGGTTGGGGCTGAGCAGCGAGGTGTCGTTGTGGCTTGCGAGATCCGTGTTCGGGGAGATGTCGGTCTGCGGGGCCCACGTCGGCGACCAGGTGGGCGACGGCGCGATCACCGGCTCCCAGCCGTAGTGGTTCGTCAACGCGGTCTGCAGGCCGACGACCGGGTCGCCGCTGCCGAGCGCCAGGCTCGGAACTGCGGTCGAGGCGACGGACTGAATCTGCGCCGACGTGACGTTCGGCAGTCCGGCGTCCAACAGCGCCTGCTCGGGGTCCACGACGAACGACTGCGCGGCGGTCGGGTCGCGGAACAGGTTCAGGATGAAGTCGATCAAGCTGATCATCGAAGTGCCTTTCGGTTGGGCTCACCGGGCTGTCCGGTGATCTGCTAGCCACGGTATGGATCGTCGGCAACCCCGGAAACGGGGTCCACTCCCCTACGTCGGAGGCGGGTTAGTGGGGTGTTCGAGCAAACATCGTTAGGGGATTAGGGGATTTAGGGGATCTGCTGGACGCGAACGTCGCGGCACTAGGGCATCACAGTCCCGCGCTTCTTTCTCAGCGTCGCTTCAGCGACGCATCGGTACGGTCGGCGCTCGTGACTGAGACGACCAGGACCCCGGCCCTCGCCCGGCCCCGCGTAATGCTGAGCAAGGTGCCCGAGGTCACCCTGTGGTTCTGGGTGATCAAGATTCTGTGCACCACGGTTGGCGAGAGCTTCGCTGACTGGATCAACACGTCGTTGGGTGTCGGTCTGACTGCGACCGCGGTCATATTTACCGTCGTGCTGGCCGTCATCCTCGGAATCCAGCTGCGCCTCACCCGCTACGTGCCGCTGGTCTACTGGCTGACCGTCGTCGTGTTCAGCGTGACGGGCACGCTTTACACCGACATCCTCACCGACAGCCAAGGAGTACCTCTCGCGGTAAGTACCGGTGTCTTCTCTGTCGCTTTGGCCGTCGTTTTCGGCGTCTGGTACGCCCGCGAGCACACCCTGTCGATCCACAGCATCGTCACTACGCCGCGCGAATTGTTCTACTGGCTCGCGGTTCTTGTCACCTTCGCGCTTGGCACGGCGGCGGGCGACTGGACACTGCAACTGACCGGCTGGGGACCCGGTACCTCGGTGTTGCTGCCGGCCGCTCTGATCGTCTCGATCGTCATCGGCTGGCGGCTCGGCGCTAACGCGGTGCTGTCGTTCTGGCTTGCCTATATTCTGACCCGCCCCCTGGGTGCGAACCTCGGCGACTGGTTCGCGTCTTCGACAGCAGATGGCGGACTGGGATTGGGTACCGCAGTCACGAGCGCGATCTTCCTCACCGCGATTCTTGTCACGGTCATCTACCTGACGATCAGCCGCAGCGACGTGATCGACGAACGCGACCGCGGCCACGCCGCGGCGGCCGTGCCAACGCGGCCCGCGCGTGAGAAGGTCATGCTCGGCTACTACGCCGCCGTCGCGATCGCCACCGGCGCACTGCTCGTATCGACCGCCGGACAGCCACACGCAACCGCCAATGAGGAAGGCGACGGTGCGCCCGCTGCCGCTCTTGCACCTGGGCAGGTGGCCAGCCACTTCCCGTCGGCAGAGATAACGAAATTCCGCGTCATCGTCGATGACACGCTCGCGAAGGTGCAGTCCGGAGACCAGAGCGGAGCGACCGCACGCATCGCCGACCTGGAGACCGCTTGGGACGAGGATGAAGCGACGTTACGGCCGATGGATGAATCGACGTGGCACACCCTCGACAGCCGGATAGATATCGCGCTCAAGGCGATCCGCGCCGGCACACCGGACCGTGCAACTGAGACGCAGGCACTCACCGCACTCCTAGCTGCGCTTCAGTGAAACGGAGATACGGGAAGCGCCCGCTAGCCTCTCCAGCCTCCACCGTGCCAGTTACTTCCCGGCCATCCGTTGCCTGACCACGGGTAGGCGCGGGTGACCCCGGATGGCGCCGCCGATGGGGTGGTCGAAACCGTATCCCTGTTCGTCGCGACAACCATCACGCTGGTGCCGGCGTCGTGGGTCTTGAGCCCTGCCATGCCCACCGCCGTTGTCACGACGCTCATGGCCGCGACCGCCAGCATGGCGAGCACGAGGCCCAGCCGTCGCACTCCTGAGAGGTTGTAGCTCCGCATCTCAACGACTCCGTCCGGCCGGTTCTGTTCCGGCTAACGCAGTGTCGCAAGCCGGCGCTGAGAAGACGCTGAGGACGAAATGGCGGCTCAGCGTCGTCACAGTGAGCAGCAGTCACCCTGGCGTGCAGCCGGCGTCCGCGATGACGCGGCGCGGCCAGAAAGGAGATCGACGATGAATCAACGACAGAAAATCGCGGCGGCAGTATGCGCCGCAGCGGTGGTACTGCTCGGAGCAGCGGGTGCTGTCGCGGCGGCCCACCCGCTGCAGAGTCCACCAGCTCATGCGCCGGCGATCGCGGATCAGCCGTCCAACGGTCCCGATATCCCGGGCGTGCCGGACACCCCGGAGCCCGGTGACACCCCAGACGCTGGCGACTAACCAGACTCCGTTGCGCCAGACTGGGGGCGGCGACCAGCCGTCCCCAGTGGGCGTGCGGGAGGCCTGCGACAGTCACGATGAAAGGTCAGCGCGTATGCGAGTGCTCGTCGTCGAGGATGAGCCCCAACTCGCCAAGACGCTGCAGCTCGGTTTGTCGGCAGAGGGCTTTGCGGTGGTGACCGTGGGCACCGGCACCGACGGGCTGTGGCAGGCCAGCGAGAACCAGTTCGACGTGGTGGTTCTCGACATCATGCTTCCCGGTCTGAATGGCTACGAGGTGGTGCGGCAGCTGCGCGACCGCGAGATCTGGACGCCGGTGCTGATGCTGACGGCCAAAGATGGTGACTTCGACCAGGCTGACGCGTTCGACTTGGGCGCCGACGACTATTTGACGAAACCGTTCTCTTTCGTCGTGTTGGTAGCACGGCTGCGCGCATTGCTGCGCCGTGGCGCACCCAGACGGCCGGCGGTACTCACGGCGGGCACGTTGTCACTGGATCCGGCGTGCCGGGTGGTGCGGCGCGGCTCCGCGGCTATCTCATTGACTCCGCGCGAATTCGGCCTGCTGGAGTACTTGATGCGTAATCCCGGCACGGTGGTCACCAAAGCCGAGATCTTGCAACACGTTTGGGATCCACACCATGACGGCCCGGACAACATCGTCGAGGTGTACGTCGGTTACTTGCGACGCAAGATCGACGTACCATTCGGCACCCACACCATCGAGACGATCCGCGGAGTGGGCTATCGGCTCGAATCCGACCCGCGCGGCAGCTGAACCGTGATCACTGTGCCGCCGCCGTCGCGTTCGTCCGCCGCGACGCGGCCACCGTGCGCGGCGACGATCTCCGCCACGATTGCCAGCCCCAGCCCGGTTCCACCGCCGGTGCGGGCTCGGTTCACGTCGAGTCGCACGAATCGGTCGAAGACCCTCTCGCGGTCGGCCGCCGGGATGCCCGGCCCGTCGTCACCCACACGCGCGTAAACCATTTCCTCAACGGTGCCGACCGCGACTTCGATGCGCGACCGGGCATGGTGCGCCGCGTTGTCCAGAAGATTGCGCAGGACTCGTAGCAATGCGGCGCGGTCGCCCGTGACCCGGGCGGGTGCAAAGTCGGTGTCTACCGTGAGCGAGGTCTCCCGGGTGATACGGGTGACCTCTTCGACCGCGAGATCGTCCAGGTCAATGTCGTCGCGGCGCAGCGGCAGACCGCGTTCATCGGCGCGCGCAAGCAGCAGTAGATCGTCGATCAGCGATTGCATACGCCGGGCCTCCGGCAGCAGGGTGTCACTGGCAAGCTCGCCGTCGAACAGCTCCGGATGCGCGACGCCGACCTCCAGCCCGGAGATAACCGTGGCCAACGGACTGCGCAGTTCGTGTGACGCGTCGCCGACGAATCGGCGCTGTGCTGCTTGCCCCGCTTCGATGCGGGCCAGCATCTCATTCATCGTCATAGCAAGCGCTGAGATCTCGTCGCGGTGAGTGGGTACCGGAACTCGCTCGGCGAGATCGCGCGCGCTGATATCAGCAACCCGCGCACGGATGGCGTCCACCGACCGTAACGACCGACGGACCAGCAGGTAGGTCGCGCCGGCCGCCCCCGCCGCCACCACGGGAGCCGACAATGCCAGCAGGATCATCACCGTTTCTACTGTCGATTCGGCTCCTCGGCCGTCGGCCCCCACTAACACGATGTACCGGCCACCAACTCCGTCGATGGTCTGCCCGCTGACCCGTACATCGGTGTCCCCGTTGACGGTGGTCGGTATCCCGCGGCGGCCCGAACCCACGTCGGCCGCGGGGTGCACAGCGCTTCCCGGGGCGCCGGAGGACGCTCGCACCACCACACCAGCGGCATCGACGATCTGCACCACGACGATCTGCTGATCGGTCGCCAGCAGCTCGGCATCGAGGTCGCGCGGCGAGTCGGTTTGCAACCCGGCGGTGATGTCGCGCACCCGTCGGGCCGAGGCATCGTCAACGTCGGTCAGCAGCTGCCTGTACAGCAACGACGCGACGCCGGCACCGACGAGTGTCAGTGTTATCAGCACCACTGACGCCGACACGATCGCCGACCGCGCCCGGATTCCCCAATAGCGCGGCCGCAGGCGCGCCCACCAGGGCAGCCGGTCCCGTCCTGCGTGTCGCATCGCCCCATTGTGGCGTCCCGGCACGACGCCGGGCGGGACGTCCGGCTTAGGCGCCTGCCGCAGTCACCACAGCGTCGGTGACGAAGCCGAGCACCAGCCCGGCAAGGATCCCCCAGGTTGTGATGGATTTCATGTCGGCCTTGCGTGCGACGGCGAGCAGTTCGATCACCACGTAGAGAATTGAGCCGGCCGCCAAGCCCAAAAACGCCGTCGACACGGTTGCGTTGACAAAATGCTGACCCACCAACGTGCCCAAAAACGTTGGGCCGCCGCCGATTACGCCAAGGATCGCCAAAAATGCCCACGACGGCCGCTGGCCGGCTAGCGGTGCCACGATGCCGAAGCCTTCGGTGCCGTTATGCAAGGCGAAACCAATGACCAGCATTACCGCCAGGCTGATCTCCCCGCCCGCAGCAGAATTTCCGATCGCCAGACCCTCGGCGAAATTGTGCAATCCGATCCCGACCGCGATCATGATCGCCAACTGACTGGCCGCGTCGCGTTGCGCAGGCGCGCGCACATCCTCAACCGTCGCCGCCCCTGGGCCGAGCGCGGCACCGCCACGTCGCCGCACCGTGAGTCGGTCCACCCACACGAGTCCGAGCAAACCGACGCCAAGCGTCGCGGCCAGCACCGTACCGTGCAGTAGCGCCGGACCAACACGATGATCGCCGAGCGCCTCATCAATGGGCGCCCACGCGTGAGTGGTCACGTCCCAAAACAGAAACACCAGAATGCCTGTGGCGATGGCGTTCAGCGCTACCTTCAGGCGCGGCATTGGTGTGCTCAGTCGCCCCAACGGCAGACCCAGGAAAATCGTGGCGCCGGCGATCGCGCCGAGCACCGCAACCTGACCTGAGGACATGAGTTCCCTTCGTCGCCTGAGTGACTGCTAGGGCAGCCTAACCTGATGTCCGTGACCCTACGCCGCCGGACCGTATGCGGGAAGACGCCGCCCGCGGGATTTGCGGGACGCGGTTTAGAAGTGCGGGTCGAGACCGTGCGGGTCCAGCCCGTGATGGTCGGCGGGGTTGTCGACCGCGTGGTCGAAGACCGGGTCGACGTGCCCGGGGTCGACGGCCGGCGCGACGTCGTGCACCTCGGCGTCGGCGGGGGCCAGCGGCTGATCGAGCGGCGGTGTGTCGAATGAGTGCAAGTCGGGACCCGGATCGTGCCACTGCTCCGCGCCGGTGTCGACCGGCGAAATCACCGGCTGATGGGTGTCGACGGCCGCTTGGGCGGGCGGGTGATCGGCGAACGCGTCGAACGCCGCCGTCGCCGCGCCGCTGGACCACACGTTCGCGTCGACCGGCGCGCCGACCCCGTGGGCCGGGGCGGCCATCGACAACGACTCGGACACCACCGGGATCAAGTTGTTGACGTCCACGCTGGTCACGTTGGCCAGGTGCGCGTCGGCGATGGCCTGCTGCGGGTTGTCGGCGTAGCGTGCAGCGGCGTCGGGGTCGCGGACCAGCGACATGACGAAGTCGAGCAGCTCGTTAGCCATGCCGTCGATGTTATCGGTCACCAGCTAATAACTGATCGGTGTCGAACCCACCACAAGAAAGCAGCTGTTAGGGGATATGCCGTTAGGGGCTTCGACGCGCTTAGGGGATGTGGCGTGACATCGCATCGGCAGCCGCTATCGTGAACAACGACCCGCTTTCTGGGAAATCACGCGAAGAGAAAAGACCTGCCAGATGACCGACTCCGTCGGGTTGTCCATCGGGATGACCAACCTCGTCGCGGCGCGCGTGGGCGATCCGCCCGTGACGCGCCGCGCGGTGCTGACCCTGTACCCGAACAGGCCGGCTGAGGTGGGCGTGCCGTCCGAAAATCCGAATTTGACCGAGCCGGGGCTGGTGTTGTCCGGCTTCGTCGAGCGCGTCGGCGACCCCGTCCCGCTCGTCGCGCCGGACGGGTCGAGCCACCGCGCCGAGCTGCTGCTCGTCGAGGCTCTGGACTCGATGACGAACGCCGTCGCCGGCGGCCGGACACCGACCGAACTCGCCATCGCCGTGCCCGCGCACTGGGGCCCGGCCGTCCTCGGCACCCTGCGCGCGGCGCTGCGCACCAAACCCAACCTCTCCCCCGGCGGAGTCCCGGCCCAGCTGGTGCCCGACGCCGCCGCCGCGCTGGCCGCGCTGAAGACCAGCCCCGGCCTGCCCGACAGCGGGATCGTCGCCCTTTTGGACTTCGGCGGCAGCGGCACCAGCCTCACCCTCGCCGACGCGGCGACCGACTTCCACCCCATTGACGAGACGCTGCGTTACGCCGACTTCTCCGGCGCGCAGGTCGACCAGGCGCTGCTGACCCATGTGCTCGCCGACATCAACCGGTCCAGCGGAACCGACACCGCCGGCACCACCGCCGTCGGCGCGCTGGCCCGCCTTCGTGAGCAGTGCCGACTGGCCAAGGAACGGCTCTCCGCCGACACCGCGACGGAACTGTTCGCCGACCTTCCCGGCTTCCGCTCCGATGTCCGTGTCACGCGTCCGGAGTTGGAGAACTTGATCGCCGGGCCGCTGGCAGGAGTGATCTCCGCACTCGAAGAACTGTTGCAGCGCAACCGAATTCCGGTGGCGTCGCTGTCGGCGGTGGCCACTGTCGGCGGCGGTGCGGCGATTCCGCTGATCACTCAGCGGCTGTCCGAACACCTGCGAGTGCCGGTGGTGACGACGCCGCAGCCGGCGCTGAACATCGCCGCCGGTGCCGCCCTCATGGGGGCACTCGGACCGGCACCCGACGCGGCCACCGGCTTGGCCCCGGCAGCCGACACTCCGACGGGAATGGCGACAGCCGCGTGGGCGGCCGGAGCGGCCGGTGCTGCGGCCACGGAGTCGGCCGCTGACGGCGCTGCGTCCGCGACGTTCCGCGCCCTGGCCTGGTCGCAGGATCAGGAGGGCAACGAACCTGTCCCGTACGCCGGCCCCGACTACGACCCGGGTGCCACCAGCGCCCGACCCCAGGTGGAGTTCATGGCGCCCGAGGAGCCGCCGGTCGCCGAGGCGCCGCTGCCCTGGTACCGGCGTCCGGCGCTGATCTTCGCCGCGGCGGTGGTCGCGGTGCTGCTTTTGACCGGGGGCTTGGTCTGGACCCTGACCAGTGGATCCGGCTCGATGAGCACGAAGAAGTCGGCGACGCCCACGTCATGGGCGCTGACCAATCCGGAAAGTCCGGGAGTGCCGCTGACCCAGACGGTGACGATGACCGGCAGTGACGGCAGCTCGACCGTCGTGGGCCCGCCGCCACCGGGATCCAGCACTGGTCTCGCGCCGAGCAGCACCGAAACCACGACACCATCCACCACCGACACCACGTCGACCACCACGACGACAACCACGACGACGCCGACCACCACCACGACAACGACGACACCGACCACCACCAGCACGACAACC
>DASRFZ010000282.1:0-12250 GCA_035651275.1 Mycobacterium sp. | reverse complement strand
CGAGTTGATGAAGCTCGACTTGCCCGAGCCAGTGGAGCCCGCGACCAGGAGGTGCGGCATCTTCGCGAGGTTGGAGGAGATGAAGTGGCCCTCAATGTCCTTGCCCAGCCCGATCACAAGCGGATGGTGATCGCGACGCGTCTCCGGCGCGGTCAGCACGTCGGCCAGTCGGACCATCTCGCGGTCGACATTGGGCACCTCGATACCGACGGCCGACTTCCCGGGGATCGGGGCGAGCATGCGAACGCTTTCGGTCGCCACCGCGTACGCGATGTTCTTCTGCAGCTGGGTGATCTTTTCGACCTTGACCCCGGGCCCGAGTTCCACCTCGTAGCGGGTGACGGTAGGGCCACGGGTGCATCCGGTGACGGCGGCGTTGACCTTGAACTGCGTCAGCACCGACGTGATCGCCTCGGCCATATGGTTATTCGCGGCGCCGCGCTTCTTTGGCGGGTCGCCGGGAATCAGCAGACTCAGCGACGGCAACGTGTACGGACCTTCGACCACGCGATCGAGACCGGCTGAGCCGCGGGGCTTTCCGTTGCCTCCGTTGGCCCGGCGGCGCTTTGGCGTCAGGTCGACGAGTGGCTCGGCGAGCACGGCGGGCTCGGGGACCGTCGGCGCGTCGTCGTCGAACGAATAGTGGTCCGCGACGTCGGGCTGCCAGTCTTCCGCGCCCTCGAGGCCGTAGTCGTCGTACTCGTCGTCAGCTTCGCCGACCCGCTGCAGACTGCGGACGCCGAACATGGCCCGCAGCGTGGCCGGGACTTCGCGGACCGTCGTGCCGGACACCAGCAGAACCCCGAACAGCACGCCGATGAACAAGAGCGGCGCGGCGATCCATGCCGTCACGCCCTCAGACAACGGCCCGCCGATGGCGAAGCCCATGAATCCGCCCGCATGCTGCCGACCGGCCGGTGTTTGCGGTGAGCCCGCCCACAGATGCCACAGCCCCAAGGCCGGCAACGTGATCATCGCGGAGCCGAGCACCAGGCGCGGTCGCGCTTCCGGATCGGGCTCGGTGCGCATCAGGACCACGGCGACCAGCAGCGCGACCAGCGGAACCAGGACCACGGCCGAGCCGACGAGCGTCCGTAACAGGCTGTCGATCCACTGGCCGACAGGTCGGGCCGCGCTGAACCAGGAACTGGCGGCAATCACCATCGCCACGCCCAGGAGTGCCAGTGCGATCCCGTCGCGGCGGTGGTGCGACTCGATGTCGCGGGCGCGACCCACTGAACGCGCGGCTGTACCGGTGCCGCGAGCGATCATCTGCCAGGTCGCCCGGATCCCGCGGCCCGCCGCCAGCGCGCCGGCGGTGACCGAGCCGCCGCTGCGGGACTTACGCCGTTTGACCGGCTTCTTGCGTGTCGACGAGCGCGAGCCGCCTCGCGAACTGGCCTTTGACCTGGTCGTTCGGCTTCCGGAGCGCGTGGCGGTCTTGCTGGGCATGCCCGCAAGCCTAGTCGCAATGGCCACATTCGCACCATTCGCCACACTGGTCACTCGGCGAGTTGGTTAGTGTGTCAACCATCTGGCCGCACTCACCGAGGAGTTCACTGCCCATGCCCGTCGTCGTCGTCGCCACCATGACCGCCAAACCCGAATCCGTGGACACCGTGCGCGACGCATGCAAGAAGGCCATCGAAGCCGTCCATCACGAGCCGGGCTGTCAGATGTATGCGCTGCACGAGGCCAATGCAACGTTCGTGTTCGTCGAGCAGTGGGCCGACGCCGAGGCACTGCAGACGCACAGCACCGCGCCGGGCGTGACGACACTGTTCTCCGAGGTCGGCGACCATCTCGACGGCGCTCCCGACATCAAGATGCTCCAGCCGGTGCCGGCCGGCGATCCCGCCAAGGGTCAACTGCGCGCGTAATGGGGTCGCTCGACGGGAAGGTCGCGTTCGTCACTGGCGCTGCCCGCGGTCAAGGCCGCGCGCATGCAATGAAGCTGGCATCGGAAGGCGCCGACGTGATCGCAGTCGACCTCTGCGACCAAATCGCATCGGTGCCGTACCCGATGGCCACCCCCGACGACCTTGCCGCAACCGTGAAACTGGTCGAAGACGCCGGCGGGCGCATCGTCGCGCGCCACGCCGATGTGCGTGACCTGCCGGCATTGAAGAGCGCGTTGCAGGCGGGGATCGACGAGTTCGGTCGCCTGGACATCGTGGTGGCCAACGCGGGAATCGCGCCGATGCAAGCGGGCGAGGACGGCTGGCGCGACGTCATCGACGTCAACCTCACAGGTGCGCACCACACGGTCGAGGCCGCTAAACAGACGATGATCGATCAGGGCGACGGGGGTGCGATCGTGCTGATCAGCTCGGCAGCCGGCCTGGCGGGGATCGGCAGCCCCGACGCCGGCGCGATCGGTTACACCGCAGCCAAGCACGGGATGGTCGGACTGATGCGGGTATACGCCAATCACCTTGCCCCGCACAGTATTCGGGTCAACTCGATCCATCCCGCGGGGGTCGACACACCGATGATCAACAACGAGTTCATCCGGCAATGGCTAGTCGACATGGTGGGCACTATCAACGTCGACATGGGTAACGCGCTACCTGTGCAGGTGCTCGAGCCGGACGATATCGCAAACGCCCTGGCCTTCTTGGTTTCTGATGCCGCGCGCTACATCACCGGGGTGACACTGCCCGTCGACGCGGGCTACATCAACAAGCGCTGAAGCTAGCTAGATTTCGATGACGGTCGGGACGATCATCGGCTGACGCCGGTAGGTCTCGCCTACCCATTTGCCGACCGTGCGCCGTACCGCTTGGGCAATGCGAGTCGGTTCGGTGATCCGTTCTGCCACAAGCGCTTCCAATTCTTCGTCGACCTTGCGTGCGGCGGGCTCCAGCGCCTTGGGGTCTTCGGAGAAACCGCGCGAATGCAGGTGAGCCGGCGCGGCGGGCCGGCCCGTTCCCCGGTGCACGACGACCGTCACCGCGACGAACCCCGACGACAGAACCAGCCGTTCGCCGAGCGTCGCGTCTCCGACATCGCCGAGCACCAGACCGTCGACGAACATCTTGCCGACGGGAACCGCACCCGCGATGCGCGCACGCCCGCCGACCAGATCGACGCTGACGCCGTTCTCCGCCAACACAATCGAGTCTTCGGGCACCCCGGTCTTCGCCGCGAGCGCTGCGTTCGCCCGCAGATGCCGCCACGTGCCATGCACCGGCATCACGTTGCGCGGGCGCACCCCGTTGTACAGGAACAGCAGTTCACCGGCATGTGCGTGCCCTGAAACATGCACGCGCACTTGGTTGTTGGTCACCACACGGGCGCCTATCTTGCTCAGCGCGTCGATGACACCATAGATCGCCTCTTCATTGCCGGGGATCAGCGACGACGACAGCACGACGAGGTCGCCGGACGTCAATGTGATGCTGCGGTGCTCCCCTCGCGACATCCGAGACAATGCCGACATCGGCTCGCCCTGAGTTCCGGTGGTGATCAACACCACCCGCTCCGGTGCCATGAGCTCCGCCGCGCCGATGTCGATCACGTCGTCGTCGGCGACCTTCAGGAAACCGAGCTCGCGCGCGATGCCCATGTTGCGCACCATCGAACGGCCGACGAACGATACCTGACGACCCAGCGCCACCGCCGCGTCGATGATCTGTTGCACGCGAGCAACATTCGATGCGAAGCAGGCGACGATCACGCGTCCGTCCGCGGATCGGATCAAGCGGTGCAGCGCCGGGCCGATCTCGCTTTCCGACGGCCCGACCCCGGGCAACTCGGCGTTGGTCGAATCCACCAGAAGAAGGTCGACGCCGTTGTCGCCGAGCCGGGACATGCCGGGCAGGTCGGTGGGCCGGGCGTCCAGGGGCAGCTGATCGAACTTGATGTCGCCGGTGTGCAAAACCGTTCCGGCACCGGTGTATATCGCGATCGCCAGCGCGTCGGGCACCGAGTGGTTGACGGCGAAAAACTCACAGTCGAAGACTCCGTGTTTGGTGCTGCTGCCCTCGGAAACCTCCACGAAGACCGGCTTGATGCGGTGCTCGCGGCACTTCTCCGCGACCAGCGCCAGGGTGAACTTCGAGCCGACGACAGGAATGTCGCCGCGCAGCTTCAGCAGATACGGAATCGCGCCGATGTGGTCTTCGTGCGCATGGGTGAGCAGCAATGCCTCGATGTCGTCGAGCCGATTCTCGATGTGGCGCATATCCGGCAGGATCAGGTCGACCGACGGCTCGTCGTGACCCGGGAACAACACCCCGCAGTCGACGATCAGCAGCCGGCCGAGATGCTCGAAAACCGTCATGTTGCGGCCGATTTCGCTGATCCCGCCAAGCGCCGTGACCCGCAAGCCGCCAGGCGGCAACGGCTCCGGCGGCTTCAGGTCGTGGTTCATCAGTGGAGCACCGCGGCGGCCCGCATGTCGGCGGCCAGCGCGTCGACCTCTTCGGCGGTGGCAGGCACTTGCGGCAGCCGCGGGTCACCGACCTCGATGCCCTGCAGCCGCAGACCGGCCTTGGCCATCGTCACACCACCGAGCCGTGCCTGCGCATCGGCCAGCGGTGCAAGCGTGACGTTGATCTTGCGGGCGGTCGCGATGTCACCGGAGTTGAAGGCGCTGAACATGTCTCGCAGTTGCCCTGCGGCGAAATGGCCCCAGACGCTGATGAAGCCTGTCGCGCCCATCGCCAGCCAAGGCAGGTTCACGGCGTCGTCGCCGCAGTAGTACGCCAACCCGGTCTCGGCCATCAGCACGGCCGCCGTGTTCAGGTCGCCCTTGGCGTCTTTGACGCCGACAATGTTCGGATGCTGCGCGAGCGTACGCATGGTCGCGGTTTCGATTGGGATCACCGACCGCGGCGGAATGTCGTAGAGCAGCACGGGAATCGACACGGCATCGGCCACCGCGGTGAAATGCGCGAGCAGTCCAGCCTGCGAGGGTCGCGAGTAGTACGGCGTGACGACCAGAAGACCGTGCGCCCCTTCGGCTTCACAGGCCTTGGCAAGCGTGATGCTGTGCGCGGTGTCATACGTGCCCGCACCCGCGACAATCCGGGCGCGGTCGCCGACGGCGTCCAGCACGGCCCGCAGCAGGGCGAGCTTTTCGTCGTCGGTGGTCGTCGGCGATTCGCCAGTGGTGCCGGACAACACGAGACCGTCGCAGCCGGCGTCGACAAGGTGGGTGGCCAGCCGTGCCGCCGCGTCGCGATCGAGCGAGCCATCGGGCTTGAACGGTGTCACCATCGCGGTCAGAACTGTGCCGAGTCGTGCGCCGACGTCCGTTCCGCTAGTGCTCACGGGCGTCAAGATTACCCGGCCGGCGTTACGCCTCGGTCGCGAGCGGAGAGGTCGCCACCTCGCTGCCGTCCGCCAACGTGGCGATCTCGAAGTCGGCGAACACTGCCGGGGCGAGATCGGCCAGCTGCCGCAGGCACGCGATCGCGAGCCGGCGGATCTCCACGTCGGCATGCTCGCTGGCCCGCATCGCGATGAAATGCCGCCATGCCCGGTAGTTCCCGGTGACGACGATGCGGGTTTCCGTCGCATTCGGCAGCACGGCTCGGGCGGCTTGGCGGGCCTGCTTGCGGCGCAGCACGGCGCTGGGCTCGTCGGCGAACTTCGCTTCCAGCTTGGCCAGCAGCGTGGCGTAGGCCTGCCGGCTCGCGTCGGCAGCTTGCAGGAAGAGCTCCTGCAGCTCTGGGTCGTCCTCCATGCCGGGCGGCAGCACCACCTGCGAGTCGCGCTCGGGAACGAACCGCTGCGACAGCTGCGAGTACGAGAAATGCCGATGCCGGATCAGCTCATGCGTGCAGGAGCGGGACAGCCCGGTGATGTAGAAGGACACCGACGCGTGCTCGAGCACCGAGAAATGGCCGACGTCGATGATGTGCCGCAGGTAGGCGGCGTTGGTCGCGGTCCGCGGATTCGGCTTGGACCAACTCTGGTAGCACGCGCGGCCGGCGAATTCCGTCAGGGCCTGCCCGCCGTCGGCGTCAGTGCTCCACGGCACATCCGGCGGCGCGATGAACTCGGTCTTCGCGATCAGTTGCACCCGCAGCGGCGCCGTCTCGGCCACGGTTCGCAAGCCTAGCCACCGCGATTTCGGTGCGTTAACCGGCGCTCAGCGCGTGTTAGCGCACCGAAATCGCCAAGGGCCGGGCCAGATCGCCGCGGTCGCCGACCGTCACCGTCGCCAGATCCAGCCACGACGCCATCGCCTCCAGTTCGGTGGCCAACGCGGCGGCGACGCGGGCCGACGACTGCCCTGGTTCGACGAACGCGCCGACCACATGCAGGGTGTCGTTCGCCCGATCGGCCTTCAGGTCGACACGCGCGACGAGGCGGCCGTCGAGCAGGAACGGCCACACGTAGTAGCCGTACTGACGCTTGGCCGCGGGCGTATAGATCTCGATGCGGTAATGAAAGTCGAACAGCCGCTGCACGCGGGGCCGGAAGAAGATCAGCGGATCGAATGGGCACAACAACGCGGTGCCGCGATCGACGCGCGGCACGGTGACGCCGGTCCGCAGATAAGCCGGGGCGGTCCACCCGGCCACCTCCACGCGCTCAAGCTCGCCTGCTGCCACCAAGCCGACGAGCGCGGGCTTGACCTGTTGCGCGGACAACCGGAAATAGTCGCGAATGTCGGCCTCGGTGCCCACACCCAACGCGGTCGCAGCCCGCAACGTCAACTCGCGAACGGCGTCGTCGTCGGGCACCTTGCGCGCGAGCACATCCGGCGGCAGCACCCGTTCGGTGAGGTCGTAGTGCCGCGCGAAGCCGACGCGCGTCGCGGTCGTCAGCACTCCTGACGCGAAGAGCGCCTCCGCGACCCATTTCGTGTCGCTGCGGCCCCACCACGGGCCTTTCGCGCCGCGCGGCTCAGCTGACAGATACGCCTCGATCTGTCCCGCGGTGCAGGGCCCGAGTTCCGCGACAGCCGCGACGATTTCGTCGGCCAACCGCGGATTGGCTTTGACGATGTGCGTTCCCCATCGCCCGTGCCGCAGCTCACGCATCCGCCACCGCATCAAAGGCCAGTCTTCGACCGACATCAACGCGGCTTCGTGCGCCCAATACTCGACCAGCAGCCGCGGTGATCGGACACTGTGGCTCCACGCCGCGCGGTCGAGAACCTCCCGGTCGTAGGCGCCGAACCGGCTGAACACCGGCGCGTAGTGCGCTCGCACCGCGACTGACACCGAATCAAGTTGCAGCACTTGAATTCTCGATATCAATCGGCGAAGGTGGGCGCGAGTGACGGATCCGCGCGGCTTCGGTTCGGCGAAACCCTGAGCAGCAATCGCGACGCGCCGCGCTTGGTCTGCGGTCAGGGCGGTCATAGGCGTGTATAGCTGCTGAACCGGTAGCGCAGACCGGCGTCGCTCACCTGCCAATCGCCGTCTTGCGCGAGCCAGCCCTCGTCCAGGACAGGTGCGACGGCGTCGTCGTCCTCGCGGGGCATGTTGATGTCGATCTCGGTGACTTCGCATCGCGCGGCGAACGGCAGCGCCAACGGGTAGATCTCCGCCCCGCCAATCACCCAGACGTCGGCGCCCAACGCGTCTTCCAAGGACGTCACCACCTCGGCACCGTCTGCGGCATAGTCGGTTTGGCGCGTCAGCACGATATTGCGACGTCCCGGCAGCGGCCGGACCCGTGCCGGCAGCGACTCCCAGGTACGTCGCCCCATGACGACGGTGTGGCCCATCGTGAGGTCCTTGAAGCGGGCCAGGTCCTCGGGCAGCCGCCATGGAATTCTGCCGGCGCGGCCGATCACCCCCGAGGCCGATTGCGCCCAGATCAGGCCCAGGCTCATACCGCCACAGGCGCCTTGATCGCCGGGTGCGGATCGTAGTTGCGGATCGTGATGTCGTCATAGGTGTAGTCGAACAACGAATCACGTTGGGCAAGAACAAGTTCCGGATAAGGGCGGGGCTCACGAGTGAGCTGCTGGCTGACCTGCTCGACGTGGTTTTCGTAGATGTGACAGTCACCGCCGGTCCAGATGAACTCGCCGACGTCGAGGTTGGCCTGGGCAGCCATCATGTGCGTGAGCAGCGCATAGCTGGCGATGTTGAACGGCACGCCCAGGAACAGATCGGCGCTGCGCTGGTAGAGCTGGCAACTCAACCGACCGTCGGCCACATAGAACTGGAACAGCGCATGGCACGGCGCCAGCGCCATCTGCGGGATCTGCGCAACGTTCCACGCCGACACGATGATCCGCCGCGAGTCGGGATCGGTGCGCAACAGGTGCAGGGCAGCGCTGATCTGGTCGATCTGCTCCCCCGACGGCGTCGGCCACGACCGCCACTGCACGCCGTAGATCGGGCCGAGATCGCCTGTGTCCGAGGCCCATTCGTCCCAGATGGTGACACCGTGCTCGTGCAGCCAGCCGACGTTGGAGTCGCCGCGCAGAAACCATAGAAGCTCGTACACGATCGAGCGCACGTGCACCTTCTTGGTGGTAATCAGCGGGAAGCCGGACGACAGGTCGTAGCGGATCTGTCGACCGAACAGGCTTCGCGTGCCGGTTCCGGTGCGGTCGGATTTCGCGGTCCCGGTCTGCATCACGAGGCGCAGCAGATCCTCGTACGGCGTCGCGATGGGCACGCCGGTCAGCTTACGTCCGACCGCGACGAGTAGAACTACATCCATGCCGAGTGTCTCCGCGAACGTCACCACCCCCGACGGATCCTGTCCCGTCACCCTGCACACACCCAACGGGAGCGGCCCCTGGCCGGGAGTGGTGATGTACCCCGACGCCGGCGGCGTGCGGCAGACGTTTCAGGAAATGGCCGACACACTGGCCGGCTTCGGGTATGCCGTGTTGCTGCCCGATGTGTACTACCGGCACGGCGAGTGGGCACCGTTCTCGATGGAGTCGGTGTTCAGCGACCCGAAGGAACGCACCCGCTTGTTCGGGATGATCGGCAGCATGACGCAGGACATGTGGGCCAGCGACGCCGCGGCGTTCTTCGACTTTTTGGCCGAGCGCCCCGAGGTGCGCGGTGAGCGATTCGGCGTCTGCGGTTACTGCATGGGCGGGCGCGCGTCGGTGGTCGCAGCCGGGCGGCACCCCGTGCGGGTGGCTGCGGCCGGCTCGATTCACGGAGGCGGGCTGGTGACCGACGCTGCGGACAGTCCGCATCTGCTCGCCGACCGGATGCAAGCCACCATCTACGTCGGCGCCGCGGAGAACGACGCCTCGTTCACCCCCGAACAGGCCGAGATTCTCGACAAAGCGCTGGAGGCCGCGGGCGTCAAGCACACTATCGAGACCTACCACGCCGGGCATGGGTTTGCGGTGCCGGACAACACGCCGTACGACGAGCGGGCCGCCGAGAAGCACTGGCTGGCACTCAAGGAGTTGTTCGACTCGACGCTGACCTAGCTGGTGTTGTTGCGGCGCCGCAATAGTCTGGCGAGGCTTCGGCGCAAGCCGCGGAAAGCGTAGAACGCGGTCAGCACGCAGACGATGATCAGCACGACGAGCAGCGGCATCCAGCTCGAGCCGTGTTGCTCTTTGTTGGCCCAGATGATCGTGAACAGCACGGCGCAGACGAACAGGATGACGTCGCGCCAGTTGCCCTCGTAGCTGGCGGCGGCGGCGCGCAGCGCGCGGCTGCGGTTGTTGGCTTCGACGAGGTCGTCGATGCGTTGGTCGATGGTCCGTTGCAGCGCTTGCCGACGCGCAGTCTGGTCGGCCGGCAGCGCGTCGAGCAGTTCGAGATCCTGCTTGATCTGCCCGCGAAAGTCCGGGCCTTTCAACTGGCCCGCGGCCAGTCCAAGCAGCGCACCTCCGAAGATGGGGGCGGTGCCCATTGCGATTTGTGCGATACCTGGCATACGGCTATTCCATCAGCAGCGCGGCCAGCGTGCCCCCGAGTTCGTATGCCTTTTCCCGCGTCGCGGCAGTTATGGCACCGGTGACCTCGAGGGTTTCGGCGGCTTTGGTCAATTCGAGCCCGGTCGTGAGCTTGTCGACGGCCGACGCGGCGCCGACGGTGTCGTTGTTTCCGTGCACCCACAGCCCGTACGGGCGGCCGGCGACGTGGTCGAGGCTCGGGTAGTACACCGTGTCGAAGAAGTGCTTGAGCGCGCCGCTCATGTAGCCGAAGTTCGCGGTGGTGCCGAACAGGTAGCCGTCGGCGTCGAGCATGTCGCGCAGGGTGGCGGCAAGAGCAGGGCGGACCACGACGTCGACGCCCGTGATGTCAGGGTCTTTGGTGCCGTCGAGCACGGCTTCCAGGAGCTCGCGCGTGGACGGCGACGGGGTGTGGTGAACGACCAAGAGCGCCTTCGTCATTGGCTGTGCGCCTCCATCGCGACCGCCTTGGCCATGGTCTCGCGGGCGCGGCGGCGGTCCCCGGCGTAGTCGTATGCGCGGGCCAGCCGGTACCAGTTGCGCCAGTCGTCGGGATCGCGCTTGACGTCTTGGCGGACCGTGTGAAACAGCTCGTCGGCGGCGTCTCGCCGGATGCGGCCAGAGGGTGTCCGGGGCAAAGTGCTGACGTCGAGCTCCATGCCGTCGTCGTGAATCATGCGGGCGAGCCGCTGGTGTGCCAGTCCGTCGCGCAACGTGCTGACCATCACCCAGATGCCGATCAGCGGCAGGATCATCAACGCGACGCCGAGCCCGATCGCCGGCGCGTGCCCGGACAGGATGAACCCCATCGCGATCTGCCCCAGCAGGATCAGGTACACGACCAGCGCCACGCACAGGAACGCGATCAGCAGCTGAGTGCGCAGAACCGACTGGTTCACAAGTCCAGCAGAGGTTCGATGCCGACGGTCAGGCCCGGCCGTTCCGCGACGCGGCGAACGGCGAGCAGCACCCCGGGCACGAACGACGTGCGGTCGATGCTGTCGTGGCGGATGGTCAGCGTCTCGCCTTGCGTGCCGAACAAGACTTCCTGGTGTGCGACGAGTCCGGCCAGCCGCACGGAATGGACCGGGATGCCGTCGACATCGGCGCCGCGGGCACCGTCGAGTGCGGTGCTCGTGGCATCGGGGTTGGGCGGCAAGCCCTTTCGCGCTTCGGCGATGAGCTCGGCAGTGCGGGTGGCGGTGCCCGACGGCGCGTCAGCCTTGTTCGGGTGGTGCAACTCGATGATTTCGACAGACTCGAAAAACCGGGCCGCTTGTTGAGCGAAGTGCATCGACAGCACAGCGCCGATAGCGAAGTTCGGTGCGATCAGCACGGCTGTGTTCGGTGAGTCGGCGAGCCATTTCTCGACTTGCGCGAGGCGTTCGTCGGTGAAGCCGGTCGTGCCGACGACGACGTGAATGCCGTTGTCGACCAAGAGCTTCAGGTTGTCCATCACGACGGCGGGATGCGTGAAGTCGATGACGACCTCGGTGCCGCTGTCGGTGAACATGCTCAGCGGATCGCCTTGGTCGACGGCGGCGGACAGCGTCAGGTCGTCGGCGTTCTCGACGGCCGCGACCATCGTCGCGCCGACCTTGCCTTTGGCGCCCAGCACTCCGACTCGCATCCGCTGAGCCTAACGCCGCCTCAGTTTGCGCGAACGTGCGTGTCTGCTGCGCGACGCGCCGGAACTTCGTCCGACTGTTCGCACGCTCGCCGTTCATCGAGCGCGCGCGCCATACCCCTTATCGGCAAGCCACGATCGGGCTCGGCCACGCTTGCGCTCATCGGACATCTGGTAATGGTGCTGCAGCAGATCGGGCCAACGCGACAGGACATCCTTGAACCGACGGAAGGCCCCTCGGCCATCGATCGCTTTGCGGAGGCGATCGGCGATGTCGGGATCGTCAACAACGGCGATGAATCGTTCCATGTCGCGATAGCCATCGCGCGACCCTACCGGCTCCACATACAGCCAGCGGTCTTCGTCGTCGTCCTCGTCGTCATCGCTCAGGGAGTCGAACATCGGTCCGTACGGCCACAATTCGCCGGTTGTCCGGTCAATCCTGCCTCCGCCTATGGTCCTGTCCTGTTCTAAGACGCTTCCCAACTGCTCGAGGTCGACAGCTAGCGGACGAAGCATGGGCGTTGCGACGTGGCCAAGAGCCGCCTCCAGCTGGTCGGCGAGTTCCTCATCGCCGTCCCACCGGCGCTGTCTTAGCCTCGCCGCGCATTCACCACCAAGTTCCGCCGACCCCTCGTCGCCATTCGAGATAGCCGTAAAAAGCCCGTCGCCCGCCAGCTGCAGCACCTCGTCGGTTAGCCGCCCGCGGACGAGCTCTACAACGGTCGGCCCATCAGATCGGTACACGGCGCCGCGAAGCTCCTTGAAGGCTT
>DASRFZ010000281.1:0-41353 GCA_035651275.1 Mycobacterium sp. | reverse complement strand
ACGACTTGTCCTTCCGGCCCTTGACCGTGATGACGTGCGTGCCTTTCGCCGGGAACGCCTGCGTATGCGCGACGTGGCAAGTACCGGCAGTGACGAGGATGTAGTCGTCGTCAATCGTCGCCGTGTCGCTGTCGCCGGTTTCCGTGTCGCGCACGGTGACTTCGATGCTCATCGAACCCCCTCGATTCTCAGTAACCACCCGCAGGCCAACGCCTCGCCCGTGTGGTCTTCCGCGTAGGCGTTGTGAAACGCACACGTCCCGGCCCACCAGCGCTGGTCTCGCAACCTGCGGCCGAACCTGCCGCGACGGTGATGGACAGCGGTCGACCGCGACGCGCAACCGAGCGGGAACTCGCACGTCGCGTGCTCCGGTTCGGCGAGAAACGCCTCGACTTCACGCCCATACGCCCGCATGTCCGCCGCCCGTTTCGGGCTTCTCGCCCTCAGCTTCGTCCGCCGCTGCAACGGCTTGCGGACGACGAGACCGTTAGGGGAGCGCCACGTCATAGCCAACCTCGCAACGACCAGTCCGGCAGGCTCACCGTCGTCACACCCTCGAAGTAGCCGGGCCACTGATCGAACACGGAGCAGTTCGCGTAAACCTCCAACGCCCGCGCGTTCTTCGCCCGGCCCGCCGCGACCGACGCCCGGTCGAGCTCGACAACCGAAATCAGGTACGGCGGGGTTTTCTCCTGCACCACGAACAGGAACCGTTCCGCGTCGAGGTTCAGCGCAGCGGCACCGTCGAGATACCAGGCGGCTTGCATGTCGTAGCCGTACTTAGCCGCGTCGCGGGCGAACGTCTCCGGCTCAGCGCACCAGGCCGTCTTGTAGTCGACGATGGTGTCCTGCGTCAGCCAGTCGTAGCGGCCGCGCCGCCACACGTCGCCGTCCTGCCAGAACAGCGACACCTCGGCCATACCCTCGGCGAACAGGCCCGCGGCGACCGGGTGATCCTTCACCGCCTGCGCCATCTGCTCGGCGGTCTCAAGGTCGCCGGCGAGGATCGGCAGCCCACCGTCCGCGCGTATCTCTTTCCGCCGCGCCTGCGCGTCCTTGCCGCGCCAGTCGGGGGCGTCGACCCGGACAATGTCAGCGCCGACCCCGAGCACGAGACGGTGCGCGGCGGACCCGAAGTCGAACACGTCTTTCGGCGGCGGCGGGTTGTCCCGCTCGTACGCGAACACGGCGGGGGTCGACGGCGGTAGCAGTTTCTTCGCACCGGACACCGACAGCGAGTCCCGGTCGGCGTGGTAGAGCGCTTCCGGCATGTCCGGGTACAGGCCCGCTTCGAGGACGGTCACGACGGGTCGCCTTTCAGCTCTGCGGTGCGCCCGTCCATCTCCTTGCGGAGTTGTTTCGCGTCGTCGACGGTCAACCGGCCTTCGGCGTAGACCTGCGTCGCCTCGCCGATCAGCCCGCGAACCTCGGCGGGTGTGCCGCAGCGGACAAGCCGCGCGCGGACGTCCTCGAGCCACATGAAGTCCGTTTCGCGTTGCGGCTGCTGAACAGACCCGGCGCGCGTGTCGGACGCTTTCGCCCCGTCGTCGTCTTCCCCGCCCGGCGCGATCCCGGTAACGGCGCAGAGGCAATATCTGCGGCCGTACGTTATGGCTGAGCCGATCTGTTGCGGGTTGCCGTTCGTCGGCAGCGGGTAGTCGCCGCCTTCTTCGTGGCCTGCGGTGTGCTTGAGCGCGTAGCGGAGCACGAACGCGCCGTCCTCGCGGACGGTCGGCTTGCAGGTGAACGACAGGCCGTGTCCGGCGAGCAGCGGGAAACCCGCAGCGGTGATAGCGGTCAGGTCGGCGTACTGGTAGTCGTAGCTGCCGGCTTTCGCGGTCAGGTCTTTGCCGACGTGCGGTATCTCGGCTTGGAACGCGGCGAGGGCTTCGGCGAACGCGGCTTCGGGTGTCAGGTCGGTCACCGCTGCTTCACCTCCTGCCGTTGCTCCGGCACCCGGCCGTCGAGAGCGGCGTGAACGTGAGCGTCGAGATACGACCTGCGTTCCCGTCGCTGCTGCTTCTCCCGTCGTAGGAGTTCGTGCAGGAACGTGAGAGCCGCGTAGATCAGGGAGGCGAAGACGGCAGCGGCGGTCCAGAACACGGCGCTAGCCCAGACGTTGTCGGCGGTGTTCATAGCCCGCGTTCTTTCAGATCAGCGTTGCGACACTCGGCTGAGCAGTACGTCCCGTCGAACGTCCAGTCATGGACGTCGTTGCCGCAGTCGGGCCACGAGCAGTAGTGGGCGTCCGACTCGACGACCGCTGCCAACGCTGACGGCGGCGCGGAACGGACAGCAGGAGAGTTGCGGAGGACAGCACCGCGGAGGATCGCAGCGATGCCCTGGACGCGCCACAACGCGTCCCAGCGTGCCGGCTCCCAACGGCGGGGCGCGAGCGTCTCGGGGTCGGCAACGGTCAGCAGCCGTAGCAGTTCCGCGACGTCGTCGAGCGTTGCGTCTTCCCTGCTCGCGGCTGCTATCGCAGCGTCAAGACGGGCAGGGGCGGCGAGGGTGTCGAGGGTGGTCACGACGAACCGTCTGCGTAGAGGTGCGGCACGTTCTCAGCGTGCTCGCGGATTGCGTCGTCAACGTGCTCGGTCAGTTTGTCAACCATGCCCGCCAGCGCGGAGATAGCCGCAGCGAGGTTGCCGTGCATTTCCGCGACGATGCGGCCCGCGAGCGGTTGCCCAGCAAAGCGGCGAACGTCGTCTTCCATGTCCTGCTTGATTACGGCGGCGACGCGGCGAATTCGCTCCGGCGTCGGTTCCGTGTCGGTGCTTGTCTTCATTGCAGTTCCCTCCGTTACAGTTGGGCTTGCAGTTCCACGGCCCCGTCGCGTGCGTTGCGGCGGGGTCGCTGCGTGCTAGGGGTCAGCCGGTTCCCACGCGCTAGTGGTCACCGTGCGACGGACGAGAGAGTGCGGAGCGCCCGAGCACCAATACGACGACGAACCCACTGCCCGCTCGTCGCATTCGGCGACGACACGAGCCGGGTCACGGTCACGCAGGTATTCGGGACCGCGGTGCAGCCGGCCGTCGCGGCAGGCCACACCGAGTTCGCTGCGTTCGGTCGCCTCATGGACGACGGTCGGTGGTGTCGTCACGACACACCACCGCAGTACGGCGCGAGCGGGTCGTTAGCCCGCACCCGATGCCGCCACAGCTCCCCGTCGACATTCAGCGGGGTACGACGGCCACACGACGAACACTTCTCACCGAACCGCGGGTGGAACTTGCGCTCATGCTCGCGGCGGCTTTTCGCGTCGGAGAACGCGCAGCCGCAGCCGGGGAAACGGCAGCGGTGCAGCGGGTCGTCGGGGTCGCCACGGTAGGCGGCTCTCGCACGAGCGTTAGCCGCGTTCCAGTCGGCGTAAAGGTGCGCGAAGGTCGTCACGGCTCAACCTCCGCGCACCTCTCGGCGTCGCAGCGGTGCGTCGAGCACCACCACTCGCAGTCACCGACCTGACGGACCGAGCACGGGCGGTTCTCGGCGTACTCGGACGGGTCGGGACGGTCGACGACGGTGGTGGAGTGCCAGCGTTCGTACGCGGCGGCACCGTCGAGGGTTCGGGTGTGGGTGTCGGTCACGACGCGGCCCGCCTACGCGCAGCGACATGCTCAGCCCACGTTGGGACCCCGCGTGCCCGCCGATACTGCCGATCACGGTTTCGCCTGGCCGCTCGGCAAGATTCGCAGCGACAGTTCCAGTTCACGTAGGTGCTGTTAGTCCCGTGCTGCACGGTGGCCGGTATCTCGCCGGCAGGGGTGAGTCGGGTTCGTGCGACGTGTTCTCGGTGGCAAGCGCGGCAGCGTCGACGACCTAACGGCGTGATGAGGGTGTTCTCGGGCGTGTATTCGTGACCGTGCTTGCAGTGCGTCTTCCGCGCATAGGCGCGGCGGGTGTTCTCCGCGGGCGTGACGGGCTCCAGATGCGCGGGGTTGACGCACGGCGGGTTGTAACAGAGATGATCGACATGCAACCCGGCGGCGATCGGTCCCACGAGGGCGACATATGACACGCGGTGCGCTGTCGTTCTGAAGTGCGTGCCGTCTTCACGCCGCAGTCTGATGACGCCGTAGTTCTCTTGAGTGCGATCGCCAGTCCAGCACCAGCAGCCCGTCTCCGAGTCGACCCGCACTTTCGCCTCGAACCGCTTGTCGGCGGCAGCCAGGTCCTCGACGGTAAAGACGGTCACTTCGTCGCTCGCCTTCTCGCGTCATGCGGGAACGACTTTCGAAGGCCCGTGACAACGGAGATGCAAGGTTCGCCGATCGCGGCTCCGCAACCAACGCGGCTACACGAGACGCGCAACGCCCGGATAGCCGCCTCAGCCCGGTCGGGACGGGACGGCAACGTGCGCCGTGCGAACCGAACCGTGAGGCCAGGGTCAGCGTTGATCCGCCCCGTTGTCTCGGCGGTCACGCCGACGCTGCTTCGGCATCGCGAAGCGCGGTCACGTCCTCCTCGCGGAAAAGGAACGCACCGTTGGGGCCGGGGAGCTTCTGCGCGACTGGCAACGCCCCCGACTCGACCAGGCGGTGTACGGTGCGGACGGACTTACCGAGCAATAGCGCAACTTGGGGCGCAGTAAGCAGTTCGGCCATAGGCGCATCATGCGCTATTGGCGCACGTCACGCAAGGGACACGCGCAGCGCGTTCAGGTCATCTTTGGCTTACCTCTCGACCTGTTCCGCTTGACGCATGGCGCGCATACGTCACAATGCCGTTATGACGACTTCCCTGCCTGCGGCTCCCCCGTGGACCCTCGGCTGGCGGCTGCGCCGGTCGCTGGAGTTCGCGGGCGTCAGCCGCGAAGCGATGGCCCAGCACCTCGGCGTCGCCGTCTCGACCATCACCCGCTGGACGCACGACGACTTCAAGCGCCCACCGAACAGGGCGAACCTGCTCGCATGGGCTCAGATCACGGGTGTCCCGCTCGAATGGCTGGAGGGCGACGAGGCGTCAGCGCCCGCTCCTGAGCCGGTCACTCTCAGTGACAAAGTGGCTGACGCGGGCGCGACAACTACTGCGAGTAAGCGGAAGCCGCAAACCGCGACACGCCGACGCTCAAAAGTGCACGGTACCCCTTCGTACCTGTCAGATTACGAGAACATGAACTCGGGCACAACGGTTCCCACCGCAGATGCGCACTGCGCCGCTGCTGCTTAGAAGCGGGGCCTGTCCCCGCCGCATTGGCTGGGAAGGCTCGATGACGCAACTGATCGACGACTACAGGAACTGGCTGGTCGCCTCCGGGGCATCACCGGACACGGTACGCGCCCGCTGCAACGCCGCTAAGCGGCTGCTGGCAGTCGCCGGCACCGAGGATCCGACACAGATCAAGCCGACTGATCTCGTGCGGGTCCTCGCGTCCGTCGAGGCCCGCTGGTCAAAGGCGACCTACTTCCACCACGCGAAGAACTTCGGTCACTGGTGTCACTTCGCGGGCCTGCGCGTCAACTTCACCGAGGGTGTCGTGAAGCCGAAACGGCCCCGCAAGAACCCTCACCCTGCCGACCTCGCCGACTTCCGCCGCGCGGTCGAGCTCGCGAAGCCGGACGAGGCGATGATGCTGCTGCTCGCGGCCTACGCGGGCCTGCGGGTGCACGAGATCGCCAAGGTACGGGGGGAGCACCTTCGGGACGGCTGGTTGTTTCTCGTCGGTAAGGGGAGCAAGGACGCCAACATTCCGGTGCACCCGGTGCTCGCTCTGCAAGCCGAGAACTGGCCCTCGGAAGGATGGTGGTTTCCGGGGCAGAAGGAGGGGCAGCCGATCTCGCGCGGCACCGTCTGGCGTCGGATGACGAGGGCGCTGCGCCGGGCTAACCCGCACACGACGGCCACGCCGCACGCAGTGCGGGCGCTCTACGCGACCATGTTGGTGAACCTCGGTGTCGACTTGCAGACCACGCGAGAACTGATGCGCCACAGCGACCTCGGCTCGACGCAGTTCTACGTCCAGACCGGCGACGAACGGCTGAAAGCGGCTATCGGCCGCTTGCCTGATTTCACCGTCGCCTGACCTTCTTTGTATGGCGCGTGCGCGTCATTCGGCGTAACGTCGCCCTTGTCGGGTTTCGGGAGGTCTGATGGCTGGCAAAGGCTGGGGCATTCTCGCGGTCGGCGTCGTCGCGGCCGCCGTCATCGGCTCGCAGATGCACAGCGGCAGCAGCCCGAGTACCGGCAGCCCGTCGAGCACCTCGAACCTGCCGTGGTCGGGTGAGTCGGTCGACCAGCAGCGCTACGACGCTTTCGTCGCCTGCCAGCATTTCGTCAACGAGCGGCTGAAGGCTCCGTCGACGGCGAGCTACCGGGACTGGTTCGGCGACCAGAAGCCCGCCGTGTCCGGGTCGGGGCGCGGTCCGTACACGGTCGTGTCGACGGTGGATTCGCAGAACTCGTTCGGGGCGCAGCTACGGTCGGACTTCTTGTGTGTGGTGACGCGGGACGCGAGCGACACCTGGCATTCGCGGCGTGTCGTTGTCGGCTGAGGACGCAGAAAGGTCCCCCCGTCCCGTGCCGACGACTGCGCTAGGTCGTCTGTACGTCGCAAGGGGGCCAGCGACGTGGCACGGGAACGGGGGGTGCGGGAGAAGGCGGGAAGTTGTCGGGGGTTCGGCGTATGGTTCGGGGTGTGACAGCAGACGCGGCAGAGCGTGACCCGCGCGTCGTTCACGGTCCGAACGGGATGACCGTCTGCCTGCCGTGCGCGGTCAATGAGCACGAGTCCTGCCAGCACGGCAAGGATGGCATCGTTTGCGACGGGTGCGCGATCTGCCTCGCGGTGCTGCGCCCGGGCGTCTAGCCCATCACGTCCTGTTCGCTGTTCGGCCCGACACGGCGGCGAGCGAGGTACGGGGCTACGCCGTACAGCCATATCGGCCAGACGATGCCGCGCCGGAACGCCTCAGCCGCGCACAGCGCCCCGACCGCGGGCAGGACGAGTAGCCGTTTCACGGCAGTTCGCCGAGCAGCGCCGCTATCTCCCGTTCGTCCTCACGGATGCGGGACTCGGCGAGCTCGACGGCGACCTCGGCGCAGTGGACGGCGTCGTGTTCGTCGTCGCGGAGCAGTTGGATTCGTTCGCGGATCTCTGTCTCGGCGTCGCCGAGCGTCCAGTCGGTCATGGCAGGCTGCTCGCGGCGACGTATCCGAGGTCTTGCACGACCGGCTTGTCGGTGACGGGGTAGGGCGAGGTGACGGAGGCGACGGACTTGCCGTCGCGGGTCACTTCTGCGGACACCGAGCCCGTGACGAGTACCGCGACTGTTGCGGAGACGCCGGCGGGAGCCGAGGCGGGCGCTAAGTCGTCTATGGTCACCAGCGCGGGCGCAGTAAGGAAACTCAACGCTTCGACGACGTCTCCTGGCGGCGTCTGCCCGGCGTTCTTCATCAGCTTCGTCTCCGGGTACGACGGTTTCGCCTGCCACGGCTGCTGACGGTGCGTGAGGATCACCGCGTCTTGGAGGATGGTCGGCGGGGTGCCGAGCTTGTACCAGGCGGCGTAGTAGCTGGAGACGTCGAGGAACGCCCGCCCGTGCTGCATCGACGGCTGGTTCGCTGTGCCTTCGGTGTGGTCGTTCCACGTGATGAGCTGGACGGCGTCCGCGTCGTTGTCGATGGCGATCTGCCAGGTGGTCCGCAGGTTCCCGGTGTTCTGCGCCTCCCAGAACCGGCCCTCACGCGGACGCTCATCCTGCACCGACACGGGCTGCATCCACTTCAAGCCCTTCGCCCGCGCAGCCTTGATGCGAGCGGCTGAGCCGGTCGGGCTGCTCCCGGTCGGGTCACGGGTACCCCACTCGGTGATCCCGTAGGCGATGGGTGCGTACTCGTCGATATGCGCGGTCGCGGACAGAAACAGCGGCCAGAACGCGACCGGCGTGTTGTACGTGCCGGTCAGCAGGAGAAGGAACTGCTTCCACCAGTCGACCGGGTGCGTCTCCGCGTGGAACGGCGCGACGACCAGCCGGCCGTCGTCGAGGCGGTAGCAGGCCGGGTTGGCCGCGGCGACCTTCGCGATAGCCGCGGCGAGCTCGTCGGCGGTCTTGCGGCCCGGACCGGACGTCATATCCGGCATCAGGCACACCGTGAATCCGCCGTGGTTGTTGGCGGCGTCGAGCAGGCATTGGACGACCCGCGCGTTGCGTTTCGTCCCGGCGTCGGAGCCTTCGCCGGGGAAGTTGAACAGGTTGACGGTGAACCCGTCGATGCCGTACGCGGCGGCGTTGGCGACTTCGGTTTCGGCGTCTTTCGCGAGCCAGTCGACCCCGGCCGGGTACGGGTCGCGGCCGAGGGGCCGGTCGCGCATCCAACCGCCGTACGCCTTGTGTTTGCCGCCTTCGCCGCCCGGGGTGAGGTATTGCGTCTGGTAGTAGTCGACGTTGGGTGGCTTGTTGTCGACGCTGATGGGGAGGCTGGGCACGTAGTGCGCGAACACCTTGCGGGGGCTGGCGGCCATCTGGTCGAGCGGTAGCGGGTGCGGCCAGCCGACCGGAGGCGGCAGCGCGGCGTTGTGGTCGCGGCAGGTCAGTTCGGCGTAGAGCGGCGTGTCCATCAGCCCGATGAGCACGTCGGCGTCGGACGGCTGCGGCCCGACCTGCGCGTAGATGGTGCGACCGACCTTGCGACCGGTGCGCCACGGCAACTGGTCGTAGGTGGTCACGACGTGGCCAGCACGACCACGAGCGCGATGAGCAGGACGAGGAACGCCGCGGAGAGCAGCGTTGACATGCCGCTCACGGCTTCGGCGCTACCACCGGAGCAGGAGACGCCGGGCCGATCACACCGCGGGTCTTCGCCCACAGCGCCGTAGGAATCTGCGAGCGGTGCGCGAGCGTCGTCGCGACCAGCGCAGCGAACACATTGGACAGGTACGTCTTCCAGTTGTCGCCGGGGTTGAAGGCAACAGTCGGCAGCACACCCGCGAGCGTCGCCAGAGCAACCGTCACCGCGCCGAGCACCCACGCCGGAGCGTGCGCCTTCGTCAACAGACCCGCAGCATGCGCGGCGAAGTAGCCGACGATCAGAGAGATCGCGAAGGAGATCTGGACGTGGGTCATGTGGTCCCTGCTTTCGCGGCCCTAGCGGCCATCTGCTTGAGAGCGTCGGTATGTTCGAGATCGAGCACTCGTCGCGCTTCCACGCAAGCGACGTTGTCCAGTAGGACGGTCAGTTCGTTGTCCTGCAACGACTCACCCGACGTGGACCAGTTTGTCGACCCTGAGATCCGCCACGTCCCATCGACGACGACCATCTTTCTATGCATAATCTGGTGCTTCTCCGACTGACCGATGGCGACGCTGTTGCCGGTGAACTCGTGGGAGAACTTCTCGAGGATCGCCTTCTCATGGACGCCGCCCGCCTGCGAGCGGTCGAGGGTGATCTGCACGTAGATCGCGGGGTTCTTCAGCAGGTCGTCGAGCATCGCGGCGAGTTCGTCATCGTCGAACCCGAACATCGCGACTTGAATCGTCGAGGTGCAGGAGCCGATGACGGCTTTGAGCGCGTCGTGGACGTTGTCCTCGGGCGAGTAGAACGTCCGCATGGAGTCGGCGTAGCCGGCGAGCAGCGGCGTGGTCTTGAACTGGTCGAGGTCGGTGATGGCGAGGGTCATTTCAGCCCCTTCACCCGGTGGATCTGCGTGTCGAGCGCGTCCAGCTCGTTCGGCACCGAGACGGGTCGCGCACGGCCCTTAAGCCGTTTCGTGAGGCTGCGGGCAAGTAGCCGCGTCGCCGGGCCGAGCGGCTGCGCCTTCGGCTTCGGTTTGAGCTGGTGCCACGGCGGCGGGGTCTTGCACGGCAGCGAGTCGTCGTGGGAGTTCGCCGGGGCGTTGCGGTGGCCGCGGTGGCCGCCCTTCACCCACAGTTTCGGGTCACGTGAGGCGTTCAGCGGCGAGCCGAACGTCCACAGCGACGGCACGCCCAACTGCTCGAGCCAAGGGATCAGGTCAGCCCACAGTTCCGCGAACTTCGGCGCCTTGGTGATGTCTTTCGCCATCGACGGCCACAGCCACTCGATCTGCACGTGGACCGAGCCTTGCCGGTTCGTCTCGGGTTGCCCGGACGGATGCTCAAGCGCGTAGGCGGACCGGTTGGCGGGGAGGAACTGGCCGCGTTCGCCGGTTGTGGGGTCGAGGATGAGCGTCGGCTCGTAACCCATCTTGAGCAGAAATTCGCGGGTCGCGCCGTAGGAGCCTGTGGGCGTGACGGTGATGTGATGCGTGCACAGTCCTTCGCCACCGGCCATCGTGCCGCCTTGCGAGTGCGGGCCGTTGATCTTCGTGGCGCCGGGCAGCCAAAGTTGTCTCACGTTGCTCCTAGCGTTGGCAGGCATTTGAGCGGGTGTCTCAGATCGCAAGTCGGTGTCGATGAAGGGGTCGGGCTCGGCGACGGGGAGGGTGACCGCGACGGGCTCGGCGTGCGATGCGGTGAAGGTGACCGTGACGGCCGGGGCTGGACGACACCCGACCGTCGCGGCGACGGCGGTGAAGCGGGAACAACGACAACCGTCAGCGACGGCGAAGGTTCGGACTGCGCGTGCCGTGACGGCGACGGACGCGGTGACGGTCGGCGGACGTTCGCGCAGTGGTCGAGCCGCATCGCCTCAAGCACCGGCGGCGTCCGCAGCCGCGGCGGAATCGAGTTCAGCACCACACACGTCCCGACCCGGTTGTTCTCCGCTGTCTGCGCCGCGTGCCGGCTGCGCCCGAGAACGAACAGGCCGAGCACGATCAGCCCGATTGCCTGCAGCAGAACCAGGCCGATGAGCGCGAGCTGCACGCGGCGGATCGTCTGGATCTTCAGCGCCACATGCTCTAGCCCGTCGCCGGTCACCGGCGTCGCCTCAGCAGTTCGCGGACGTCGTCGCGCAGGTCAGCGAGGTTCGTCTCGACCACGGTCACCCGATCGTGCAAGGCGAGGAGTTCGCTGATGTCGGGGTCGCGGGTACGCCGCAACGCGACGGTCGCGGTGATGAGCCCGGCGACGAGGGTGAACGCGCCCGAGATGATCGCGACGGTGATGGGTGTCGTGCCGGTCGTGTCGGTCGTGGCCGCGGCGAGCGGGAGCGCGACGAACGGTGTCCAGACCTTCGCGCCGATGAGCAGGCGCAGCAGCGCCAGTTCCGCCATTCACGGCCTCAACGGTTCCGGCAGAGGATCTTGACCGTGTCGTCGTCCTGCCGACCTGCCGACGTGGTGACGTGGATGACGATGTTGTAGTTCGTGACGTCCGACCCGCCTGACAGCCAGAATACGACGCCGGTCCCGTCCGTGGTGATCGCGTGACTGTTCACGGTGATACCAGGGTCAGCCGTGACGGTCGCCGCCGTGATGATCTCGGGCGGCGTGAGGTACGGCGTCCAGTCGGACAGGTAGTCCTTGACGGCGTCGGGGTCTTTCAGGAACGCCATCAGTGGACCTCCTGCACTCGACGCTCGCCGGGTCGGGTTTGCACGCTCACTTCGACGCCGCGGATCTGCACGTCGAACGCTGCCAGGCGGGTCTGCGCTCGCGGGTCGGCAGCCTTGGCTTGCACGCGGTTCTCGGCACCGCGGGTCTGGATTCGGTCGGATGGTGTTGCGGTGGGTACGAGCTTGACTACGTCGAGCGTGTCGCTGATCGCGATGAGGTCGGCGAGCGCCCGTGCGTCGGTGAGCAACCGCAGCGCCGTGTCGGAGATCGGTATGACGTCGCCGAGCCCGTGCGCGTCGGCGAGCGCCCGGCCGAGGCTGTCCGACAGCGAGATCGTGTCGCCGAGGCTGCGACTGTCTGCCGTCGTCCTAGCGAGTGAGTCCGAGACAGGAATCGTGTCGGCGAGCGCCCGGCTGTCCGCCTGCGTGGTGCCGAGGCTGTCGCTGACGCTGATCGTGTCCGCGAGCGACCGTGACAGCGACACGTTGCCGCTGCTCTGGCTGGTCGCCAGCGAGTCCGACAGCGGAATCGTGTCGGCCAGCGCCCTCGGGTCGGCTTCCGTCCGGGCGAGACTGTCGGACACCGGAATGGTGTCGGCGAGAGCGCGCGGGTCGGTCTGCTGACGAGCGAGCGAGTCGCTGATCGGGATCGTCTCGGCGAGCGCCCGCGGTTCCTGCGGGACCCTGGCGAGGTTGTCCGAGACGCTGATCGTGTCGGCAAGTGCTCGGGCTTCGGTCTGCGCCGACCGGGCGAGCGTGTCACTGATGCTGATCGCGTCGGCGAGGTTCCGAACGTCAGCGACCGTGCGGGCCAGCGAGTCCGAGAACGGGACCGTGTCCGCGAATGCCCGCGGCTGCGCGTCGGAGCGGGTGAGGCTGTCCGAGAAGGGGATCATGTCCGACAGCGACGTGCTCGCCGAGACTGACCCCTCGACCAGGTCCATGATGACGTAGACGACAGCGTTAGCGCCGCCCGTGACCGTGTCGCTGAACGTCGACGTCGCCGTGGACGTCGCGGCGGTCATCAGCGCGCCGAAGAAGCCCTGGACGTCGGCGAACTCGTTGAGCGTCTGAGACGTGAACCCGTTCGCGGTCTCAGCGGAGTTCGACTGGAACCCGGCGTTCTGGCCGACCGCGAGCAGGTATTTCGTGCCGGACGGTGACGACGTGTCGATGGTGATCGCGCTCGACGTCCACGTCGCGGTCGACGCGGACACACCCCCGGTGAGGTGCGCCCACGGCGTCGGCGACTGCCGGGCGTTCGGCGTCTGCCACATGATGTAGCGGTAGGTCTTCGACCCGTCCGAAACGGTGACCGACTGGTTCGTTCCGGCCTTCGAGGTGTCGGCAGGCTGCCAGAACAGGTAGATGAACGCGCCGCTCGTGCCGTTCGCCTCGTGGTCGGCGAGGTTCCAGCCTGACGGGGTAGTGACGGTCTGCGACGTGCCGAGGTTCGTGGTCGACACGACCATCCACACGTCGCCGGACGGGTCGATCGTCGCCGGGTACGGCACCGAGAGCGGATTGCCAGCCCCTGGCGATGTCGCACCGTGGGCTGTGACGTTGGTGATGCTGATCGTCGCCATCGGCGAAGCCCCTAGAGGTCTAGGTCAGCCGTGGGTGATCGTCCAGGTCGACGTGAGCGCGTCGCCGACCGCTGAGAGCGTCGCCGTCGTCCCGAGCAACGTCTCGAAGCCCATCGTCCCCGACGTCGCCGCGGTGAACAGGCCTTCCTTGCCGATCGTCACCGGCAGCAAGTCGGACCCGTTCGCCGTGTGCGTGATCGTGATGGTCGTCGTGGACGCGCCGGTCGTGTGCGCGGGCGTCCCCGCAGCCCGGATCAGCCCACCGGACGCGGTCGTGATCTCCGCGGTCAACGTCGTGTCACCCGCTGACGGCGGTGTCGTGTTCGCGGTCAGCGCGACGTACTTGAGGTTTCCCCACAGCTGGGTGGAGACGTAGTCGCGGCCCGCGTTCGTGTAGAGCGCGGTCGGACCTTTGATCGGCTTGATACCGAACTGCTTCTCGATCGCCCGCTTCAGGTCCGCGTCGTCGCAGAGGACGAACCCGGGCGCTTCGAGCGAGTGATGCGGCCACAGGCTCGGCAGGTCTTTGCTCAGCCACACGTCGAGGTCGACGGCGTCGGGCAGGATGAGGGTCGTGGTGTGCGAGGACTCGCGGGGAAGCTGCCGGACGGTTGTCACGTCGTCGAGGCCGGTCCTGCGTCTCCCGACGGCGTGGAGTTCGCCGTAGGAGTGGTGGTGTTCTTCCTGCCCGCCGATGAAATGCGAGTGGTAGAGGCCGACCTCGCCTTCGTGGGGCGCGACGTTACCTAGCTGGATGAGTGCCATGTCAGCCCTCTCGCCTCGTGCGGGTCAACGTCATGTCATGCCCCTCCGGGAGTCAGGGTGGTCACGCTCAGATACCGCAACGCTCGAACGCCGTCTCGACAGTCACCACGCCAGCGGTCGGGTTGCCACCGTTGAAGAACAGCCACAGGACGCCGTTCGTGAAGATTTCCGAACCGTTCGCGAAATGGTTCTCGGTCGCGACGCCGAGCGGCCGGGTCGTCGCGTAGGTGTCCTTGAACACACCGCCGTCGTACATCTTCACGTCGTAGGACGTGGCACCGCCGCCGCTGATCGCCGTCGTGATCTGAATCTTGTAGCCGACGATCCGCCAGCCGGGCGGGATCGTCGCGCTCACCGCTGTCGACGCGCCCGACACCGACACGCCGGTCGAGGTGGTAGTCAGTACCGTTTTCGGTTTCGCGCCGGTCGTGACGTTCGCGAGCGTGTAGTTGTACGACTTCGACACGTTGGTCTTGTCGACGACCCGGTCCAGCATGAACTCGCCCGGGGTCCCCGACAGGGTGATTCCGTTCTGCTGCGACGGGACGGCGTTGACCGTGAAAGCCACCCGGCTCACCGACGCTCCAGCTCCTACGGTCGCGCCTCCGGTGATTACCGCGGACGTGTTCGACACGACCTGCCGGACGATCGGGTAGCCGCCGCTGATCTTGAGATACGCCGGGCCGGGGATCTCCGTGTTGAACAGCGTGGACGTGCCCGTGATCGCGGTCGCGGTCGTCGCCACCGTGCCCGTCAAAGCGACGAGGTTCCCCGAGTCGGAGACGGTGCCCGTGTAGTTGAACAGGACCGTGTCCCCGATGACGTCGGTTATCTGCACGGTCGCGTCGATGCCCGGCCCGCCGATGTTCTTCACGACCACGTACTGACCGACGTAGACATCCGTCGTGTCCGTCATCAGCATCGACACCTGCCCCGCGTAGCTGCCGGGAAGGATCGACCCTGCGTTCGTCTTCGACCATGACTGGTCGTCGTAGAGGCCGGGCGAGGCGAGAACGATGATGTTGTCGGTGCCGCCCGCGTTGACGTGAATGCCGTCGCGGTCCGCGCCGCCCGTGTTCTGCCCGTTGTTGAAGTAGTTCCCGCCGACGATCGTCACGTCCGCGCCGGTGTCCCGATACAGGCCCGAGTAGCCGTTCGCGACCGCGGTGCAGTCCTCGAGGACGACGTTGTAAGCGGGTGGGATCGGCTGCGCCGGGAAGTTCGGCGCGTTGTCCGCGGTCGAGTGGATCAGGAACCCGTACTGCGTGTTCCCTTGGCTGATGACACTGTCGAACTTCACGTCCCGCCCGCTGCACTCGACACCGACCTGAGCACGGGCGATGACACTGTCGGAGACGACGGTCTGCCAGGACGTCGCGTTGTAGTGCGAGTCGGGGACGACAAGGCCCGCGACGTACCCCGCCCCGGCCACCTGTAGCCCGTAGGTTCCGCTCGACTTGTAGGCGTTGTCGATGAACAGGCCGGTGATCTCCCCGCCCTGCACGCTCGCGAGGTTCATGCCCGCGTGAAAGCCCGAGATGTGGACGTTGCTGACCCGCAGATCCCTCGCCCCGGCGAGACTGACCCCGAGACCGGTGTGGCCGGTGCCCGAGTAGTCGTCGAGGTGCACGTCGGACAGGCTGCACTCGTTGTCCATCCGGCTCGCGTCGATCCCGAGCGACAGGTTGTCCTGCCCGTTGATGTCCGGGTAGAAGTTCTTCAGGTACAGGCCGCGGATGTCGGTCCGGTCAACGACCCGGAACTCGAAACCGTGCTGGTACACCTGATAGCCGGTGTTGGAGATGTTCAGCCCGCGGACGTTCTCGATCAGGCTGTCCTGCACGGCAACCGCGGAGAACACCTGCGCGCTGTTGTGCACGTAGACGTCACGGACGACGATCTGCGTCGATGGGGTCGTGTCGGAAGTGCCGGTGACGTACACGCCGAAGCACATGCAGTTGAAGAACTCGCCGCCGATGATGCTCACGTCGTTGACGTACTCGACGCGCAGCCCGATCCAGGACGTGCCCGGAGTGAACGAGCCGGACAGCGCGTCCCGGTTGCCGTTGATCCGCGCGTTCTCGATGATCGACCCGTCCGAGCCGGTCGTGAACAGCAGCGACGCGCCGACCCCGCCCGTGAGGGTCGGAGCGACCCGCTGCTTGAGGACCGCGCCCGCGCTGAAGATCAGGTGCGTTCGCTTGCTGATCGTCCAGCCGTCGCACAGGTAGGTGCCGTCCGGGACGTAGACGATCCCGCCGTTCGCCGTCGCGTTGTTGAGCGCGGTCGTGTCGTTGGTGGTGCCGTCGCCCTTCGCGCCGTAAGCAGCGCCTTTGACGTTGATAACGGTGGCGTACATGGAGGCCGCGTCAGGGAAAATCTTGACTCGCTCGGTCCCACCCGCGTCCGCCCACAGATACGACGAGTTCGCCGGGTCGTCGAACTGCGGCATCGACCCGTCCGCCCGCGAGGTGACCGTGGACACACCGGAAGAACCGCCGACGATGTTCAGGCCGGTGACCTGCGTGCCGCCCGTGCCGCCGTCAACGCCGACCCTCTGATCGGTCCAGAACGAAACCGCGGTGCCGGGAGCGACGAGGCCGCGGGTGATCGTCGGGTACGTCGCCGCGTCGCCGCCGTAGCGACTAGCCATCAGTTCGACCGCCATTCGGCGCACAGACCCGCGTCGCCCACGTTCAGCGCAGCGGTCGACGTCTGCTGCACGACCAGCTCCAGGTAGTCCGTCGCGTTCAGGTACACGTAGTCGCTCGTCGACACCCCCGTCACCCCGGTCGCTGCCGCGTTGTGCTGCACCTGCGTCGCGGCCCGTTTCGTGCCGTTCACCGTCAGGTAGGCGAGCCGCACCCCGGTCGCGTTCGCCGCGAACTGCGCGTTCGCGGTCACTGCGTACCAGCCGGTTGTGTTCGCCGTCAGCCGCGACGGGTGGATGACTGCCTCGTGCATGCTGTCGTAGTCGACGTCCTCGTGGTCGAGGTTCACCGCCGTGTTCGTCGCGTTCGCGACCGACTGCGCGCTAGTCAACGTCGCCCGGCACAGCGGGCGGCGGACACTGCCGGACACGCTCGACGTAGTGAGGCCGAGCGCCCACAGGATGCCGTCGACCCAGCCCTGCGCGATCGTCGAGGTTGCGTACTCGCTCGCGGTGATGTTCGGGGGGACGGGGACCGTCGCCACTACGCCCCCCTCATGCCGCGATCACGAGACCCGTGTCGAGCTGGTTGTAGACGGACGGGGTCGCGTCGAGCCGCCACACCGCAGGAGCGACCGGTGAGCAGAACAGCGTCGCGGTCTGCGCGTCCGTCGCCAGCGACAGCGACACCCCCTGCACTTGCAGGTTCAGCGACGACGGCAACGGGCTAGGGAGGTTCGTCAGTGTGATCATGTCGAGCGGCTGCAACTGGCAGATCGCGAGCGCGACCGCCGTGCCCGCGTGCATCAGGTCAACCGTCAGCGACGGGACACCGACCCACTCCTGACGGCCCTGCGCGACCGCCCAGCCCGCCAACTGCAAGGCTTCCCAGTCCGTCGCCACGTTCAAGGTGAGCGACGACGCGGCCTCGCCGTCTTTCGTCACGCTCGTGTTGTCGACGACGCGCTGCGCCGCGCCGTTCGGGCGGGTGACCGTGACGTCGTTGAGCATGAACTGGATGTCGTCGCGCAGCGACGTCGGGAACGACACGTGTTTCTGCGACGCGTCGAGGGTCAGTTGGGCGGCCGGGTCGTAGTTGACGATCCGCGCCCGGAACACGATCTGCCCCTGCCCGTCCGCGAACACGACCCCGCCGTCAGCCTGCGCCGCCTCGAACAGCGCCGCCTGCAACGTCATCCCGTCCGTCGTCGCCGGACCCATCACCATGTCGCCGAGGTCGAGTGACGACCCGAAGTTCGTCCGGTAGCGCAGCAGCCGCGCGATCCGCATGTCGGCGGTCTCCGCGCCGAACCCGCCGACCGGGGCAAACCCGTTGGCTCCCGCGTTGTACAGGTTGAGCACCGACCCCGCCGTGAGGCCGGGGTGGAAGCTGAGCAGCGACAGCGCGCCGGAGAACAGCCCCGACGTCGCGGTCTTCCCGCCGACCGTGATCGGCGGCCCGGACGGGTTGAACGTGAACGTCGACCCGGACGCGGTCTGCGGCACGTTGTCGAGGTAGGTGGTGACCGTCCCGTGCGACCCGTCGACCGCGATGACGAGGTGATGCCACGCGCCGTCGCAGTAGTTCTTCGACGTGAACGCCGACGTGAACCCCGGCATCCCCGCTGTCACATGCCCGGACGTGTCGACGCTCGCGACGACCAGCGGCGAGTTGAACAGGTACGCCGGCGAGGTGGCCGGGGGGGTGGTCGACGGCTGGAACCACACACTCACCGCGAACGAGCTGATCACCGTGTTCGCGAAGTTGTTCGGGACCAGCAGCGTGTAGCCGCGTTGCGTCGTCGAGGCGGACCCGGCGTCCGGCGAGGTGAGCACGAGCGCCCCGCTCATCCCGAACGGGGCCGGGGTGTAGCCGAAGGTGAACGTGCCCGTGCCGTACTTCGACGCGGTGATCGTCGCGAGCAGCCCCGCGACGAGATCCCCGGTCGCGGCGGCCCCGGTCGGGTCGGTGAGCGGGTACAGCGCGTACGGGCTGAGCAGCATCGCCTCTTCGACGGCAGCCGGTCGCAGCGGGGTGTCCGCGCCCATCCGGCCGAGCACGTCCGTGCCGGAGAAGTTCGACAGCCACACCGCCGACCCGTCGCGGGAGACCTCCCACGAGTCGGCGAACACGTCCGCCAGGTAGACCGGGACACCGGCGACGGTCCCGCCGACCTGCAACCTCGTCCTGCGCCGCACGTTCGGGTAGTACGGCGACGACGCGAGTCCCGGGGTGAACCTGCCGTCGTTGTTCTGCAACGACAGCCCGACCTGCGTCGGGGTCAGGTCCGACACCTGATCCTGCCGCCACCGCGAGATGTTCACCGCAGGGAAACCGGACCCGGCTGCGACCCGCTGCGTGATGTCCGTCCACGTCGGCGTCCCGCCGTAGGAGGTACCGGAGAAGTCAGCCCGAACCGTGTAGGAGATCGGGCCAGCAGGGATCGGCATTACTTCTTGCGCCCCTGCGTCCGCTCAAGCCTGTTGATCGCCGCGACGATCTCCTGCGCGTCGATCTGACTGATTTTCAGTCTGCCGTGGGTATCGACTTGGACGGTCACGTGCCGCACAACGTCGCGCGCTGCCATGCGCTCCATGCGCAGCAAAGACTGCTTGATCGCTCGAAGTTCCTCGACCTGCCTGTGCACGTCTCGAGCCTGGTCCGCGATCCGTTTCGCGTACGTCGCGTCACCGACCGCCGCGCCAGCCTGACCGCCCAACGCCGCGATCTGCTTCTGATACTGATTGAACGCCGCCACCGACGTCCCGCCCGCCATGAACTGCTGCAACACCGCCGTACCCTGCGCCACACCCAAACCGACGATCTGCTGCAACGACGCGCCGGAGAACCCGTGCGCCTTCGCCCACTGCAGATCCTTGACGAACACCCGCAGTTGCGAGGTCTGCCCGGCCAGGTACGAGCCGACGTTCCCGAGCGCCGTGTTGCCGAACTGGTCGGTCTGGAACGCCCCGGACAGGTCCGACTTGAGGCTGTCGGCGACCGACTGGATCATCTGCTTACGGGCCGAGGTCAACGCGGCGAGCGTCTTCTGCGCGGTCTGGATCGCCGCCTTCTGCTTCGCCAGCGCCGACAGGACCACCGACTGCAGGTGGTCGAGCGCGTTGTGCACCGACGTCGACAAGGCGTCGCGGAGTTTGCCGGCCATCCCGGTCCAGCCGTCGATCAGGCCTTGCGCGATCAACTGCCCGACGTGGTGCAGGACGTGGTAGACGGGCGAGCGGGCCTTCGACGCGCCGGACGTACCAACACCACCGCCTACCGCGCCGCCACCACCGCCGAGCGCGCCAGCGAGTGCACCGCTGATCGCAGTCGACGTGTGCTGTGCGACATGCTGCGCCGCGTGATGCACCGGCGACGCGACGATGTGGCCCTTGATGATCGGGAACGCGTAGGAGCCCTGGTTGATCGGTGTGCCGCCGATGCCCTGCGTGACGGCCTGCGCGTTCTTCCCCTGACTGCGCCACAGCGCATCCCACGTGGAGAAGAATCCGTGCGCGTACGCGGACGCAGCCTGCGAGCCGTAGGCCTGCGCGAACGCGACCAGCGACTGCATGTCGCCGCCTGCCGCAGAAACCGCCTGCCCGAACCCGCTCTTGACGACGTTCTCCAAGTCACCCATCGAACCTTTGATGAGTTGCGCGGTCTGGAGGAACTTCATCTCGATCTGGGACAGCCCGGCTTTGCTCGCTGTCGCCGTAGCGGTGAGCGACGCGGTCATCTGCGCGTTCGACTGCTTCGTGTAGTTGTTGGCTTGCCACGCCGCGAGCCCGACAGCGATGAAACCAAGCCGCAGCCCGTTCAGTGAGGCGCTCTCACCGGCAGCGGCCCCTTCCACTGCGGGTGCAAGACCGACGAAGGACCGCAGCGCACCGACGACGCCCAGGATCACCGACGTGATCTTCATGGCGACGAGGAACTCGCCCAACGTCTTGACCAGCGGGCCGAGAACAGCCCAGTTCCGCTGGAACCAGTGCGCCATCCCCTGCACGGCGGGAAGCACGTTGTTCGTGATGAAGTTCGCGAGCTTCGTCGCGGCGGGCAGCAGGACGGTGCCGAGTTTGATCGCGAGCACCTCCACGGAGGCGCGCATCCGGTCGAACGAATAGCCGAACGTGTGCGTGTAGCCCGTCCATGACGAGGCGAAGCCGTGCGCGGCCTTCTGCGACTCGCGGAACTTCTGGTCGAACCGGCCCATCTGCCCGATCAGCACCGACAGAGGGGCCGACGACTTCTTCCCGAACGCGTCCGTGATGACCTGCCCGACCTGCTTGCCGGACACGCCCGCGTTGTCCATGTGCCGTTTCAGGTCCCGCAACGCCTGGTTCAGCCCGCCCTGCTGCATGTCCTGAGCGAGCGTGTTCGCCTGCAACCCCAACGCCTTCAGCACGTCAACGCCGGTCTTCGCCGGCTTCGCGAGGTTCTGCACGACCATCCGCAGTTCCGTGCCTGCCGCCGCGCCCCGGATGTTGTTGTCACCGAACACGGCGAGAGCCGCGGACGCGTCGCGCATCGTCACGCCGAACCCCTTGACGATCGCCAGCACACCCGTCCCGAGCGCGTCCGCGAGGTCCTGCATCCGCATGTCGCCTTCGCCGACCGTCGCGTTCAGGTAGCCCATCGCCTGGTTCATGTTGTGCACGCCAGGGATACCGGACGCGATCGCCGCGTTCAGCGCGTTCGTCACCGACTCCAGGTCGGCGCCGCCGAGCTTCGCCCCCTCGGCCGCGACCCGCATCGCCTCGACCGCACGAGAACCGCGCAACCCCGCCGACTCCAGGTGGTACAGGCCTTTCGCCAACTGGTCGGGCGCGGTTGCGGTCGGCCCGGCGAGGGAGAGCATCGCCTTCGACATCCGCTGCACCTCAGCGCGCGACGCTCCGGCCTGCGTTTGCAGTTGCGTCATCGACGTCTGGAACTGCGACGCCAGCTTGATCGACGCGACCGCAGCGGTCGCACCCGCGACGGCGATGCCGAGCCCGAGCGCCTTGACCTGTTTCAGCGTCGCCGCGGACGACGAGCCGAGCGCGAGGGTTTTCTTGCCCATCCGGTCGAACGACGCGGCAGCCTGAGAGTCCAGAGCCAGGAAGTCGAAGACGAGGGAGGTAGTCGGCACCCCGCCTCCTACTTGAATCCGGCTTTGATCGCGGTCTCGTGCATCTGCACGGCAAGAGCCGACTCGACGAGCGGGCCGAACGGGCGCAACGCGTCCTCGAACCAGCCGGCCGGGACCTGCGTCGCCGTCCACGCCTTCCGGTTACCGAACACCGGGTGCATGAGCGTCCCGGAGTCGAGCCGTCGCAGGTCCGACCCGCGTTTGTTCGACCGCACCCGCACCCCGGCACTCCTTGAGCCGAACGTGACCGCTGTCCGCACCGGAATCCGCCGCGCCAGGTACTTGTTAGCCCCGCCGCTCTTCGGCATTTCCTCGCGGAGTTTGTCCTTCACGGCTTTACGCGCCGGTTTCGTCGCCAGCGAGATCGCTTTCGTCATGTCCCGGCGCAAACCGACCTGCCCGGTCTCGACCAGGCGGACGCCGAAGTCACGGAGGCCCTGCGCGGTCCCGTTGTGAGTCCACTCTCCCGGCACGCGCCTCCGCCTCCTTCACCGCATCGTCGATCCGCAGCAGCGCATCGAGGCGCAGCGCGGACGCGTTGTCGATCTCGTCGAGAGAGAAGTTCAGCTTCTTCAGCCGGTACGTACGCAGTTCCGCAGGCATAGGCCCGCGGACAGGAAGCCCGCGGAGCGAAGCGTCTAGCCGTCGCTCCGCGGCGTAGGGGAATCGTCGGCGAGCACATCCTCATCCGTCGTGCCACCGGAGAGCGCCTTCGCGTACTTCTGGCATTCCTTCTTCAGCGCATCCAGCGCGTGCGACGGGACGTCGAGCATCCCGTCCTCGGTGACCGGAGCGTCGAACGACCATTCGGAGACGAGCGCGAGCAGCAGCCGGTCGTCACCCTGACGCAGCAGCGCGAGTTCTTCCGGGGTCGCTCCCGCCTCGCGGAGCAGCCGCAACTGGTCCTTCACCGACAGCGCTTCGAGTTCGTCCTCGTGCGCGATGAGCATCGCGCCCGCGTTCGACAGGCTGATCCGCTCCTGAATCTCGGTGAGCGGTCGGCGTTGCCGTTCGGTGACCTCGGACGGGTCACGTAGGTGCGCCCAGTTCTCACCGGGAAGAGAAACCTTCACGTTGCCCCCTATGCGAACGTGCCGGAAGGCAGCTGCGCCTTCGTGATCGCCTTCACCGGCGACTTACCGCCCGACGTGCCCGCGTCGGTCGAGTTCGCAAGCCCGTAGAACGTCACCGGCAGCTGCACGTAACGCCCCGACGCCCGGTCGATATGCGCCGAGTCGATGATCGCGACGGAGCACTGGAATTTCACCTCGTGCGCCGCGGACTCCGTCGACAGCAGGTCGATCGAGATCGGGACCTGCGTCTGCCCCGTGTACAGGCCGAGTGTCGTCTCACCCTGCACCGTGTCGTAGACGATCGTCGCCGACCCCGAGCACTCCACGTCACCACCAGCGAAGATCGTGTCCGGCGTCTGCGAGTTCGACAGCGTTGGCACCGCGGTCACCGTCCGCTTGATGTCGAACTCCATGTCGAGCACCTTCACCGCAGTCACCGAGTTGATCGACGCTTGCGCCTTCCAGCCCGGCAAAGCGTGCGTCTGCGTCGGGAACGACGGGGTCGGGGTCGCCGCTGTCGCGTAACTAAGCGCCATGAACTGCGCTGAGATCGTCGCGAGGCCGTCCGCCGCCCACTTCACGTTCAGCGACGAACAGCGACACGAGCCGAGCGCCCGCGCGTTGTTCCCGTTGTAATCCGTGATCGTGTACGTCTTCGGCTGCCCCGGAGACGTGTTCAGCACCGAGTGCGTCGTCGTGTACGGGTCCGACGCGCCGACCACCGCGATGTCACCGAGGATCGACTGCAAGTAGACGTTCACCTCGTCGGCGTACAGGTTGCCGTCCGCCTGGTACGTCGCCGACGTCACACCAGGGATCGCATCGTAGGTCTTCGCCATCGACGCCTGCATCGACTGGTCGTAGAGCGCCGGCACGTTAATCACCGGCGCGAGAGTGTTCAGGCGTAGATAGTTGGTCGGGGCGACAACCGTGTTGGGGGTTGTCTCTTTCGCCCAGCCGGCGATCGAGAACTCGGACGGGATGTAAGCCATCAGGACTCCTCGGGCTCAGCCGGTGCGGCTGGTTCGGCGGGCTCAGGTTCAGGTGTTGGTTCCGGTTCGGCCTTCTTCGCCGCGGCCTTCTTCGCTTTCGGCGACTCCCAGTCGTCGGAAGGCTTCCGCGGCAGCTTGTACGTCTCGCCCGGCTTCGGGTTCGCAGCCTCGGGCGGCAACGACGGGAAGAACAGACCCGCAGGACCGCGGTAGGTGAAGTCGGGCATGAGGCTCCCTTTAGGTTCCGTAGGCGTCGATGTGGATCACGAGATCGGCCTCGGCGGCGACGCCGTTCTCGTCGAAACCACTCCGCGTCGCGTAGCGGCTCAGGTAGGCGCGGGTGACGACCGCGTGCACCACCGGGGAGCCGCCGGTCGCAGCCGCGTGCATGTCGTTGGCGAGCGCGTCGCGGATCGCGTTCTTCATCGCCAGCACCCGGACCAGCCGGGCGTTGATGTCGGTCCCGCCGATTCGTGTTCTCGCTTGCAGGGTCACGTCGTAGGACTCGTCGAACGTCTGCGGGCTCGCGCCGGTGAACGGGCCGAGCGCGTCGACCCCGGTGATGTCGCCGAAGATGACCTGCTCGTTCGCGATGTACGTGCCGAACTGTCCGACGACCTGCTGAATCCCCGGCAGCGCCGCCCCGACAAGGGACTGCAACGCCGCGAACGCCGCGGGGATCGTCGAAGCCATCAGGCGAGGCTCGGTGTCCGGGTCGGACCCTCGAGCAGCGCCGCCAGCCGCGGGAAAGCGTGCATCGGCACCGCCGACCATTGCTCTGCTGCTTCGGAGCCGATACCACCGCCGAACGAGGCACCGGGGCGCCCGTACTGTGTCTGCGTGTAAAGACCCCGAATGTCTTCGAGTACCGCCATCCGAATGTCAGCCGGCACCGACGCACGACCGGCCGTGTAGGTGACCTGCACGTTCTTCACGCCGCCGACGAACGGTCCGACGAGACCACCGGACCAGCGGCGGGTCAGAATCCCGCGGGCCGCGTCGTCGATCGAGAACGCGTACGCGCCGGTCGGCGAACCGAGCTCGGACTGGGTGAGCGTGTAGCCGGTCGCGCCGACATACTCGGTGACCGACTCGACGGACAGCACCGGCGGGTTGTCGAGCACGATCGACGGTCCGCCGCCGTCGTGCACTTCGGTGAACTGCTTCGGGATGATCGGCCCGGTCTGGAACTCGACGTAAGCCGTCGCCGCCTCGATGAACCCCATGATCTCCGCGTCCGCGGACGAGTCAGGCAGGTTCAGATGCGAGTGGACGTCGTCGAGGGTGACGAGCGAGGTAACAGGCACCCGTCACCCTCCTCCGACAGTCGCTACTTCAGGACCGTCGCGCCCGTGAGCCCGCGGTCGTCTCGTCCGCCTTCTTGCCTTCGGCGGTCTCGACGTTGACCCCGGCCACCTCGGCCGGGTCCTGGTAGCCCTCGTCACCGGGCCGCAACGCGCGGTTCTCGGTCGGGTGGACCCCAGCCGCGCGCCACGCCTCGGCGGACGCCTCGGCCCGTTCGAGGCCGTACTTCTGCTCGTGCGCCGGCCCGGTCATCGTCCCGTCACGTTCGGGCTCCGGGTCCGCCGTCGCGAGGTGGTGCGCCTTGTGCGCGTCCTCGACGGTCTCGATCGTGCCGATCTTGCCTTCGCTCTCTTTCGTGAAGTGCTCAGCCATTACTGCTCGCCTCCTGGCGCGCTCGGCGGATTAGAAGGTCGGTGCGACGAGGCCGGTGCCGTTGATGACAGCCACCGACGTCGTGTAACGGGAGACGATCTGCGCGGAGTAGGCCAGCGCCCGGAACAGGACACCCGCCGAGTCCGCGTACGGCTCACGGAACGTCTCGAGCCGCAACGCGCCTTCGTAGAGCCGCAGGTCGCCGCGGATACCCACGAACACCGGGTCCTGGTTGGTGCCGGCGCCGAGGTTCGTCGGGATGTTCGGGTCGGTGATGACCTGCAGGCCGCCGAAGTAGCCGACGACACCCTGCGCGACGTCCGGGCCGGTCTCGCCGACCGGGTTGAACGCGGCGCCGAGCGGCACGACCAGCGGGCGGCTGTTCGCGTCGACCGAGGCGAGGATCCAGTTCCAGCGGCGCGGGTGCATCCAGATCGTGTCCGGCGGCATGAACCGCGCGGTCTCGATCGCGGACGCGGCGCCGAACACCTTCGAGTAGAAGGAGTTCGCGGTCGTCGACGACGCCACCGCAGGCGATGCGGAGGTGAAGGTGACGTTGACCGTGCCCGACGCGTTGAAGTACGTGTAGACGCCGTTGAGCTGCCCGGACGCGCCCGAACCGGAGATGACCTGCGTGCCGTAACGCTGCGCGTAGTCGGCGGCCAGGTCGCGGAGCACAACCTCGTCGAACGGGATGCCCGACTGGTCGAGAAGCTGCTGCGCGACGACCTGCTTGCCGCCGATCGTCGAGATCGCGCTTGAGATCGACCCGGTCGTCATGTCGGTCTGGCTCAACGCCGTGTTCTGCGTGGTCTGGATCGCTGTCGTCGTCCCGCCGGTGATCTTCGGCAGGTTGACGCTCGACACGCCTTCGGGCAGCGGACGCGGCCCGATCGAGTCGGCGAACTTGCGGCCCGGCCGCGCGTACGCGACGAAGTCCTCGATCAGCCACAGCGGCGGGCTGAACTCGCCGCCGGACCCACCAGCGCCGCCGGTGTTGCCGAGAGCACGCAGTTCCGGCTCGGTCCGCTTGGCGAGCTCGTCCTGCGCCTGCAAGGCGCTGCGGCGCAGCCGGTCGGCCGCGTCGGCGTCGCCGGTCTGCTGGGCGAGGAACAGGTCACGGAAGTACGACTGGCCGATCTTGTAGCGGTGGTAGACGGGCGCGTCGGTGACGTGCGCCCGCTGGTCGCCGACGTCGCCGGCGGCCTTGCGTGCCTCGTCGGCGTCGCGCCGCCGCTTGTCCAGCTCGACGAGTTCGGTGATCCGCTCGTCGAACGCGCGGATCTCGGCGACTGCCGCTTTGAACGCGGCGTCTTCCTCGTCGGTGAACGCGCGGTTCTCGGTGGTGAGCTTGCCGGTCAGGTCGTCGATCTCCTTCTGCTTCGCGTCACGGTTGTCGCGAATCTGGGAGATCAGGGGGTTCTCAACCACGGTCGTGGTCATGGGTTGTCCTCCTGGACGTTGGGATGGCTGGTCCCGCGGTTCAGGTGGCGTCGGGCGGTGCCGTGGTTAGGCGGTCGCCGTATCCGGTCTGACGTGCGGTGGTGCGTTACGCCGCGGAGCGGCGCAGTTCACCGGCGAGGCGGATCGCCTCAGCGGCTTCTTTCGTCAACGTGGTACGCGTCTCGGTCTCGGTAGGAGCGGTCTCGGTTGTTGCGGTCCGGGTGGTCAGGTTGACACCGAGCGCGTCGAGCGCAGCCTTGAGCCGGTCGATGTTCGCCGCGTCGAACTCGACGCCGGACCGGACCTCGCGGAGCATCGCCTCGGCGAGAACGTAGGCCGACTCCCGCTCGTCGCGGGCGCGTAGCTGCGCGGTCGCGTTCTCGTTCGCCGGGTAGGTGACGACGGACACGTCGCCGCCGGACAGGTTCGCCTCACGGATCGTCCGGTCCGGCATGTCACCCGAGTAGTCCCACTCCTCGCCGCCGGCCGGCACCCGGAACGCGAACGACATCTGGTCGAGGTCGCCGCGGCGCATCTTCGGCAGCAGCCGTTGCACGTCCGGGTCGGACGGGTCGAGCGTCGCCCGCACCGACAAGCCTTTCGCGTCCGTGCGGAGTTCCAGCGTCCCCGACTTCGTCCGGGCGAGCGGCTGCCCCTCATGGTCGACGAGCAGCCTGACGTCCGGCGCGCCGGACAGGGTGCGCTTGAACGCGTCCGGGTGGATCCGCTCCCGGAAGAACCCGACCTGGTACGGGTCGTTGAACGTCGATGCGTAACCGGTGAGCACCGGCGCGGAGTCCTCGTCGCGCAACTCGAGGTTCGCGGTGACAGTCCGCGTCTCGTACGGTCGGTCAGCCATTGACGACTCCCAGTTTCGGTTTCGGCCCGACGTCCGGCGTGTCCGGTGACGTTTCCGGGGTCGGCGGTTTCGGCAGCGCCTTCGGCAGCCCCATCGGGGTCACAGTCATCGGCACGAGCTCGAGTTCGGTTTTCTCCGCGTCGGTCAGCGGCGGCTCGTCCATCCGCCTGAGCAGCCGCGACGGCGGCATCACCTTCGACGCCACCCGGATCGCGTCGACCTTCGCCTGCGTCTCCGCGTCGGTACGGAGCAGGCTCGCCGTGTTGAACTGCACATACTGCGGCTGCGGGAGCAGCGTGAAGAACGCGTCCTCGATCCGGCGCAGCCACATCGACAGGCTGAACGTCAGGAAGTCGACCGACCGCTGCTCGACGTTCGCGTACGTCATCGACGAGCCGACTTTCCCGCCGACGAGTTCCGCGGGAACCCCGAAAATCCGCGCGATCTCCGAGATATTCGCTGCTTGCGTCTCGAGGAACTGCGACTCGTTCGGTTTCACCGAAATTTGGTTGTACTTCACGCCCGAGCCGAGCGCGACCGGCTCCCGGTTGCGGGTCGCGGCCATCAGCCGGTCCTTCAGCGTCCGCGCCTGCTCCTGCGTGATGTCCATGTCGGATTCGAGAACGGCCTTCGGGATGCCGCCGCCGGAGAAGAAGTCGCTCGCGAACTTCCGTGACGCCAAGTCGACACCGATCGCCTCAGCCGCGTACTCGATCGGGGACAAGCCCAGCTTCTTACCGGGCAGCGTCATCCCGCGCACATGCCAGATCCGGTCCGTCATGTCGACGCGGGACGGACCGACGAAATACCGGACGTCGCCGGTGTCCTCGTCGACCTGCGGCTGCACCCGGTCCGGGTTGAGCAGCACCACCTGCTGCGGGTAGCCGAGCCCGTTCAGGCTCGTCTTCATCCCGTACGCGTTGCCGCGGAGCAGCAGCGACACCATCAGCTCGTGCAGCCACTCCGACTGTGTCATGTCCGCCGCCGGGGTCTGCACGAGCGGCGGGTCGGTGATCCGCGCCGGGACATCGGCGGTCCGGCGGTAGGTCATCAGCGGCAGCATCGCGACAGCGTTCGCGAGCAGTTGCACGCAACCCCAGACGGTCGGGACGATGAGCGCCCGGTCCGGTTGCGTGTTCACGGACGGCTGCCCGTAGATGTTCGCGCCCGGATACGGCGGAATCGGCGGCTCCGCGGTCCACTGGCGCCGTTCCCGGCCGAACAGCACACCCATCAGGCGGTGTCCTCTCAGGAGCGGCGGTCAGTAGCCAGGTCGAGTAGCAGCAGCCCGGCAGCGGTCAGATAGCCGGCCGGCCGATAGACGAGCCACGCCCCGTAGAAGCCCAGCCCCACCACGGCGAGCCCCTGCCAGAGCCGATGAAGCCGGCCAACGCGGGTGAGAAAAGCGACGACGGCTACCAGACCGCGTTCAAGATGTCGCCGGAGTCGTGCCGTGTCGTCCACCCCCACAGCGCGTTCGTCGCCGACACGAGCGGCGTGATGTCAACCTCGGCGGACCGCCGGTCCCACAACAACGCGTCACCCACCGTCCTGGTCGACGCGCCTTTCAGCGCCGCGTTCAGCTCCGGCTGGTCGAGATGCCGTAGCCGGCCGTCCGTCGCCGCGTCGTAGAACTGGCCGAACGCCTCTTTCGCGTCGGTCGTGTTCATCTCGATCACGTCGACCTTCGCGTCCTTGAGATCTTCGAGCAGCGAGGCGGCCGCGGACTGCTTGTCGACGACGACGCCGAGCGAATCCCAGTCCTCCGCCAACTGCTTCAGCCGGGCCACCACCCACGTGACGCCTGTCCGGTTGTCGACGACCTGCACCTGCGGACGCCCATCCGAGCGCACTCCGGCCACCGAGATCGACGTCCGCTGCCGCAACGGCTGCGTGTCCACCGAGAACGCGACCTTCCCAGCCGGACGCGGCGGTGCCGCGGACAGGTCCGCGAGCGGCTCCCACAGAGCACGGGAAATCACCCAGTCGTCATCGGGGTCAGCCGGCCAGTTGCCGATGCCGAGCCTTTCCCGTGCGTACTCGACCCGGTCCATCGACCGCTGCTCACGCAACGTGTGCTCGAGCGTCAACCGAATGTTCAATCCGGGGTTCGCCTGCGCGATGTGCCGCGGGTCGACCGACACCCCGTCCGGGTCACCCCAGTAGGCATCCTCATCGACCGACCACTCCGCGTAACACAGCGACGGGTCACCGCCGGCCATCCCACGACGGCGGATCTTCGCCAGCACATGCGCGTCCTCATCCCCCGCCGACCCCGTGTACCAGATCTGCGGGTTCCCGCGCTTCGCCTTCGCGGACATCGTCGGCATAAGCGCGCCGACCGACCGCGGGTCGAGGATCATCGCCTCGTCCAGCACGACAAGATCACCCGACAAGCCGCGGCCACCCGACTTCGTCCGGGTCTTGAACTTCAGCCGCTGCCCGTTCTTCAGTTCGATGCCTTCTTCGCCGTGCGCCTTCGGCATCCGTTTCACGCGCCGGTCGAAGTCCGGGTTGCTCTCGATCAGCACCTGCAACCGCAGGAAATGCTCCATCGCGGTCTCGAACAGGTGCGCCGAGTGGATGATCAGCTTCCCGCCGAGCAGAAACAGCCACGCCAGCTCGAGCGCCTCGAGGATCGCGCCCTTACCATTCTGTCGGCAAACCACCAGGCCGATCTCGAACGCCGCCCACCGGCCGCGAGCATCCTCGGCCATCGCGTGCTTGAGCACCAACTGCTGCCACGGGTCCAGGTGCAGCCCGGCGACCGCGGCAAGATCGACAGCCTCGTCGCCGGCCTCCGTCGAAACTACGGTCGGAGGAACCCACAAAACACGAGGGACCTGGACACCCTCAAGCTCCGAGACGCTTGGCCCGTCGAGCAAGGAGGTCATCAATGCCGTCCTTCGACTCGGCCGGTGACTCGGGCAGGTTCAGCGCCTTCACACCCGCCTGGAACGTCGCCGCCAACTGCCGCGCCTCGGCCGCCGCGTCGTCGACGAGCAGTTCGTAGTCCTCGGTTCGCGTCCGGTGCGTCAGGCGCATCCACACGTCCACGTCACCGGACAGAACCTCGTCGAACCTTTCCAGCCGGTCAGCCATCCGGCACAGTTCCTCGAGCAGCACCAGTTCGGCCGCATTGAACGGCCGTAGTTGGTGCGTCGCCTCCCACATCCGCCGCCCGCGAGGGCCAAGCTCAGCCATGTGCCGAAACCACGGGGAGGGAAAATGCCGAGTGGCGCGTCGGGAGTGCCGTGTTTGTCCAAAAAAACCGCGTCATGGTCACCACCCCGGCAGTGTGCGTCGTCTGCGTCGTGCGAGGGACTGCCGCTGCCGGAGGTTGCCGCGGATGGCTCCCTCCTGCTGGTTGCAGGCGCGGTGCCACATGCCGGGCAGATATCCGGTACGGGCCGGGTTGTGCGGCAGGTGCCAGCGGGACTGCTTGTCACCGGGGACCTTCTCCGGTCCTAGCGGTCGCCGGCAGTAGCCGCAGAGGTCTGTCGGGAGTGTGACCTTGACGCGTCGTGCACGTTCGTTGACGTGGTCTGCCCCGTACCCGGCTGCCACGGTCTTATGTCGGGGTGCGGTGCGGAACCGGTGCGTCACGTCGCCTCCCCGGAACAGCGAGAACGCCCCGGAGCAATCGCTCAACGAGGCTGAAGAGACACGACACCAACGTGGGCACCGTACTCTTCGGTGCAGGTCAGGCGCAAGTATCCCTGAACGTCCCCGCGTGCCGGCGTGTCGCGGACCGCTCTGCTGCCTTGAGGTCGTAGCGGACGGGTCGGCGTTTGACGCTGGTGCGGGGCCAGCGGTCCTCATGCGCCCAGCGGTAGACGGTGCCGACGGGGACACGTAGGTGCCAGGCGAGAGCGCGAGCGTCGAGGAGTGTCGTAGAGCGGTCGCTCTGTGACGGGTTCATCGGCCCCTCCGGGTGGCGGGCACGGCTTCCGCCAGACGCTCAAGATGTGCCATTCCAGCCGCGACTTCCTCGGCGGTGAGCGGCCGCTTCCGGGCCTCCGTGGTCAGCCCAATGCGAGCGACGATGGTGCCGTGGCGGGGGCCGAACCCGTAGCGGTGGTCCTCACGCTGGCCGGTGAAGCGGTCGTAGTCCTTCAGCCCGAGATACCACTCACGCATGCGAAGGCAGCCATTCTGCAAGTCGAACGCTGCGTCCTCGATCATGTCGTAGGTCAGTCGATCGACGCCTTCGACGACCAGCACCGCTTCCGGTACTGAAGCGCCCTTCTCTGTCATGCCGACTCCCTCAGTTTGTCGCCCAAATCCGACCAGTATCGGTGCGGCCACGTCTTCCCGCACACCGTGCAGTCGATCCCTTCAGGCTCGAGGTCGGCCGGTTCGGTCCACTCGACGACGAGGTTGCCCGGACACTGCAACGGCTTGCGTGACTCCACGTCGCACGCGGTCACTTCGAGGCAGCGTCCGCAGACCACCTGATGCCGTCCTCTAGGGAAAGCCAGCGAGTGCGCCGCCCTGGTGAGCCGGTCGAGGTTGTCGTGCGTGTCGTCGACGTCGGGCTGCTCACACATCCAGTCGACGTGCGCGGCAAGCCACGACGCCATCGCCTGCTCGGTGTCGGCGGGCCACGCGTGCAGGTTCCGTTCCTCGATTACCCACCGGACCATCCGGACGAGCTCGGCGTGTATCTCGTCGCGGAGGTCGACCACCTTGCCGTTGAGGGAGACGCCGGCACCTTTCGCGGAGTTGCGGCGCTTGCCTTCGTCGGACTTGTCGTGGCGGCGTTCCGGGCGGGTGAGCGCGGCTTCGAGGTCGCCGTACAGGCCAGGGAGCGAGGCGAGCATTTCCCCGATCTTCGCGTGGTGCCCGGCGCAGGCGTAGCCGACGTGAGCGCGTCGCGGGCGGTCGGGGTCGCTGCGGTGCGGGATGACGCAAGCAGGTTCTCCGCGTCGTACCCACTTCGGCGGGTCGTAGGTGTCACAGGAGCAGACGGAGATGCGAGCGGAAGTGAGGGTCCAGCCGCGACCTTCGCAGGCTTCGCAAGTCTCAGGCATCGACGTCCCACCATGTCTCAGACCACCACTCATGGGCAGTCGCCATGAAGTGCTCGGTAGATGGCTCGCGGTTGCGGTGCGGCGGCAAATGCCCGGCCGGACGCTCGCAGCGGTACTCGATGGGTTCTTCGTCGTACGACGAGCCCTGGACGTAAAGCGCTGCGTCGCAGGCTTCGCGGGTGGTCACGCGGAGTCACCGCAAACGCCTCGTGCGGCTTGTAGTGCGGCGTAAAGGCAGATCGAGTCGTCGGGGTGACAGTCCTCGTAGCGGCGAAGTTCGTCGCGGAGTTTCCGTGCGCTCTCGTTCCACAGGAGTCGCCGTCTCTCAAGCCAGGGTCCGCTGCCGACAACGAACTCGCGCTTCGCCCAGTCGGCCCCGGTCGCGTCGTCGTGGTGCATGCCGTCGTGGCCGTGTCGCAGCACACAACCCAACGGCTTGCCACCGATTCCGTCGATCTGCTCGGCGCACCGGCCGTGTTCGCCGCTCATCGCGCCTGCCCGGTGCAGGACGGAAAGACAGGGGAGGTCACGGCAACTCCCGGAAATCCGGCGCGGTCATCTCGTCCCACTCGTCGCGCCAGTCGCGCTCGCCACAGCGCGGGCACTTGTCGACTTCGGGGAATCGCAGCGCAGCGACCTGCTCAGGCGAATACGCCTGTTTAGCGCCGCAGAAACCGCACCAGCGAAACCGGACGCCCGTCTCCCCGCTCATTCCTGCCTACCCGACACGCCACCGATCCGGGATTTCGTGGCGATAAGCCACATGGCGAACGTGAAGTCGAAGTTCCCAACGGTTTCGACGCCAACCGCAACGCCGTCCGCGTCAACGTCCAGCAGGACGCCGTGCCCATAGTCAAGGGTCGGGAACGAGCCGGTCTCAGCCGCGACGATGCGCCTGCCCATGAGCAGTGCACGGGTCGCTGCTTCGTCCGTTTCGCGGAGTGTCGTCTCGCCCATCACTCGCCTCCTACCGACACAGCCCCAGAAGCAGGGGCGTCATGGGCCGTTGCATGGAACGCGTCGAATGTGTCCCGACCAGACCGCCACAGCTCCGGGGTTTCCTCGACGCCGTGCCTGTCGACGAGATGCCGCAGGTAGTCCACTAGCGACACGAAGTACTCGTCGGCCTCGTGCGCGAACTTCGGCCTTGTCGTCTCGCCCATCATTCGCCTTTCGTTACTGAAGGAGCGGGGGAGGAACGGTCGCTCTGATTCGGTTGGCCGCTCATGCTGAGGCCTCCGAGAACAGCGTTCCTTCACTGTCGGTGACGAGCGCGCGGTTGCTCCACAGAACCTCAGTGCGTGCGCCTGTGCCTCGGTTCGCGTTGCCGGTGAAGGAGGAGATCTCGACCCGGTGCCAGCCGTCATACAACTCGTCGTAGAGCGGCGAGTGGTAGCCCGACAGGACGACGGCGGCTCGAGCCGCGTGCAGCGCGTCGGCCAGTTCCCGGTGCTCCTCCACGGTGGTCATCTCATGGCGGTAGTTCCGGGCTCGAGTGGATCCGAGGTACGGCGGGTCGCAGTAGAGCAGGACGTCCTCGTGACGTCCGTATGCCCGGATCAGGTCGAGCCCGGGCCGCGCCTCCAGCGTGACGCCGATCAGCCGTCCAGCGGCCGGTGGCATGCGCTCGACGTAGCCCTCGAGGTAGCGCGGCATGCCGGCCGACGTGCCCTTCGGGTCCTGGTAGTGCCGCCAGCCGGTTCGGCGCATCGTGGAGGACCTCGTCTGCGTGAGCAGCACCCAGACGCGGCGGGCACGCTCGAGCTCGTCTGTGACGGCTGCGAGGTCCTCCGCTCGCGCGGCCGCGTGCTCAAGCCGCGCGTGAGGCGTCAGCGCGCAGACCCTGGCCAGGTCGTCGGGCCGGTCCCGGAGCACCCGCCAGAAGGTCATGATGTCCGCGTCGAGGTCGTTGACCGTCTCCATGCGAGCCGGTGGCTTGGCGAGCAGCACGGCGAGGCTGCCGCCGAACGGTTCGACGTAGTGGTCATGGGCTGGGAGCAATCCCGCGATGGCGTCGGCCAGTGTCGTCTTGCCACCGAAGTAGGTGAACGGCGACTTCACGGCGACTCTCCGTGAACGTGGACAGAAGCGCCCGCCACGGGCTGCCGGTCGCTATCTGTCTCAGGCATCGGTGAGCCGTTATCTGTCTGAGCCACGGAGCCTCCTGACCTCAGCGATGAGCGCCCGCAGCACGTCGTTGACGTGGTAGATCGGGTCCGGGTATTCGAACGTGTCGGGGATCGGCGTGTCGTACTCGTTGACCGCCTGGACCAACCGCGACTCGTCGTAACCGGACAGGAAGTCCAGCAGGGCCGAGAGTGAGAAGTCCGCACCGACGAGATGCGGCTCAGGGTCGCCGTCGGCGAAGCCCAGCGAGCCTCCTAGCGCGTGCTCGATCTGGTCGAGGGTGAAGTCATCGACAGGGAATGGAGGCAGCGTCGCGAGATCATCCATCGGCGGGATTCACCACAATCGCGTCGTGCTCGTGGGCGTCGGCAGCCTTCTGCGCCCTCGCGCGAGACTGAACGGCAGCCGAGCGCCAGCGGTCGCTATCGCTCGTAGTCACGAAACGGTCACCTCGCTCGCCACGAACGTCCGGTCACGCACCATGACCTCTAGAACGATGAAGCGGGAGCCGTCAGGCTTGATGTCGCCTTGCTGCTTCCTCAGCGTCTCGATGATCTCGTCATAGGACTTGTGCCAGACGCTCCAATGGTTCGGCGGACGCCCGTTATAGGACGTTCCGACGAGGAACGTCACCTGTCCCGGCTCGGGCAGCCGGTCGCTAGTCATCGGTCACCCCTGCGGCTGTGAGTGGGTCAGCCGCAATCTCCCGGCGCAGGGCAGCAGCGGCCAAGCGCAGGCTCGGGATCAACACCTCTAAGCGGTCGGCTCGCCGGTCTAGTTCGTCGGGCCAGAACGGCCCACCGGCGAACTGCGCAGGTCCGTACATCGGATTCATCCCGCACGCCCGGAAAGCCGCTTCCTCGGCGTCGCTGTAGCGACGGGAGACTGTCGTAGAAGCGCCCTTACTCGCCTGTTCGTTCACTGCGCCTCCCCTAGCTCGTACGCGGTCATGAGGCAGCGCCCTGGTCGGTGTGACGCTGACGGGCGGTCACGCCGACTCACCCTGCTCGCGGAGACGCTCGAGCTCAGCCTCAGCCTCGGCGCGTTTCGCCGCGTCCGAGAACCGCTTCGGCCTGCCGTTGCGCGGGTCCTCGCGCGGCACCGGCTTACCGACGTCGAGCACCAGACCGGGCGGTTTCGGCGCGGATTCGATGGCCCGCGGCTGCGGCAGGGTCTCGCCGTCCATGATGCGACGGCACGCTTCCCGGCGCGCGGCCAGCCAGCCTTCGACGTCGGACGGGTCGTGGTCGACGGACGGCTCACCGTGACGTTCGAGACGCAACGCGCGGACCCGTTTGATCTCGACGAGCAGGTCACCGAGCCCGATCGGTTGCAGCCCGGGGCGCCGGCTCAACGCCGCGACGGCTTCCTGCGCCGCAGCCATGTCGTACGGCGCGAGGTCGGGATACCAGGCGTCGGGTGTGCCTTCGGCGAGGAACGTCTGCGGGGTCCGCGCTCGGATGAACGCGACGAGCTCAACGCATTGGGTCGGGGTCATGTTGCTCCCTCCGCGGCCCGTGCCCGAGCCATTGCGCGTTGCAAGATTTCGTCCTGGCCGTTGCGTCGCTCGCGAGGCCGGGCGTTGAGGTACTCGTGAATCGCGGACGGCAGCGTGGCCGGGTTGAGGCCCTTCTCGGCGACGATGACGAGCCCGCCGCGGATGGCGTCGGGTTGGATTCCTTCGCCGACGAGTCCGCGGACTTCCTTGCCGATGCGGGCCACGACCGACGAGGGGGGTCGTTCTCGGCAGGCGTCGACGAAGTGGCCTACGAGCTGACCGACGTCGGGATTCGGTGCGGCGAGCGCAAGTTCGCCCGACGTAGTCGGAACTTCTGTCTCTGTCCTTGTCCCTGTCTTTGTCTCAGACAGGGAATCCGGCGTGAGTCCGTCTGGATTCCGGGCGGATTCCGGTTCCTTTCCGTCTGGATTCCGCTTCGCGTCAGCTTTGGCTTGTCGGGCTTTCCGCTCCCGGTCGTTCTTGCGGTCCATGCTCATCTGCTCTGCGGAGCGGTTCCACTTGAGCCACGACCGGACGAGGTAGCCGCCGTCGACCCGCGTCCACAGTTCTTCCCGGACGAGCGTCTCGACGCGGGCATCCAATTTCTTGAGTCCGACGCCGATGACATGCGTTACCTGCATGTCGGTGATGTAGCCGTTGCCGGGTGACTCAGCACAGAAGGCGAGCCCCCGAGCGAACAGGAGCTCGGCTGCTTCGCCGGCTCGGAGCACGGCGTCGTCGCGGTAGTAGGTGGCCGACAGTTTCGCGTACGCGCCGAGTCGCTTGGGCTTCTTGTCGTCCGCCACTACCCGTTCGCCCCCGATGAGAGGTCAGAGGTAGGTGAAACTGCGTTGTCCGACAAGCCCAACGTCGCGCGAACTGCGTCGTGGACGTAGATGCGGAGCATGTCGGGCGGGCAGAGCCGATAGTCGCCCTGCTCCATTTGCCGCCGTGCTCCATCGCACGTCGCGTCAATCTGACCAAGCGCAGCGAAGAATGCGTCGCGCAACTTCAGCGGGTCCTCATCGACGAGCCTGTCGAGAATGTCGCAGAGCTTGCTCGTGTCCGTTCTCATGCCCGCTCACCCCCTGCGACCATCGCCAGCGCGTCGGCGACAACGGAAAGGTCCGGGTAGGTCTGCCGGAAGACGACGGTAGGGATTCCGGCCCTCTCCGCTTCGGTGGCGCAGTGTGTTGCGCCGTTGCTCTCGTTGCGGATGAATGCGAGGCAGAGGTCGGCACCGAGCCGGACCATCGCAGAGTTACGGATGAACCCGGCGCTCGCGCCGCGCTGTTTCCAGTTCGCGGGGTGCGGTTCGTTCGTCGCGCGTGAATCCATCCTGGCCCACAGCGACGCCCAGGTGTCGGCACCCCTAGGGCAAGCGCCGTGCACCACGGTTACGTCAGCCCGTGCTGCCAGTTCGTCGAGCGCCTCGTAAATCGGCGTCTTGTCCCGCCACTCTCGGGAACCGGTGACAAGCACGCGGAGCGGGGCTCTATTCTCAGGTTTCACGGCCGCTGCCTCCTGACAGGTGGTTGGCCTAGAGAGCGGCACTCGTTAGCGCGGGTGCCGTTCTCGCTGCCTGCAATGTTACGCCGCTCTTCCCCTGTTGGCGAGGTCTGGTTTCGTTGCGATTCAACGGTTTCCCGCCCCTCCCTGCCCGTGTCGGCGCGGAGCGGGGTCACGAGGCGGCTGCCGAGGTCAGGCCGAGCAGGGTCGCGACAGCGAGCGCGCACTGTTGCGGGACGACGCTGTTGCCGAGAGCTTTGAGCGCGGCGTTGCGCGTGAGGAGGTCGGTGACCCAGCCTTCGGGGTAGCCCTGCATCCATTCGACGAAGCGGGGGCTTAGGCGCTCTCCGGTTCGTCCGGGCTCGGTAGGTCGGGGGGCCGGTCGTCCGGTGGCGTGTTCCCATCGTCGAATTGCGGGTTCGTAGGTGCCCCAAGCAGTGTCACGGCGTCGGTCAGCGTGTCCCCGGCGTGGATTCCTGTCGGCGGCAGCTTGTGGCGCGCTGCCGTTGAGTTGCGGGCCGACTTCGCGTCCCCGGCCGTCGGCGTCGGTAGCAGCGTCTTCACCACCCCCGGCAGGAGCAGTTCGTCCGACCTCGCGCCTCCGCGCGTCAAGTGTCCGCCCAGCGCGTCTGCTGCGCTCGGAGTCGGTAGCAATTCCATGACCGCGCTCGGCAGCAACGATGAACACGCGAGCCCGGCCATGACAAGCCCCGGCGTCGGCAGCTCGTATAACTCCCCACGTCGCGTCGTACCCCAGCGCGGCAAGGTCAGCGAGGACGGCGTCGAGTCCGAGAGAAACGTGCCCTGCGACGTTCTCCAACAGCACGCATCGGGGTCGAAGAACGCCAACGGCGCGCGCCACGAACGGCCAGATGTGACGCTCATCGTTGCTGCCTTTCCGTTTGCCTGCGTGAGAGAACGGCTGGCACGGGTAGCCGGCCGTGATCCAGTCGATGGGTTCGACCTGCGTCCAGTCCGTCGCGGTGAGGTCGCCGTAGTTGGGGACGCCGGGGAATCGTTCGGCGAGGACTTTCGACGGATGGGGGTCGTTCTCCGCATGCCACGCGACGGTGCCGCCGACGACGGCTTGCAGACCGAGTTCGAGTCCGCCGATACCGGAGCAGAGCGAGCCGATGCGCATCATCCGTTCGCCACCTCCCGCACGTCACCGCTACCGGACTCGGCAAGAAGGTGCAGGGCTCCACGTCTGCGAATGAACTCCGACGTGGAGGTGTCGATGCGCGCCCATTCGAGCCACGCGTCGCTCATCTGCGACTCCTCCCACTGGTAGGTCGGGCCGTACTTCATCCGCGCGGGCTCGGCTGGGGTTGGCCTTCGGTTGAGGTATTCGCGGTAGAGCTCGCGGTCGTCGTCGGGGTAGAGGTAGCTCATGCCGACCGCTTCCGCTGGTTGTGCAGCGAGTGGGCGCTACGGCAGGGTTGGCATGGCGGTTCGAGGCGGACGCGGTGCTGGTGGTAGCCGCGTTCGGTGCCGTGCTCGACAGGCAGCAGGCTGCGACCGGGGACGGGAAACGGCGCACCTTGCCTCGCCCGATGCGTGCACGTGCCGCAGCAGCCGTCCTGAGCGCAGCAGCGGGCCTCGTCGGCGTTGCACGACGCGCATGGCGGGCCGAGGTCGTGGGTGAAACCTTCGCCGAACGTGATGCTGGTCCGGTGAACGTATGTGAGGACCGTCCGGCCCGTGTCCTTCCCAAGACTTCGAGCCGGACGACCCTCGCCGGCTGCCGCACGGGGGACGGCTGCCGTACCCGATGGCGCTCCACCGGGAGATGTTGCCGTCTCTGTCTGGGTCGGGACGGCGGGAACGGAGACGAGAGAGGAACGGTCGCTAGGAGGCATGTTCGACCACCCGTCCGCTGTCGGGATACCAGCACGCAGCGGGCGTTTCGCCGGGATAGCGCGAGTCGTGCAGTTGACCTGCTCCGCCGATGCCGAAGAACTCGCCGTTGGGGCCGAGAACGGCTTTCGGGTCGTCTCGCTGTTGCTCGACGGTGCGTCCGTTGCCGCACCAGTTACAGAGTCCGTCCTCTTGCGTGGCCTGATTCGTGCAGCGTTCGCCGCGCCACCAGCAGCGGCATCGCAGATCGGCCCGGTCGCTATCGGCACACATCGCTACCCCCGTGGACCGCGCTGGCCTCCGCTTTGAGCGCAGCGATGCCCTGCCGGACGCGTTCGCGTTCGTCCTCCGCTGCGCGGTGTCGGGCGTACTTGTCGTGTTCCCGTTGGAGCGCCCGCAGTTCCGTGAGCGTCACAGACTTGCGCTCGTCGGCCCGGTCGTACCAGTAGCAGCGGGTGTTGGGGCAGTCGACCTCGACGTACTGGTGGCAGGGCGTGGACCAGGAGCCGCAGTTGGTCGCGGTCGGCGTGACAACGAGAGGCTCCTGGCACGGCACAGAAGCGCCCTTCTCTGTCCCCACTACAACCTCCCCACAACGCGCACCGGCACGTCCTGTGACGGCAGCAGGTACGCGACGGCAGCCCGCCAGCCCCACACGTGCAGGAGAAGGTCGAGGACAGCGACGTGGGAGCGGAGGCGGGTCACGAGGCGGCTCCGAGTGCAGCGCCGGGCGGCAAGGAACGGTCGCTATCGGCACGTCGGTCAGCAGCCACCGGGACACGTCCCCTCGGTCGCCAACCAAGCCCGAGCGACCTCCAACGCGCGCTCAGTGGACGGCGAGTAGGCGGGCGTGACGTTGCTGTAGACATCGTTCGATGCTCGGTCGGCCTGATGCTCAGGCTGCTTCGCGAGCACCGACTCTTCGAACAACCAGTCGGCTACAGCACGCATCCACGTCGTATCGGCGTCGCGCATCTGCTCGGCAGCGGTGCGAAGAACCCTGCTCGCCCGGTCGCTCTGTGACGGGTTCATCGGGCCTCCCGCTCGCTCGTGTAGGTGCGCTGGTTCAGTTCCTCCCAGCGGGCGAAGATCGCGTCGGAGAGGTTGAATCCGGCCCGGTGGGCGAGCGCGGCGAGGCAGAAGAACACGTCGGCCGTCTCGGCGGGCAGTTCGGCCAGCCACTTCTCGCGCCCGCCGCGGATGCCCTGTTCAGCCTTGAGGATGCAGCGGAGCACTTCGCCGGTTTCCTCGCCGAGCACCAGGCCGCGCTGCTTGAGGTCGTCGTCAGGGAAGCGGCTGTCGGTCCAGCCGCCCGCGAGCACTTGGTATGCCTCGATCGTGGTGTCGAACCTTGCGCCGGCATTTTCCCCGGACCACCATGACCGGACGACCTGCCCAGCGGGGTCGGCGACTTCCCAACGCGCCGCCCCCCCGGTCTGTTGGAACATTTCGCCGTTGCGCTCGGCGCTCTCCTGCGACCCGTAGCGGTAGTCGAAACCGTCGCGCTCGCCGGTCAGCCACGTCGTAAGTCGCCAGACCTGACCTGTAGCAGAAGCGCCCTTCTCTGTCGGCGTCACGTCGTCACCCGCTCAGGTACCCGGACGAACCAGATCGGCTCGCGGGACTTCGCCGGGGTCATCGCCTGCTCTCTCGTGAAGGTCTGTTCCAGCCGGGTGAGCAGTTTGGGCAGGGCGGTGCGGTCGGGGCAGCGTTGAGAGGGGACGGTCATGACGACTT
>DASRFZ010000280.1:0-20684 GCA_035651275.1 Mycobacterium sp. | reverse complement strand
AGTGCGCTGATCGCACTCGGCACCGTGTTGGTCGTGGTCCCTGGGCTCGTCACCACCGCGCTCGGTCTGTTGTTGCTGCTGCCGCCCGTGCGTCCTGTCGCTGCACGCCTGGCTGCCCGGCGCTTCACGGTGGTCACCCCGCGTCCGCAGCCCGACTACATCGACGGCGAGGTGGTCGACGTCGTGGACGTCGAGCCACCTGCCCTGCCGCGCAAGCCGGCGTAGCACTGGGTGACGTGGCTTTTGCTCCTCGCGCTAGCGGCTCATCGACACTCTTGCTGAACGGGCGGGTACACAGCCCGACCCATCCCGACGCCACCGCCCTGGCTGTCCGCGACGGCGTGGTGGCCTGGCTGGGCAGCGACGACGTCGGCCTCAGTCAATTTCCGGATGCCGAGATCGTCGACCTCGACGGAGCGTTCGTCGCGCCCGCATTCGTCGACAGTCATGTGCATCTGACTGCGACGGGGCTGACGCTGACCGGACTGGATCTGCGTTCGGCCACCTCCCACGACGACTGTCTGCGGCTGCTCGCCGACTACGCCCGCGCACATCCCGACGGTCCGATCTGGGCGCACGGCTGGGACGAGACATCGTGGCCGCAGAGGATCGCACCCACCACCGACGACATCGATACCGCGGTGGGTGACCGGCCGGCTTACGTGGCGCGCGTCGACGTCCATTCGGCCGCCGCATCGAGCGCCCTGCGACAGCTGGCTCTGAATATGTTGCAGCGCAAAGGGTTTCATCCGCAAAAGCCGCTGACCGCGGACGCGCATCATGACGTGCGCGCCGCCGCGCGCGACCTGCTCACCCGGGCGCAGAGAGCCGAAGCCCACGCCGCCGCACTGGACGCGGCCGCCGCGCTCGGCATCGTCGCCGTGCATGAATGCGCTGGGCCGAACATCGGCGGACTGGACGACTGGCGCGAATTGCGCGACACCGCACACGGTGTCGAGGTCGTCGGCTACTGGGGGGAAGCGGTCACGACGGCCGATGAGGCCAGGGATCTACTGGCGGCCACCGGAGCTCGGGGCTTGGCCGGTGACCTGTTCGTCGACGGCGCGCTGGGCTCGCGCACCGCGTGGCTCACCGCGCCGTACGCCGACGCCGACCATTGCGGCAATGGCTACCTGGATCCCCACGCGATTGCGGCTCATGTCCGCGCCTGCACCCAGGCCGGCATTCCGGCGGGATTTCATGTCATCGGCGACGCAGCGGTCGCAACCGTCGTCGAAGCGTTCAGTGATGTAGTCGACAAGTTGGGGGTTACCGCGGTCGCCCGGTGTGGCCATCGCCTCGAGCACGTCGAAATGGTCACGCCCGAGCAGGCCGTCCGGCTGGGCTCATGGGGCGTAATCGCCAGTGTCCAACCGGGTTTCGACGCGCGGTGGGGTGGCATGAGCGGCATGTACGCCCAGCGGTTGGGTGCCGACCGTGCGCAAGAGCTCAACCCGCTCGCACTGTTAGCATCGAAAGGCGTGCCCCTCGCCTTCGGATCTGATTCTCCGGTGACGAGTTTGAATCCGTGGGCAACCGTTCGGGCCGCGGCTCACCATCGCACGCCCAGAAGCGCGGTGTCAGTGCGCGCGGCATTCGCTGCTGCGACGCGCGGTGCGTGGCGAGCGGCCGGTGTGCGCGACGGCCAGACCGGGACTCTGGCGCCGGGCGCGCCGGCGTCGTATGCGGTGTGGGATGCCGGAACGCTGACGGTCAGCGCGCCTCCTGACGCCGTCCAACGGTGGTCCACCGATCCACGGTCGCGGGTGCCCGCGCTGCCCCGGCTGGACCCCGACGATCCGCTGCCGCGCTGCCTGCAAACCGTGCACCGCGGCGAGGTCATCTATGGCTGACATGCCCGACTGGGTGCCGCGGTTCGGTCGTGCCGTCCTCGCACGGGTGCCGGAGCTGACCGCCGCGATCGGGGCGGGACTGCTGTTGTGTGTCAGCTTCCCGCCGTTCGGCTGGTGGTACGCGGCCGTCGTCGCGTTCGCACTGCTCGCCTGGATTCTGCTGCGGGACTCCACCACCCTGGCGGGCGGTTTCGGCTACGCCTTCCTGTTCGGGGTGGCGTTCTACATCCCGCTGCTGCCGTGGACCGGGGAGTTGGTGGGCCCCATTCCGTGGCTGGCGTTGTCCGCGGTGAGCGCGCTCTTCCCGGCGCTCTTCGGCGCGTTAGCGATCGTTGCGAGAGGGCTGCGCGGCTGGCCGATCTGGTTCGCCGGCCTGTGGGCGGCCTGCGAATGGCTGAAGTGCACCGTGCCGTTTGGTGGATTCCCTTGGGGCGTCGTGGCTTTCGGCCAGACCACTGGGCCGATGCTGCCGATCGTGCGGCTGGGCGGCGTGCCGCTGCTGTCGTTCGCAGTCGCCCTGGTCGGGTTCAGCCTGACCGCGCTCGCGCTCGAGGTGTACCGGTGGTGGCAGCACCGCGAGGACACTCCGCCCCGGGTCCTGCTGCCGGGCATCTGCGTGTGCGCGGTGTTGGTCGCGGTCGCCGGAACATGGCCGGGGGTGCGGCAATCGGGGACCGGCGCGGGCAACGACCGGCTGATCACGGTCGCCGCTATCCAGGGCAATGTGCCGCGGCTCGGACTGGACTTCAACTCGCAGCGCCGCGCTGTGCTCGACTACCACGTGAAGGAAACCATTCACCTGGCCGACGAGATCCGGGCCGGAAAGGCCCCGCAGCCCCAGCTGGTGATCTGGCCGGAGAATTCGTCGGACATCGACCCACTGCGCAATCCCGATGCGGCTCAAGAGATTACGACCGCAGCGACGGTCATTCGGGCACCGATCCTTGTCGGCGCTGTGCTGCAACGCCCGGACTACAGCGCCGACAACCCGGCGTCGACGAACACGGTGATCGTCTGGGACCCGACTCGGGGGCCCGGTGAACGACACGACAAGCAGATCGTGCAGCCGTTCGGCGAGTATCTGCCGTGGCGGGGCTTCTTCAAGCATCTTTCGCGGTATGCCGACCGGGCCGGGTATTTCGTGCCGATCGAGGGGACCGGCGTAGTGCACGCGGCGGGTATTCCGGTCGGCGTGACCACGTGCTGGGAGGTGATCTTCGACCGTGCCGCCCGCGAGTCCGTCGTCAACGGCGCACAGCTGCTGGCCGTGCCGACCAACAACGCGCTGTTCGGCCCGTCGATGAGCGAGCAGCAGCTGGCGTTTGCGAAGGTGCGGGCGGTCGAGCACGACCGCTACACGGTTGTTGCAGGCACCACAGGAATCAGCGCGATCGTCGCTCCCGACGGCCACGAAGTGGCCCGCACCGACTTCAACGAACCCGCCTACCTGGTCAAACAGGTTCATCTCAAAACGAATATGACGCTCGCCACAAAGTGGGGGCCACTTGTGCAATGGCTCCTGATCGCCGTCGGCGGTGCAGGGTTTGTCGGTGCGATCCTGCAGAATGGGTGGTTCATCCGCCGGCTGCGGCCGCGCGGCAAGCACAGAGGAGCCACATGACCGTCCCTGGGGGTGGAGGGCGTCGACCGGGGGAAGGCGCGGTGCCTAGCCAGCGCACGCTCGCGATCGTCCCCACGTATAACGAGCGCGAAAATCTGCCGTTGATCGTCGAGCGCATTCACGCTGCGCGGCCCGACGTGCACGTTCTGATCGTCGACGACGGCAGCCCGGACGGCACGGGTGAGCTCGCCGACCAGCTTTCTCTGGCTGATCCAGACCGCGTCTGGGTCATGCACCGCACCGCCAAGGACGGGCTGGGTGCGGCCTATCTGGCGGGGTTCGGGTGGGGGTTGAGCCGGCAGTACTCCGTGCTCGTCGAGATGGACGCCGACGGCAGCCACGCGCCCGAGCAGCTGTCCCGGCTGCTCGACGCCGTCGACGGCGGTGCGGATCTCGCGATCGGGTCGCGCTACGTGCCGGGCGGCCAAGTACGCAACTGGCCGCGCCGCCGGCTCGTTCTCTCGCGCACCGCGAACTGGTACTCGCGAACGCTGCTGGGCACCTCAGTGAACGACATCACCGCCGGCTACCGGGCCTATCGGCGCGAAGTGCTGGAGAAGATCGACCTGTCGGCGGTGGACTCGAAGGGCTATTGCTTCCAGATCGACCTGACGTGGCGCACGATCAACGACGGCTTCACCGTCGTCGAAGTGCCGATCACGTTCGTCGAACGGGAGCTCGGCGTGTCCAAGATGAGCGGCTCCAACATCCGTGAGGCGCTGGTCAAGGTCGCCCAGTGGGGCATCCGCAGCCGGATGGATCGGGCCCGCGGTGTCGCGCAGGTCGAGCGGCGCTAGGCCGGGCTAGCCGCGCCGGCGCGCGCGGATGATCTCCAGCCGTTCCTTGAGCAGCTCGTCGAGCTCCTCGACTGTGCGGCGCTCCAGCAGCATGTCCCAGTGGGTGCGCGGGGGCTTGACCTTCTTGGGCTCCGGCAGGTCACCCTCGATCAAGGTGCCCTCCATGCCGTTGCGGCACAGCCACGTGCCGGGAATCTCGGCGTCGTCGGCGAACGGCACCTCGAATTCCTCGCCGTTCTCCGTGCGGTACCGCGCGATCTGACGCGGTGCGAGATCGTGGTTGCGGTCGGTCTCATAGCTCACGGCTCCGAGTCGACTGCCTCTCAGAACACGATCAGCCATTGTCAACACTCTCCATCCACTGCGAATAAGCGCATGTTCGGACACATTGTCCAGCTACAGCAACGCAGAAAACATGCGGGCAGTTCCCGCGCCACGGGCGACGCGACTACTCAGGATACCGGGTTTTGCCGGGTCGGCCGTCTAGAGTCGGCGGCGTGGCACGTGTTCAGCCATGCCGATGGTGCGGACGAGAAGTCGCCGACGGGGGAATGGGCCGCCGCCGGCAATATTGTCGGCAGTCGTGCCGACAACGCGCATACGAACAGCGAGCCGCCGCCAAAGGGATTGCGCTGCCCGAAGACGCGGTGGTGTTGTCCGCCGACGAGGCCGCGCGCTTGTCCGATCGCGTCTATCAGCTTCGTTGTGCGGCCGAGGATGTGGCGACTGCGGTCGACGAGGGCGCGGACACGGCCGAGCTACGTGAGCTGTGCCACACATTGCTGTACGCCGCGAAGGCTGCCGACGGCTGGCGCTGACAGACGGCTAGCAGCTGAACAGCAAACCGATGTCGCGCGGCGGCGTCGCCGGCTTGAGGCAACCGAACGGTTCGACGCCCGCGTCGCTGAACCTCGCCGCGGTCTGATTCGCCAGGTTTGCGCAGTACAGCCCGACCTCGTCGACGCGGCACTGGAAATTGCCGAATTTCAACGTGTTGCCGTAGGCAAGCTGCGGGCCGTTGCCCTTGCCGAAGGGCCCGGGATCGCCGTGAATGCCGCCCACCGAGACCGACTTGCCGTCGTACTGGACCCAACCTGGGGTCCAGTGACCCTCGATGTCCGCAGGCGGAGGCGGGGGATTCTTGAATTGCACCAGGCACAGAAGTGCGTCGGTGAGTTGCGAGAACGTCGTGCACTGAGTCTTGCCCGACGGCGTGACGAATGCGATGTCGTCGCCCAGTTGCGTGGTGGTGCCCTCGCGGGTGGCGGTGTGGTAGCCCTCGGCGCTGACGGGCTTGCCCGCCGCGATCCAGGCGATCGCGGCACCGATCGGCGCACCAGGTGCCGGAGCGGCCGTCGGCGTCGTGGTGGTCGTGGTCGTCGTGGAGGTCGTCGACGAGTGCGGCGCACTCGGCAGGGGAGTCAGTTTCGGCGGTTGCGAATTCCCCCCGACCTTCTCCGAGCACCCCGCCAGCAGAACGGCCAGCGCGACTGCCGGTGCCAGAACCGGGACCCAAGAGCGCATGGCTGCCACCGTATCCGGCGGTCCTGAGATGCCGGGTGAAGCTGATGGGCGAGTCCCGCCGGGACGCCCGGCCGCGGTTGTATACCGTCGCAGAATGGGCGATGTTCGCGTGACCACCTCGAGCGGCACCGTCGAGGGTTTGAAAGGCGATGGCGTAACCCGGTGGCGATCCATCCCGTATGCCCGTCCACCGGTCGGCCGGCTGCGACTGCGCGCGCCGCAACCGCCGATCCCATGGCGTGGGGTGCGGTATTGCCACGACTTCGCGTTCTGCGCACCACAGCAACGCCGTTACACGATGGTCGGCGTCAACAAATACCAACCGATCAGTGAAGACTGCCTGACACTCAACGTGGTAGCGCCACCGGCCGCGACGTCCGAGGGGCCGCTGCCGGTGATGTTCTTCATCCACGGCGGCGGCTACATGCTCGGCAGCACTGCGACGCCGATCTATGACGGTGCGGCGCTGGCACGCCGCGGCTGCGTGTTCGTGTCCGCCAACTATCGGCTGGGAGCGCTTGGCTGCCTTGATCTTTCGTCACTGTCGACGCCGGATCACCCGATCGAGAGCAACTTGTTCCTGCGCGACCTGGTGTTGGCGCTGGGGTGGGTGCGCGACAACATCGCGGCCTTCGGTGGCGACCCGAGCAAGGTGACCATCTTCGGCGAGAGTGCCGGCGCGCATGCGGTGGCCACACTCGTCGGCACTCCCGCAGCGGGGGGCCTCTTTCACGGGGCGATCGCCGAAAGCCCGGCCAGCGGCATGGTGGTGCCCGGCGAAGTCGCGCCGAAGTTCGCGGCGCAGTTCGCCGAAATCCTTGGCCTCGACACCCGCAACGCCGCCGAGACGCTGATGCAGATGGAGCCGCGCCGGTTCGTCAAGGCACTTGCCCGCCTTCTGGAGCAGTCGAGCCAAGAGATGTCGGCAGGGTCGTTCGCGATCGGCCCGACCGTCGACGGCGACTATCTGCCGAAGGATCCGTTCGTCGCGATGGCTCGCGGCGAGGCACACCGGGTTCCGGTGATCGTCGGCAACAACGCTGAAGAGTCGCGACTGTTCACCCGGTGGCTCAAGTTGCTGCCCACCACCGAGCCGATGCTGGAGAAGCTTCTGTCTGCGGCGGAACCCGCTGCCCGCGAACGCATTACGGCCGCTTATCCCGACTACCCGCACCCCGACGCGTGCATGCGCCTGTCCGCCGACATGTTCTTCGGGTCGGCAGCGTGGCGAATCGCGGAGGCGCACAGCCGCTTTGCGCCGACATACATGTACCGCTATGACTACGCACCTCGAACGCTCACCTGGACCGGGCTCGGTGCCACGCATGCGATGGAGTTACTCGCTGTCTTCGACGTCTACCGCACGCGGCTGGGATCGCTGCTTACTCTCGCCGCCGATCGGCGGTCGGCGCTGCGGGTCAGCAACAACATCCAACGACGCTGGCGGCACTTCAGCCGGACGGGAGTGCCCGGCGACGGGTGGCCGCCCTATAGCCAGGACCGTGCGGTCATGGTGTTCGACAAGCACTCCCACGTCGAGCACGACCCGGACCCGGCGCGCCGGGAGGCATGGGAAGGGTTCAGCCTGGTCCACTGACCGTATGGTCAGCGCATGGCCGACGCACCGCAAACACCCTTCGGCAACTACCAGTTCGAGATCTACCTGAAGGGTATGTCGGGCGAGACGCCCGATTTCCCGATGAACTGGCCCGAATTGGAGGCGCAGGCCTCGGCGGCGATGGACGCGGGCGCGAACGGCTACGTGTTCGGAAGTGCGGGCACTGAGGACACCGAACGCGAGAACCGCGCGGCGTTCGGGCGGCACCGGATCGTTCCGCGGATGCTGCACGACGTCTCGTCGCGTGACCTGCGCACCGACATCCTCGGCGTGCAGCACGCCGCGCCGGTGCTGCTGGCCCCGGTCGGGGTGCAGTCGATCGTGCATCCCGACGGCGAGTTGGCGTCCGCACGCGGCGCCGCGGCGGCCGGCATCGGGTTTGCCGCGTCGACGGCGGCGTCGTATTCGATGGAGGACATCGCAGCCGCGGGTGGCGAGGTGCCGCGGTGGTATCAGCTCTACTGGCCGAAGGATCCCGAGCTCACCGCCAGCTTCGTCGCGAGGGCGCAGAACGCAGGCTACGGCGCGATCGTCGTGACGCTGGACACCGGGCTGCTCGCGTGGCGACCCCGCGATTTGCAGACCGCGTACCTTCCGTTCCTCAAATCGGTGGGAATCGCAAACTACTTGTCGGACCCCGTCTTTCGCGCGGCGCTGACCGAGCCGCCGGAGAGCAACCCGACGGCAGCCGTCCTGCATTTCGTCAGCGTGTTCAGCAACCCGGCGGTCACGTGGGCGGATCTTGCGGCGCTACGCGAGCTGACGACGCTGCCGATTCTGCTGAAGGGAATCCTTCACCCCGACGACGCGCGGCTGGCCCGCGACCATGGAGTGCAGGGAGTCGTGGTGTCCAACCACGGCGGCCGCCAAGTCGACGGTGCGATCGCCGCGCTCGATGCGCTGCCCGGCGTCGTCGACGCCGTCGGAGACGACCTCACCGTGCTCTTCGACAGCGGAATACGCAGCGGCGCCGACGTCGTCAAGGCGCTCGCGCTCGGCGCTCGTGCGGTCCTGCTGGGCCGCCCGTACCTGTGGGGGATGGCCCTTCGCGGCGCCGACGGTGTGACGCAGGTGATCCGCAATCTGCTGTCGGAAATCGATCTGACACTGGCACTTTCGGGCCACGCGTCGGCTGCGACGTTGAATCGCGACGTGCTGCGGCCACGACCGGCTTAAGGTCGACGGCATGCACGAGGTGAGCAAGGAGTGGTTGAGCGCGCATCTCGACGCGCCGGTGTCCGCATTCACCACCGAACGCATCGGCACGGGGCAGATGAGTGAGTGCTACCGCGTCAACGTGCAGTACGACGGAGAATGGTCGGCACCGGCGTCGGTTGTCCTGAAAGTCGCCGCGTCGGATCCGATGAGCCGTCAAACCGGTGTCGCGCTTGGCCTTTACGAGCGCGAGGTGAAGTTCTATGCGGAAGTCGCCCCGGGGCTCGAAGGGCCGATCGCGCCGTGCTACCACGCGTCGTTCGACCCGGAGGCGGGCACGTTCGCGTTGCTGCTCGGGGACGCGGGACCGGCCGAGGTCGGCGACGAGATCGAAGGAGCCTCCCTTGAGCGGGCACGGCTGGCAGTCACCGAATTGGGCCGCCTGCACGGCCCTGCGATCGGGGACCCCGCGCTGGCGGGGGCGGCTTGGCTGAACCGCGAGCCTCCCGTCGGCCAGGAGCTGTTGAACCAGCTGTATGCCGGCTTCCTAGAGCGCTATGGCGACCGGATCGCGCCGCGGCACCGGACCGTGTGCGACAAGCTGGTGGCGAGCTTCGACGCGTATCTCGGCGAGGAATCCGGCGATCCGCAGGGTCTGGTACACGGCGACTTCCGGCTCGACAACATGCTGTTCGGGTGCGACGGCGCGGACCGGCCGCTGACGGTCGTGGACTGGCAGACCGTCACGTGGGGCCCGGCGACCACCGATCTCACCTACTTCCTGGGCTGCGCGCTTCCGGTCGAGATGCGCCGGGCGCATGCCGACGAGCTGATGGCTTGCTATCAGGAGGCATTGGGTCCGAACGCACCGCTGACGCTCGACGATGTTCGGGACGGCGTGCGACGCCAGAGTTTCTTCGGCGTGATGATGGCGATCGTGTCGCCGATGCTCGTGCAACGAACCGAGCGCGGCGACGAGATGTTCATGACGATGATCGAGCGGCACTGTGAGCAGGTGCTCGACATGGACGCGTTGGCGCTGCTGCCGGAGCCGGTCCAGGTGGCGCCCTTGCGTCCGGCCGGTGACGACGAGTACGCGCATGACGCCGGGACCGAAACCTTCTGGAACGAAAGCTGGTACTGCGACTTCGTCGATGCGGGTCAACGCGTCGGTGGGTACGTTCGCCTCGGGCTGACCCCCAACGAGGGTGTCGCCTGGGTCACCGCCTTGCTGTGCGGGGAGGGCCGGCCGACGATCGCGGTGATCGACTTCGACGTCGCATTGCCCGAAAATCCGTACCTGTTGCGTACGAACGCGTTCGAGTTCAGCCACGAGATCGTGTCGCCGTTGCAGACCTATCGTGTGCGGCTGCAAGGCAGGGGGGAAGCCTACGACGATCCGTCCGCGCTATTGCGCGCGGAGTCCGGCCGTCCCGTCGCCGTCACCATAGACCTCGAGTGGTCGACCGTCGGCGTGCCGTATCAGTACCGCATCACCCCGCGATACGAAATCCCTTGCACCGTAACAGGCACCGTGGAGGTCGACGGCGATCGCGTGGCGGTCGACGCCGCCCCGGGGCAGCGTGACCACTCGTGGGGTGTCCGCGATTGGTGGGGTATGGATTGGGTGTGGAGCGCGCTGCACCTGGACGACGGCACGCACCTCCACGGCGTCGATATCCGGTTGCCCGGCGCACCGCCGTTCAGCGTCGGCTACATTCAGAGCGCATCGGCCGGATTGACTGAGGCGACGAGCGTAGCGGCCCGAGCGTCGTTCGCGGACAACGGGTTACCGACCGCCACGACGATCACGTTCAACCCTGGCGCGGTCGACGTCGTCGCGGACATCCGGGCTCACGCCCCGCTGCGGCTGACTGCCCCCGACGGCCGAGTCGCCTGGTTCGCGAGGTCGTGGGCGAGCGTCACCGCTTCTGACGGGCGCGCCGGAGTGGGCTGGATCGAGTGGAACCGCAACGATTTTCAGTGACCCGCACCCAGCGCTACCTGACGTTCGCCGCCGCGATCCTGGTCACCGGTGTGCTCAGCGGCATCGCCGGCGGCTTCACCACGCTGCTGGTACGCGGCATCGAGCACCTGACATTTGGCTACACGCAAGGGCCGCTGCTGGTCGGGATCAAGGACGCGTCGATCATGCGGCGACTGCTGGGCCCTGCCATCGGTTGCGCACTCGCTGGGCTCGGCTGGTGGCTGTTGCGCCGACGGGCCACCGTGCCGGGGCTCACCGAGTCGATTCGCGAACGACGGCCATTTGCCCAGGGGCCCATGGCAACCGACGCGCTGCTGCAAGTTCTCGCCGTCGGCTCGGGCGCGTCACTGGGCCGCGAGCAGGCACCCCGACTCTTCGCCGCGGCCTCCACCGAACTGTTGATCCGCATCGGCTCCCTTCCGCCGGGTCATCGCCAGATTCTTCTCGGCAGCGCTGCCGGCGCGGGCTTAGCCGCCGTCTACAACGTGCCGGCCGCGAGTGTGCTGTTCACCTTGGGCATCGTGTTACGCAGTTGGCAACCGCTCACGGTGTTGGTCGCGGTGGCCACCTCGTGCATTGCCACGGTGACGGTCTGGCCGGTCAGCCACGGCGCGCCGACATTCGTCTGGCCCGAAACGCATTTCACGCTCAAGGCCACTATCTTTGTGGTCATCGCGATGCCGCTGGCGGCGCTCGTGGGCTCTGCGTTCAATGCGCTGATCGCGCGGTCCAGGCCGAAATCCGCGCCACGGTCGGCGACGTTGATCGCAACCGTCGGTCTGGCCGGACTCGCCACCGGTGCGTGTTCGATCGTGATGCCGCAGTTGCCAGGCAATGGCAAGAGCATCGTGGCCGAGAGCCTCGCCGGCGGCGACACGTTGGTGGGAGTCGCGGTGGCGGTGCTTCTGAAGCCGACTCTGACAGCATTGTTCATCAGGGCGGGAGCGGTCGGCGGCATGCTCACGCCCGCACTGTCGACAGGGGTGGCGATGGGGGCGTGTGTTGCGTTGGCCGCCAACCGCTTAGGGGGCGAAGCGAGCGTTCCGACGCTGGCGCTGATCGGCGGCGCGGCGGTGCTTGGGATCACCCAGCACGCACCGTTGTTCGCCGCGATATTCACCGCTGAGCTGACTCATCCGCCGGCCGAAGTGTGGGCGATGTTGATTGTCGCCGCGCTCGGAGCGCACTTCGTACGGTGGCTGTTCACAAATGGGCGGCATCGTCGTCAAGGTCGTCGCGACCCAATCCCATCGGAGTCATCGCCGGAATATCTCCAGCCGCGATGACGGTGCGGGTGATCGGGGTCAGCGCGCGGAACAACTCCTCGACTTCGCGATCGTCGAGCGCATCGAGGGTGGACAACGTTAGCTTGTCGGTCGTGTGCTCGATGTGGTCCTTGAGTTTCGTCCCAGCCGCTGTCATCGCGCCGTGCTGATCGAGCACTCCGCGCTCGGCGAGCGCTGTGACGTGGTTCTGCCATGACGTCTCGTCGTAGTCGCGGGCGCGCATCATGTATTCGCGCGGGACTTTTCCCGCGGCCACCTGAAGAATGTTGGACTCGCGCCCGGACACTCCTTCGGCCGACAGCACCGTGATGTGGGCATCCCCGCGATGCTCGCGCAACAGGGTGGCGGCGTGCCACAGCGCCAGCACCGGCTCGTCGGGCCAGGGCAGTGCCCGGTTGGCCGCGAACAGCGGACGACCGTCGACGCCAACGGATTTTGCTGCCTTACCCGCGAGTTGTGCTGCGGTGCGGACGTTTTCGCCGTCGGTGATGCCGTAGCGGCGCAACGCGGCAACCGCCGACTCCTCCCGGGCATGGAGCGCGTTGTCAGGTCCGGCGACCGACCACGCGGCGCCCAGCGATTTGGCGACGCGCTCCGGCGCGAAGTTGTAGAACACCGCGGTGACCACTTCGGTGGGCACCATGCCGAGCGGCGCCGCACGCCCCGCGAAGTAGCCCATCCAGAAGCCGCGGTAGCCGAGCCCGTCGAGGGCCGCGCGAGCTTCGGGGGCGAAATAGGTCACGGCGTGCACGGGTTCGTATCGATGGAAGAAGCGCCGGGCGAGTTCGGGTCGTCGATCCATGCTCAGAGTTAACCTCAGCCATGCAACCGATCGTCGTGATGGGGGTCTCGGGATCGGGAAAGTCGACGGTTGGCGCCGCGTTGGCTCAGCGGCTGGGGGTGCCGTTCGCGGACGCAGACGACTTTCACCCGGCCGCGAACATCGCGAAGATGGCCGCCGGAATGCCGCTTGACGACGACGATCGCCGACCGTGGCTCGAAGCGATCGGCGGCTGGCTCGCGGCGCACGGCGACGGCGACGGCGGGGTGATGAGTTGCTCGGCGCTGAAACGCACCTATCGTGACTACCTTCGAAGCTGTTGCCCGTCAACCGAATTCGTCCATCTGAGCGGATCGCCGGAGGTGATCGCCACTCGGCAGGCGGCACGCACGGGCCACTTCATGCCGCCCTCGCTGATGGCCTCGCAATTCGCCACGCTCGAACCGCTTCAACCCGACGAACGTGGTATCACGGTAGGCGTCGACCGGGACGTCGACGCGATTGTCGACGAACTCAGCCGAACTGTTCGTTGAAGCGCTTCTGCGCCAGCTTCGCGGCCTTGTCTGCCCGCTTCTGAGCCTTCTTCGCCGCTTTGCCACCCCGTTCGCGCGCCACGTCGGCGAGTTCGGTGCCCCGTTCGCGCGCTACTTCGGCGAGATCGGCGCCTCGTTCACGAGCCACCCCGGCGAATTCGGCTCCGCGCTCGCGTGCGACGTCGGCGAGTTCGGCTCCGCGTTCGCGGGCGGTGTCGAGCAACGGTGACACCCGCTCGCCGGCCTGCGCCACCTTTTCGCTCACTGTGTCGAGCAGTGCGCTGCTGGACTGCGACGCCCCTGGCAGAGCCGCCGAGACCGCCTCGGTTGCGCGGCTGGCCGCCCGTCGACCACGCCAGCCGAGCGACGGCTTGCCCTCGGTGTCCACGGACGCGATCATCAGCCCGCCGATCAAACTCAAGTCCGTCAAAAAGTCGCGGCGTTGCTGGGCCTTCTGCTGCGGGTCGGTCTCAGTCCAGAACAGGTGTCCGCCAAGGCTGCCCGGCACCACCGAGCATGCCAGCGCGGCCGATGCCAGCCGGGGCAGCCGTCCACTTGCGAGCAGAAGCCCGCCGCCGATCTGCACCGCCGCGGTCACCCGCGCGACCGTGACGGGGTCTTGAGGGATCTTCGCGGCCGCCGAGTCGGGCAGCTTCTGTAAGCCCTCGACGGTCGGGCGGGCGGTTTCGGCCGCCTCCTCGGGACGGCGTAACGCCTCGATGCCTTGCCCGATGAACACTGCTGACAGGAGCGGACGCGCGACTCTGCGAACTAGCATGCCGTTCGAATGCCCCGCGCCGCCGCTTCGCAAACACCAGCTCAGTGCTGGTCTTCGCCGCCGTCGTCGGTGACCCGCTGAAACAGCGGCAAGCCGATCCACAGCCCGCCCATCGCGACCGCGGTGCACGCGCCGGCGACCCATCCCGCCACCGGCCCTGAGACCGCGTCAAAAATCACGATCGCGACACCCACCATCGCGGTGCCCAACAGCAGAATTCCGGCGATCGCGCACCGGTGCGCTGCCGACACCAACGTTCGTAGACGCCGCTGACGAAACAGGAACCGATGCATGCCGACCGGCGCGACGAGCAAGACGGTGGCGCCAATGGAGCACGCGACCGTCGCCAAGTACACCATGCGCACCACGTCGGACAGCGTGCCGAACCGCTGCTGGAAAGGAAGCGTCAGCAGGAAGCCGGTGACCAGCTGCGCACCGGTCTGCGCGACGCGCAACTCTTGGAGCAAACTGGCCCAATTGCGGTCCAGCCGTTCGGTTTCGCTTTCGTGGCGCACGTTTTCGTCCCATCCTTGGTTGCGTTCTGGATGGTCGACGTCCACGGAGCCATTCTTACAGGCCTGCGCTGAATTTCAGTAGGACGATTCCCGACGCGAACGCCACCGGCTCATCGAGCAGGCGCAGGTTCGAGCGCACCCCGTCGGGGAACAGCGGTCGGCCGCGACCCTGCACGACCGGGTAGACGAACATGCGGAATTCGTCGACGATGCCCGCCCGAATCACTGCGTGCGTCAGGCTGATGCTCCCGGTCAGCACGATGTCTTTGCCGGCGCGGTTCTTCAAGTCGCGGACGGCCCGCACGCCATCGCCGCGAAGTACGGTCGAGTTGTCCCACTGCGGATCGTCGATCGTCGACGAAACCACATACTTGGCAACCTGATTCAGGTAGTCCGTGATGCCAGTGCGGTCGTGGGTCTGGGCCGGCCAGTAACCGCGGAAATCCTCAAATGTCTGCCTGCCTAACAGCAGCGCGTCAGACTCGGCGTCTTGGCGGTGGCTCTCTCGAAGGAGCTCGTCGTCCTGCAATTGCGGGTCGAACCAGTCCTCGAGCATCTCGACCGACCCGTCGAGCGTCACGTTTTGTGTGATCACAAGCTTGCGCATCGTCTTCCTCCCGCGTTGGCTTACCCGTACCGACTCTCGACCGCGGCGAAAATCACCGCGATCGTGTGACCAAGGGAGAACCGTGTGAAGCTACGCGACGCGCTCGACGCAATATCGACCAACGGTCAACCCGCGCAGGTCTACAGCCAGCCATACGAAACTGCGGACGGTGCGACAGTGATCGCGGTGTCGAAGGTCCGCGGAAAGCTACGCCCATCGAGCGCCGATGGTCCGGCAGAGGAAATCGCGGTGCGCGCAAAGCCGATCGGCGTCTTCGCGATTCGCGGTGGCGAGGTGAAGTGGACGCCTGCGGTCGACGCGACGCCCATCGCGGTGATCGGCGTGCTCACCGGACTGGTCGCGGCGACCCTCGCAACGGTCGCGATGGTGCGTCGGCCGCCATGGCCGGACATCAGGATCGTCGAGCGTCGTTGATCCGCTCGTCATAAGCGGATCGTGAATCTTCATCGATCATTTCCAGGACCCGGCGGCGGGTCAGGCCTCCGCGTATTGCGCCGACGGCTTCATGCAGTGACGGTCTCCGCCACGCCCACGTCCACCTTGGGCAGGCCCAAACGCTCGTAGAACAGATACGCAACGCCGGTCCGGGGCCGCACCGTCACCAGCCACACCACGAGAGCCGCCACCGGCAGCCCAATCCACCACCCCAGCAGGTGAACTGACACGCTCGCGACGACTGCTGAACCCAATGCCGCGATGAAAACAAAACCGAGGACGGCACCGACGACCGTGCCGGTGTTCGGCTGATTATGTTGACCGGCAAGGGAATAGCCCTCTTTCAACCACGCGGACATGATCCACAGCAGCACGATCACGATTACCGACATGCCCGCAAGAGTCAGCGCCACAGGTGACGACAGCCATCGGCCGGCGCGCTCAAGAGCGTCGCCGAATGAGGCGTGTGGCGGCCATGATTCGAACACTGCGCGGTTGGCGGAGAAGAACCGTCGATACCCGTGGCCGTCCCACCCGTGAACGAGGATGAAGAACATCCCGAAGTAGCCGACGCCGACTTGCAGGAACGCGGCGTAGCGGCGGCCGGCGCGAATCAGCCGCGCGGTGATCCAGTACCCGAGGATGCCCTGGCTGACGTTCGTGATCGCGAACAGCGTGACCAGCCATGCGGGCAGCGAGGCGTGGCTGTGCGCGACTTGCATTGTCTCCCAATCGGGGAACGCCCACAGCAGGTAGGCCCCGCTGGGTGCGAACAGCAGCGCGCAGTAGAGCAGGGTCACAGTGAAGTAGGGGGAGGAGACGAGCCGCTGCCAGCCGCTCGTCGCGGCCCCGGGTGGACGGTCCTTGGCGCAGGCAATCTGGTGTGTCGCGGCGACGGCGAACCCGGCGCCGAGTCCGTACGCCCAGATGACGTCTACTTCGACCATGTCATCCTCCGTGAAGTTGGTGTTCGGCAACGAGTCCCCGCACGACCGTGCGGGCGGCGAAGCGGACTGTCTCGTCCCAGGTGTTGCGGAGCAGTTGGTGGCGGGCGCTGGTGAAATGGTCCGCCAGGCCAGTGACCGTTGACCACAACAAGGTCAGCGTCAGTTCCGTGTCGGGGATCCCGGCGTTTTCGATGATGGTTCGGGTCTGGCCGAGAACTCGCAACGACGACGAGGTGAGTTGCTGACCGACCGCCGCCAAGACGTCGAGGTCTTTGCCGAATTCGGCGTAGATGTCGCGATACTTGGTGGCGAACAGCACGAACAGTTCTTCGAGGTCCGTTGTCGACGACAGCTGTGGCGCGAGGTCGGTGAGCAGCTCGTCGAGGCGCTCGGCATACAGCGCGGCGTAGAGCGCTTCCTTCGTCGGGAAGTACGTATAGACGGTGCCGAGGCCGACGCCCGCGCGGCGCGCAACGTCGCGCATCTGCAATGCCGCCAATCCGTCGCCGCGCAGCAGGGACCGCCCCGCGCGCACGATGTCGTCGCGGCGGGCCGCCCGATCGCCCCATTTCGTGCGCACCTGGCTGATTCCAATCTGAACGCGGTTCAATTTGAACCTGGTTCATATTGGTCGCCGCGGGTCAGGGTGTCAATTAGTGGCGCCGCGGGGCTATGTATGTCAACATACATAGATGCCGACCCACCGCGAGCGCATGGTGCGGTCTGCCGCTCTGCTGATTCGCGAACGCGGCGCGAAAGCGACCGCCATCGCCGACGTGCTCAAACACAGTGGCGCGCCGCGGGGCTCGGCGTACCACTATTTCCCGGATGGCCGCACCCAGCTGCTCTGTGAAGCCGTCGACTACGCGGCGGAGTACATCGCCACGCGAATAGCCAAGGGCGACAGCGGCGTCGACGTGCTGGACACGCTGATGGCCGCCTACAAACAGCAGCTGCTTGCCACCGACTTCCGCGCTGGCTGTCCGATCGTTGCGGTCGCGGTCGAAGCCGGCGACCCCGACAACCCGGACCGCACCACGCCGCTGATCGAGCGCGCGGCAGCGGTGTTCGCCCGCTGGACGGACCTGATCGCCGAACGGCTGAGGGCCGACGGGATTGCCCAACCGCGCGCAGACGAACTCGCGATGCTGATGACCACCTCCATCGAGGGCGCGATCGTCGTTGCTCGTGCGGCGCGCGACGTGGCGCCGCTTGACGTTGTCCATCGCCAACTGCGCAGCTTGGTCGACGAGACCCGAAAGGACACCAGCGATGAGCGGTGAATGGAAGCAGACGGCATGCATTCTGTGCGAGTGCAACTGCGGCATCGTGGTGCAACTCGAGGGACGCAATCTGGTGAAGATCCGCGGCGACAAGGAACATCCGGCATCTCACGGGTACACCTGCAACAAGGCCTTGCGGCTCGATCACTACCAGAACAACCGCAGCCGTCTGACATCACCGATGCGACGACGGGCCGACGGCAGCTATGAGGAGATCGACTGGGACACCGCGATCACCGAAATCGCCGAGGGGTTCGCGCACATCCGTGACGCATACGGTGGCGACAAGATCTTCTACTACGGGGGCGGCGGTCAGGGGAACCACCTCGGCGGCGCGTACAGCGGCGCGTTCCTGCGGGCGCTTGGCTCCCGGTACCGGTCAAATGCGTTGGCGCAGGAGAAGACCGGGGAGCACTGGGTCGACCGGCACCTGTACGGCGGCCACACCCGAGGCGAGTTCGAGTACGCCGAAGTGTCGGTGTTCGTCGGCAAGAACCCGTGGATGTCCCAGAGCTTCCCGCGGGCCCGCACCGTCCTCAACGAGATAGCCAAAGATCCGGACCGTTCGATGATCGTGATCGATCCGGTGATCACCGACACCGCCAAGATGGCCGACTTCCATCTGCGCGTGCGGCCCGGCACCGACGCGTGGTGTCTGGCGGCGATGGCTGCGATCCTTGTGCAGGAAAACCTGTGTGACGAAGCGTTTTTGGCCGACCACGTCAACGGAGTCGGCAAGGTGCGGCAGGTGTTGCAAGAGGTACCGGTTGGCGACTACGCGCAGCGCTGTGGTGTCGACGAGCAACTGCTGCGGGCCGCGGTCCGCCGGATCGGCAGCGCCGAGAGTGTGGCGGTGTTCGAAGATCTGGGTATTCAGCAGGCGCCCAACAGCACGCTCTCTTCATACCTGAACAAGCTGCTGTGGATTCTCACTGGAAGCTTCGCCAAACGCGGTGGGCAGCATCTGCATTCGATGTTCGCCCCGCTGTTCAGTACCAGCGGCGTGGGGCGGACCCCGGTGACGGGCGCGCCGATCATCGCCGGTCTGGTGCCGTCCAACGTTGTTCCAGAAGAGATCTTGACCGATCATCCCGATCGGTTCCGGGCGATGATCGTCGAAAGCTCCAACCCGGCGCATTCGCTGGCGGACACCGCCGCATGCCGCGCGGCGTTCGAGTCCCTCGAACTCATGGTGGTCATCGACGTGGCGATGACCGAAACAGCTCGGCTCGCGCACTACGTGTTGCCGGCCGCGACGCAGTTCGAGAAGCCGGAAGCGACGTTCTTCAATCTCGAGTTCCCACACAACACTTTCCATTTGCGGCATCCGCTGCTCGACCCGCTGCCCGGCACACTGCCGGAGCCGGAGATCTGGGCGCGACTGGTCCGCGCGCTCGGCGTGATCGACGAGGCCGACCTGCGTCCGCTGCGTGAGGCGGCACGGGCCGGACTCGAGGCATATTCCGTCGCGTTCATAGAGGCGGTAAGCGCCAACCCTATGCTGAACAGGGTGCTGCCGTTTGTGCTCTACGAAACGCTGGGTCCGACTTTGCCCGACGGTCTTGCCGGCGCGGCCGCGTTGTGGGGGCTCGCCCAGAAGACGGCGTTCACCTATCCCGACGCGGTGCGCCGTGCGGGCCACGCGGATGGCAACGCGTTGTTCGAAGCGATCCTGACGAACCGGTCGGGTGTGACGTTCACCGTGCACGAATACGAGGATGACTTCGCCTTGATCACCCATGCCGATCACAAAATTGCGCTCGATCTACCCGAAATGCTCAATGAGATAAGGGCTTTGGCAGGGGCTCCCGCCGACCGGACGACAGCGGAGTTTCCAATCGTGCTGTCAGCGGGGGAGCGCCGGGCCTATACCGCCAACGACATCTTCCGCGACCCGTCGTGGCGTAAACGTGACGAGAATGGAGCGCTGCGCGTCAGCGTCGAGGACGCCCAGGCGCTCGGACTCGTCGACGGCGGTCGCGCGCGGATTTCGACAGCGGCGGGCAGCGCCGAGGCGACGGTCGAGATCAGCGAGGCGATGCTGCCGGGACATGCGTCGCTGCCCAACGGGTTCGGTCTGGACTACGTCGACGGGCAGGCGCCGGGTGTGGCTCCGAACAGTTTGACGTCGACCAAGTGGCGCGACGCGTACGCAGGCACGCCGTGGCACAAACACGTCCCGGCTCGCATCGAGGCAGTGCGGGAAACCGCAGCCGTCTAGTCGGCCAGGGCCGCTTTCGCCTCCGCGAGATTGTCGGCGGCGAGCACGAGCCGGGTGTTGGTCGCGAGGTAGGCGATGGTCAGATTCACGTTGGTATTACCGAGTTTTCGCGCGACTTCGGCCAATGCGCCCGGCCGATCTTGAATCTCGAGGACGATCACCTCCTGTTCGGACGCGATCTGAATTCCCGCGTGCTGCAAGGCTTCGAACGCCGGAGTCGGATCCTCGACGAGGACATGAACTTCCGCCTGGCCTCCGCCGCTGGTGACCGCGCACAGGCCGGAGATGTTCGCACCGGCTTTGCCGAGCACGTCACCAATCAGGGCCAGTTCGCCGGGCTCGTCGTCGAGGTAAAGCGTCAGATCCGTGGCCATGGCTTCAGGCGATGTCGGCCACGAACACGCCGGTCACGCGTGCGCCGCGCCGCACGATTGCCGGTAGCGAGGGATCGTCGGTGCCGGCAGGCAGCACCCTCGGGTTGGTGACGTGCACGTCGCGACGGGACATGTGGACGTCGGCTTCACCGGCGGCCAGCACGTTCTTCACCCAGTTGGTCTTGCCGTGCGCCAGGAGCACCGCGAGCACATTGCCCTTGCGGTAGGCGTTCACGATCGTTTCGTACGACTTCCCCGAGGTGCGACCACGGTGCTTGATGATCGCGAAGCCCGGCAGAAACGGAGCGAGCGGCCGGATCATCGGGTTGAGGTACTTGATCTGCAAGC
>DASRFZ010000279.1:0-24838 GCA_035651275.1 Mycobacterium sp. | reverse complement strand
CCGCGGGCGTAGCGGCCCGAGAATGCCCGCGTCACAGCGGTTTCGGTGAACTGCGGATCCTGCAAAGCCGCGCGGTGAACAGGGCTGCTGCCCGCCTCCGCCGAGAGCAAGAACGCGGTGCCCAGTTGTGCGGCGACCGCGCCCGTGCGCAGAACTCCGTCGACGTCGGCCGCCGTCATCAAGCCGCCGGCAGCTACCACGGGAATGCTGACCCGTTCGAGCACCGCCGACAGCAGTTCCTGCAACGGTTTCGAATTGGGTTGCGCGGTGGCGTCATACGTGCCGCGGTGACCGCCCGCCTCGGGTCCCTGCACAACAACAGCGTCCACGCCCCGTGAAACCGCAAGCTCGGCCTCTGCCGCACTGGTCACCGTCGCGACCGTGGCAATTCCCGCCTGAGCCAAGCGGCGAATCTGCTCAACGTTGGGCACGTCGAACGTGAACGACGCAACCTCAGGGCGCAGATCCAGCAGGACGTCGAGCTTCGCGTCAAAGCCGTCGTCGCTGTACCGAGGTGAGCCGAGTTCGGCGCCGTACCGCTGCGCGTCATCGGCCAGCGCCTCCGCGTATCGTGAAACCTCGTCGGCGTTGTTCAAACTCGGCTGCGGGACAAAGAGATTCGCACCGACAGGGGCCGATACCAGTTTTTGGGCGGTCGCGAGCCGGTCGGCGAAGTCCTCCACCGACAGGTAGCCGGCTGCGACGAAACCCAGCCCGCCCGCGTTGGTCGCGGCGGCCGCGAGTTCGGGAGTCGACGGGCCGCCCGCCATCGGCGCGGCGACGACCGGCACGACGAGATCACTGAACTGGAATCGGGCAGGCGTCACGGCTCTCCTATCTCATCGCCCGCGCATACAGCAGGCAGTCCTGCGGCTCGGAGCCCAGGTTGGGAAACACCGTGTGCCGGACCATTCGGCCCTCCAGTGAAAGGCCGCACTTCTCGAGGACGCGGGCCGAGCGGGCGTTGTCGACATGACATACCGCCTCGACACGGTATACCCGCGAATCCTGTTGCAGACGTCGCATTATCACCGCCACCGCCTCGGACATCAGGCCGCAGCCCCACCATCGCGTCGCCAGGCAATAGCCCAATTCGGTCGCGTGCGGCTGCAGTCGTCGACAGCCGATCTGCCCGATGATCTCCTCCGAGTCACCCAGCACGACAACCCAAGTCTGGTCGCCGCCGACGTTGAACAATTCGGTGATCACCCGCCGCGTCTCGTCGACGTCGGGGTGCGGCGTCCACGACAAGAAGCGGGCGACGTTCGGGTCGGAGGTGATCGACGCGAACAGCGGCTCCGCATCGCTGAGCCGAGGGGCCCGCAGCGCCACGCGATCCCCGACCATGAGCTCACCCTCGGCCGCGCGCATTCCTCTAGTGTGGACTTGCCATGAGTATCAGGTTCAACCACACCATTGTTGCGGCAAAGGACAAGGCCGAATCTGCCGGCTTTTTCACCGAGGTGTTCGGCTTGCCCGCCGCCAAACCGTTCGGCCACTTCCTGGCGGTCGAGCTCGAACACGGCGTCAGTCTGGACTTCGCGGACAGCGGCGACGACATCAGGCCGCAGCACTATGCATTCCTGGTGTCCGAGGACGACTTCGACGCCATCTACGGCCGTATCCGCGAACGGGGCCTGGAACACTGGGCCGACCCGCGCCGCGCGCGACCCGGTGAGATCAACCACAACGACGGCGGCCGCGGTGTCTACTTCCCCGACCCCGCAGGCCATTACCTGGAGATTCTCACCCGCCCTTACGGCTCAGGTAATTGACCGAGCTCGGTTACTCCGCCGCTAATACTTAGTCATGACATCGAATTCCACCACGACGCAGGACGGCCGCGACGTCATCGCCGCCTTCCTGCCTCAGTCCCCGTTCGTCGCCAAGCTCGGTATCCTCGCCGAGAAGCTGGAGGCCGACGGCGTGCGACTGCGGCTACCGTGGGACCCGTCCAACACCACGCTGGGTGACATGGTGCACGGCGGCGCCATCGCCACACTGGCCGACCTCACCGTGATGGCGGCGGCGTGGTGCGGCGCCGACGCACCCGAATCGCTTCGCGGAGTGACGGTTTCGATGGCTTTGGAGTACCTCGCTCCCGCGCAGTCGACCGACCTGATCGGCGAGGGCAGGGTGTTGCGGCGTGGACGGTCACTAGTCAGCTGCGAGGCCGACGTGCTGCGGCCCGACGGCGAACGGGTCGCCAAGGCGATCGCGACGTACAAACTCGGCTGAGCGCTGGCGGCGCGGCGAAACCACGATATCTTCGCCCTGACCGCCGTCATCTCCTACATTGGCCGCATGCGGCGGGTGGTCGAGGTATGACGGGCTTTCTGGCGCGCCGACTTTTGAACTACCTCGTACTGTTGCTGTTCGCGTCGTTTCTGACGTTCTGCCTGACGTCGGTGTCCTTCCACCCGCTCGACAGCCTGCTGTCGCGCAACCCACGGCCGCCGCAAACCGTGATCGACGCGAAGGCCGCAGAGCTCGACCTCGACAAGCCCATACCTGTGCGCTACGGGAAATGGTTGTCCGGCGCCGTGCGCGGAGATTTCGGCACCACCGTCGGCGGCCAGCCGGTCTCGCAGGAGCTGTGGCGGCGCATCGGCGTGAGCACTCGGCTGGTGGTGCTCGGCGTCGTGATCGGTGCGATCACCGGAGTGCTGCTGGGCGCGTGGGGCGCAATCCGCCAGTACCGGCTCAGCGACCGGGTGATCACCGTGCTGTCGCTGCTGGTGCTGTCCATCCCGACGTTTGTCATGGCGAACCTGCTGATTCTGGTGGCACTGCGAGCCAACAACGTGCTGGGCGTGCAGGTCTTCGAGTACATCGGCGAGACGTCGGCCGGCGCGCAGGGCGGGTGGTGGCACCAGTTCGGCGACCGGGTGCAACATCTGATTCTGCCGACGTTGACGTTGGCGCTGTTCGCGATGGCCAGCTACAGCCGATATCAGCGCAACGCGATGCTCGACGTTCTCGACCAGGACTTCATCCGCACCGCGCGGGCGAAGGGTCTGACCCGACCGCGCGCGTTGCTCAAGCACGGGCTGCGCACAGCGCTGATTCCGATGGCGACGCTGTTCGCGTACGGAATCGCCGGCCTGGTCACCGGAGCGGTGTTCGTGGAGAAGATCTTCGGCTGGCATGGTATCGGCGAGTGGATCGTGCAGGGCATCTCGGCCCAGGACACGAACATCGTCGCGGCAGTCACCGTGTTCGCGGGGGCCATGGTGCTGGTGGGCGGTCTGCTCTCCGACGTGATCCTTGCGTTGCTCGACCCACGGGTGCGCGTCACATGACGCAGCAGACCATCGTCCAAAACAACGTCGGCACAACAGAATTCGTGTCCCGACGCAGCCTCGTGCTGCGCAGGTTCCTGCGCAACGAGCCCGCCGTGGTCTCGCTGATCCTTCTCGTCGTGCTGTTCGTCGGCTGCTACACGGCGCCACACTTCCTGCCTTACAGCTACAGCGAATTGGACTACTCGGCCCTGCAGGAGCCGCCGTCCGCCGACCACATCTTCGGCACCAACTCGCTCGGCCAGGACCTGCTGGCACAAACCCTCCGCGGCATGCAGAAGTCGATGCTGATCGGCGTCTGCGTCGCCGCCATCTCCGCGACGATCGCCGCGACGGTGGGGTCGGTCGCCGGCTTCTTCGGCAGGCGTCGGGACCGCGTCCTGATGTTCGTCGTCGACCTGCTTCTGGTGGTGCCGTCGTTCATCCTGATTGCGATCGTCACCCCGCGCACGAAGCAGTCGGGCACAATCTTCTGGCTGATCCTTCTGTTGGCCGCCTTCGGCTGGATGATCAGCTCGCGCATGGTCCGTGGTATGACGATGGGACTGCGAGACCGCGAATTCGTCCAGGCCGCACGGTATATGGGAGTCGCGAACTGGCGCATCATCGTCCGGCACATCCTGCCGAACGTCGCGTCGATCCTGATCATCGACACCGCACTATCCGTCGGGGCCGCGATTCTGGCCGAAACAGGATTGAGCTACTTGGGTTTTGGCGTTCAGCCACCGGACGTGTCGCTGGGCACGCTGATTGCCGACGGCACCAGTTCCGCCACGACGTTCCCGTGGGTGTTCTTGTTCCCGGCAGCCCTGCTGGTGGTCATCCTGTTCTGCGCGGTCCTCGTCGGCGACGGCCTGCGCGACGCGTTCGACCCGGGTAGCGGTCGGCTCCGGAGACATAAGTGAGCCCGCTCCTCGAGGTGACCGGTCTGACGGTGACCTTTCCCACCGAGACTGGTGGCGTTGCGGCGGTCCGGGGCTTGAGCTATCACGTCGACGCGGGTGAGGTGCTCGCGATCGTCGGCGAATCCGGCTCGGGAAAATCAGCATCGGCGATGGCCGTCATGGGTCTGCTGCCGCAGTACGCCGAGGTGTCCGGATCGGTGCGGCTGGGCGGCGACGAACTGCTGGGCATGTCCGACAAGAAAATGTCGGCGCTGCGGGGCGAGACGATCGGCATGGTGTTCCAGGACCCGATGTCCGCGCTCACCCCGGTGTACACCGTCGGCGACCAGATCGCAGAGGCCATCCGAATTCATCAGCGCGACACCATAAGACGGGCTGCCCGCGACCGCGCCGTCGAGCTGCTCGACCTCGTCGGCATCGCCCAGCCGGACCGCCGCGCGCGGTCGTTTCCGCACGAGCTGTCCGGCGGTGAGCGGCAGCGCGTGGTCATCGCCATCGCGATCGCCAACAATCCCGACCTGTTGATCTGTGACGAGCCGACGACCGCGCTCGACGTCACCGTGCAGGCGCAGATTCTCGACGTGCTGAAGACAGCGCGGGATGTCACGGGTGCCGGCGTCGTGATCATCACCCACGATCTCGGTGTCGTCGCCGAGTTCGCCGACCGCGCGCTGGTGATGTACGCCGGGCGGGCAGTCGAAACAGCCGACGTCGAAACGCTGTACCGCGACCGGCGGATGCCCTACACCGCGGGGCTTTTGGGTTCGGTACCGCGGCTCGACGCGCCGCGCGGGTCACGGCTGGTGCCGATACCCGGTGCGCCGCCGTCGCTTTCGGTCGTCGAGGTCGGTGAGTGCCCGTTCGCGCCGCGGTGTCCGTCGGCCGTGGACGCCTGCCGGACCGCCGAGCCGGAGCTGGTCACCGTCGGACCGGCACATCGGGCTGCGTGCATTCGCACAGAGCACGTGGCCGGACGCAGCGCGGCCGACATTTACGGCGTGCATACGGAGCCGCCGGCAGACGACAGCGCGACGGCCGACTCGCCGGTGGTGCTTCGTGTCAATGATCTGACCAAGACATACCCTTTGACGAAGGGGGTCGTATTCCGCCGTCACGTCGGGGATGTTCGCGCCGTCGACGGTGTCAGCTTCGAGCTTCGACAGGGCCGCACACTCGGCATCGTCGGGGAGTCCGGTTCGGGCAAATCGACGACGCTGCACCAGATCCTGGGGCTGACGCAACCGCAGTCCGGATCGATCGAGGTGCTGGGCAGCGACGTCGCGCACCTCGACCGCCAGCGCAGGCGCGCCCTGCGCGGCGACCTACAAGTCGTCTTTCAGGACCCTGTCGCATCGCTTGATCCGCGTTTGCCGGTATCCGATGTGATCGCAGAACCCATGCTCGCCAACGGCTTTGACAAGCAGCGCGCCGACGAACGCGTGGGTCAGCTGCTTGACACCGTCGGACTGCGGCGCACCGACGCGGGCCGCTACCCGGCCGAATTCTCCGGCGGCCAGAAGCAGCGTGTCGGCATCGCCAGGGCATTGGCGTTGCAGCCCAAGATCATTGCGCTCGACGAGCCGGTCTCCGCATTGGATGTGTCCATCCAGGCCGGCATCATCAACCTGCTGCTCGACCTTCAGCGTGAATTCGGGCTGTCGTACCTGTTCGTTTCGCACGACCTGTCGGTGGTCAAACACCTCGCCCATGATGTCGCGGTGATGTACGACGGGGCGATCGTCGAACAGGGGGACGCCGACCAGGTCTTTGGCGACCCACAGCACGACTACACCCGGCGACTGCTTAAAGCAGTGCCGCGGACGCCGCCCGACCTGACGAGTTCGGGTGCAACGCCGCCCGCCGAGCCCCCGCCGCCGATGGAGCCTCCGCGGCCGTCCGGTCCGCCACCGGGTAAACCGCCTGTGCCGCCACCGCCCCAGGACACGGGAATGCGCAAGTCGGTGCTGCGGATCGCCGCGACGCTGGCCGTCATCGTGGCACTCGTCGTCGGCGGCGTGTTGGTCGCGCGGTTGGGCGGCGCCCGGCACGGGGCCGCAGCAGGGGGAGCCGCAGAGGTCGGCAGCACCAACGACATCAACCCACGTGATCCGGCCATGCTTCAAGAGGGCGGTAACCTGCGGCTCGCGTTGAGCGAGTACCCGGTGAACTTCAATCCACTCCATATTGACGGCAACACCGCCGACGCGGCGGCAATCATAAAGCCCACGATGCCAAGGGCTTTCAGAATCAAACCCGACGGCTCGACCACCCTGAACACGGACTACTTCACCAGCGTCGAACTCACCAAGACCAATCCGCAGGTAGTCACCTACACGATCAACCCGAAAGCGGTGTGGTCCGACGGAACTCCGGTCACGTGGCTTGACATCGCTGCACAAATCCACGCGCTGTCCGGTAATGACGACCGCTTCGCAATCGCCGCTCCGGGCGGTGCAGACCGCGTCGCGACGGTCACTCGCGGAGTCGACGACCGGCAGGCGGTGATGACGTTCGCGAAACCGTACGCCGAATGGCAGGGCATGTTCGCGGGCAACTCGGTGCTGCTGCCCCACACCATGACCGACACTCCGGAGGCGTTCAACACCGCGCAACTCACCGCGCCCGGCCCGTCGGCCGGACCGTTCATCGTCACCGGCCTCGACAAAGCGGCGCAGCGAATGGTGCTGACCCGCAACCCGAAATGGTGGGGACCGCAGCCACGCTTGGATTCGATTACGCTGCTGGTGCTCGACGCCGCCGCGGATATTCCCGCCCTACAGAACAATGCGATCGACGCCGTCGGCCTGGGTTCGCTCGACGACCTGACCATCGCGCGGCGTACGCCGGGCATTTCGATCCGCCGCGCACCGGGCCCCAGTTGGACGCATTTCACCTTCAATGGTGCGCAGGGCTCGATCCTGGCCGACGACAAGTTACGCCTCGCGGTCATGAAAGGCATTGACCGGCAAGCGATCGCGGACATCAGCCAGCGCGGTTTGGTCGACCATCCGACCCCGTTGAACAACCACGTCTACGTTGCCGGCCAAAAGGGCTACCAGGACAACAGCAGCGTGGCAGCGTTCAACCCCACGCAGGCCCGCAAGGATCTCGACGACTTGGGCTGGAAGCTCAACGGCCCGTTCCGGCAAAAGGACGGCCGCACCCTGTCCGTGCGCCTTGTGCTGTTCGACGCGCTGAGCGGCCGTCAGATCGCCCAAGTCGCGCAGAACAGCCTCGCGCAGGTCGGAGTGAAGCTCGACATCGATGTGAAGGGCGGCGGGGGATTCTTCACGAACTACATCAACAAGGGCGATTTCGACATCGCGCTGTTCGGCTGGGTCGGCGATGCGTTCCCGCTCTCCAGCCTCACCCAGATTTACGCGTCCTACGGCGAAAGCAATTTCGGAAAGATCGGCAGCGCGCAGATCGACGCGAAGATCGAGCAGACGCTGTCCGAGCTTGACCCGGGCACCGCGCGGCGGCTCGCGAACGAGGTCGACTCGCTGGTGTGGAAAGAGGGATTCAGTCTGCCGCTGTTTCAGTCGCCCGGAAACGTCGCGGTGCGGAGCAATCTCGCAAACTTCGGCGCGGCGGGCCTGGGCGACCTCAACTACAGCGCGATCGGCTTCATGAAGTAGCGGCGACGCGCTGCACCAGCCGCGGTACTACGCCCGGCACGACGCTCTCAACCGCGGCCGCGGCACCGATCGCCGCGGTCATCAACCGGATCGGTGGCGAGGCCGGCAGCGCGTCGAGCGCGGCCGCACGTTCTGGCAGCGCGTCAATCCTGCCGTCGCGCACCGCTTTTGCGATCTGCAGTGCCGCCGGCTCCCGACCGTCGAGCACGCTGTGGCCGGCCGTCGGAAGCCGCACAAGTCGAGCCTTCGGCACCAGCGTGGCGATCCGGTCGGCGATCGCGGGCGGCGTCGTCAGATCGCGACCACCGGAGACGACGACCGTCGGCCAGGTGAACTTCGGCATCTCGGCGACGAGGTCGTACGGTTCGGCTTCGAACTCCACAGTGTCCGTGGAGAATTCGCGATAGGCAGCGGCCGGGTCAAGCGGTTGCCCGTCGGGCACGTCACCGTAGTTCAGCTCGCGGAAGCCGATGCGACCCACCAGGTCGGGCTCGTTGCGGTACGGCGCTTTGCGTGCGATCAGCATGCGCGCCAGGCCGTCGAGCACCGTCCACAGCCCGCGGCGGCCGCGCAGCAGCAAGTCGAGTTGACGGTTCAGCAGCTCGGGACCGCCGAAGCCGTATACCGCCCCGGCCAGCTGCCCGGCGGCCGGCGTCAGCACTCCCTCGTCGACCAATCGCCGCACTTTCGGCGCCAACTCGGCGGTTTCCGAGTCGGTCCCGTCCCACAGCACGCGCCGGATCGCGGTGCGTACTTCCTCGATGTCGTCCCCGGAGAGCACCGGCGAGTCCAGGATCATCGCCTGCACGCGCTGCGGGTGACGGACGCCGATGCCCGCAGCGATATATGCGCCGTACGACGTGCCGTAGGGAATCGCCTTGTCGACATGGGCGTCGTCGAGGACGGCGGCGAAGTCGTCGACGACCTGGTCGATCGTCAGCGCTTGCGGCGGCAGGTCGGCGCCGGCGTCGTCGTGGCGCGACATCCCCACCCCGCGATGCTCGACCATGATGACGTCGAGCCCGGCGGCCACCGCGCGTCGCCGCGTGCCCCGATACAGCGCGATCGACGCCGCCCCCGGGCCCCCCGGAATGATCACCAGCGGATGCGCCGTTCGGCGGCCGGTGCGCACGTAGTACAGGTCGAACTCTTCGGTGGAGTCAGGCGAAACAGGGCGCCGCACCGCGCGCACACCGGGAAGCGACGCCAGCTTGGCGTGCGCGCGGCGGCGCTTCGCGTTCATCGTCATCACCCGACATTCTGCCGGGCGATGAGCCGCTTGCGCGAAGAGCAGAAGGCACCGATGAGCCGCTTGCGCGAAGAGCAAATGGCCGTGCGACGGATGGCTAAGCCGACGTCACGCCGAGCGCGGGTCCGATCACCTTGTTCCAGGACTCTTGCATCTCCGATTCGAAGAGTCCCCAGGTGTGCGCGCCCTCGGGACGCACCACGAAAGTGATCGGCACGCCCGCCGCCTTGGCGGCGTCGGCGAACTGCTGTGTGCAGTCGAGCGTGATGCTTTCGACGAGCTGGCCGCCGACGGGCGTCGGAAAGTCCGGCGGCAGGTTGTCGACGGGACCGACGGCACCGGTCGACGCGGCGGCGTACACCGCGACGCCTTTGAGTTTGGTGACGTTCTTCGACGGATCGTGCGCGACCCAGTCGGGCCCGCCTTCCGGACCCCACATGTTGGCCGCATTGGCTCCGCTCGGGATCATCGACAGCGCAATTTGGCTGGCCTGCTTGGGATCTGACGTCGAGGGGCAACCGCTGTACGAACCCGCGGCACGGTACAGGCCCGGTGCCTGGATCGCGAGGTCCAGCGCGGGGCCGCCGCTCATCGACAGGCCGCCGATCGCGTTGCGGCCGTTGGCCTTCAACTCATGGTTGATCAAGGGCGGCAGCTCTTGCGTCAGGTAGGTCTGCCACTTGTTGCGGCCGAGGGCGGGATCGTCGGCCACCCAGTCGGTGTAGTAGCTGTACTGACCGCCGATCGGCGAGACGATGTTGACGTTCTTGTGGGCGAAGAAGCCCTGGATGTCGGTGAGCCCAAACCAGCCCTTGTTGTCGACGCCGCCGTCGATTCCGTTCAGCAGATAGAAGACTGGCGCCGACGCGTTGCCTGGCGCCTTGTACACGTCGTTGACGATCACCGTGTCCATCGACGGCGAATAGACCGAGATCTTCTCCCAGCGATCGTTGACCGGTTCGACAGCCGTGATGTGTGCGCCCGCCGGCGGCGGGTCTGCGACGGCGACGGGTTGGGACAGGAACGGCACAAAAGCCATCAGCACAACGGCGAGGACGCGCACACAGCTCTTCAGTTGGGTCACCGGCTGATTATGGAGTGGAAGCCTGCAGACAGGCAACCGAGCGTCAGCGTCGGTCCGAGCGGATCAGATCGGCGGCCTTCTCCCCGATGAGAACCGACGGTGCATGCGTGTGCCCGCGAATGATGGTGGGCATCACCGACGCGTCGGCGACCCGCAACCCGTCGACGCCGCGGACCCGCAGCTGCGGGTCGACCACGCTGAAGGGGTCATGGCCCATGCGGCAAGTCCCGACCGGGTGATACAGCGTGTGCGAGCACGTGATCAGTGCTTTCTCCAACGTCTCTTCACCCGTGTCGCTGGCATCGAGCGGTCGCGCGACCTTGCCGAGTACGTCTTTGAGCGCAGCCGTTTGGGCTATCTTCGCGGTCATCCGCAAGCCCGATATCAGCGCTTCGCGATCCTTGCCGTCCGGATCGGAGAGATACCGCGGGTCGATCGACGGTTTGGCCGCGGGGTCGGCGGATTTCAACGTGATGGTGCCGCGACTGAGCGGCTTCACCAGAATCGGGCCCATGACCACTGCGTGCCCGTACGGATCGCCGAGCCCCTCGTCGAAAAACGGTGCGGGAGCGAAGATCAGCTCGAGGTCCGGCAGATCCAGGTCGGGTCTGCTGCGCACGAAGCCGTAGGCCTCGCCGACGTTCGACGTGAGCATGCCGCGTCGGCGCAGCAGATAACTGACCAGTTGCCAAGGCTTTTCGGCGGCGAACAGGCTGTCGCGGCGCACCTCGAAACCCAGTGGCGTGACAAGGTGGTCGATCAGATTCTTGCCTACGTCGGGCGACGGGGACACCACGTCGATGCCGTGATCCTTCAACTCGGTGGTGTCGCCGACGCCTGACAGCATCAACAGCTGCGGGCTGTTGACCGCCCCACCGCTCAGCACCACCTCGCGGCGGGTGCGCACCACGTGACGCTCGCCGTTGCGCTCGAATTCCACGCCGACGGCGCGTGTTCCGTCGAACAACACACGGCGCGCGGTCGCCTCGGTGAACAACGTCAGGTTGGAGCGGGACAGCGCGGGTTTCAGGTAGGCGTCGGCGCAGCTCCACCGGGCACCTTTGCGCTGAGTGACGAGCGTCTGGCAAAAGCCTTCGGGCGCATCGGCATTCGGCTCTTCGAGGTGATATCCGCATTCCTGGACCGCCGCGAGCCACGCCGTCGTCGCGCTGCGCGGGCTGCGCTGAGGTGAAATCACCAGCGGCCCAGCCTCGATCCGGTCGAAATACGGTGCGAGTTGCGCGAACGACCACTGCTCGCCGGCTTTCTCGCCCCACTCGTCGTAGTCGGCGGCGAATCCACGGACCCACATCATCGCATTCATCGACGACGAGCCGCCCAGCGTTTTGCCGCGCGGCCAATAGATCTGGCGGCCGCCGAGCCCTGCCTGCGGTTCGGTCAGGTAGTCCCAGTCGCGCTCGGTGCGGAACAGCTTCGCGAAAGCGGCTGGGATGCGGACGAACTTGTCGTCGTCCTTTGGTCCTGCTTCCAGAACGACTGTGCTGACGGCTGAATCGGCGCTGAGGCGGTTAGCCAGCACCGAACCCGCAGAACCGGTTCCGACGACGACGAAATCGCTGTCGATCTCCACCGCGCGAAGTGTAAGCCGTCAGGCGTGCGCTACGCGGTCAATTCGATGTGGTGGGCGGCGTCAACGCTGTCGTAACGACGCGAGTCGCAGGTCAGCACAAGCACTTGGGCGTCGCGGCCGACCGCGCCGAATACTGCGCCCATCTTGGTCAGGCGGTGCGAATCCGTGAACCCGAGCGCGTCGTCGATGATCACGGGTACGCCGTCAGCCGCGGCGACCAGCGCCGCGCCCGCGAGCCGCGCCACGATTCCGAGCTGTTCTTTCGCGCCGCCGGACAACGATTCGTATGGGACCGTGCAGCCCGCCAGCGTTCGGCCGCAGATCCGCAGCGAGCTGTCGATCTCGACCTCGAAATCGTCGCCGAACACGATGCGGCCGAGCCGCTGTACCTGGGCACGGAACGGCTCGACGTAGCGCAGCCGGGTGTCGTCGCGGTGCTTGCGGATCACCGACCGCAGCAATTGCGCGGCGCGCGCGCGACGGCCGACCTGGTCACATTCACTGAGCGCGTGGGCACGCTCGGCTTCTGCCGCGTCAAGCTTGCCCTGACGGCCCTCGGTGCCGTATACGCGCAATTGCGTTGCCAGATCCCGTAATTCGGCTACCGCGGAGTCATGACGTCGTGTCAGTTCATCGGCATCCTGCTCGGCCTCACACAACTCTGCCTCGACGCGCTCGACAGCCATCTCCGCCAGCCGGGATCGGATCTCCGCCACCTGCGCGGTGGCGGTCTGGCACTGTGCGCTCTCGGCGCGGGTGCGCACGTCCAGCTCGTCGTCACTCTCCGCCGCACGGTGCTCGGCGAGCCGCTGGCGCGCGGTTTCGAGTTCAGCTTTAGCGGCAGCCAGCGACCCTCGCAATACCGTTGCCCGGGTGGACTTTTCGACAAGCGCGGCGGCAGCAGCCGCCGCGACGTCACGCGCCTTCTGACAATGCTCGATCGCCGCTCGGTGCGTCGCCGTCGCCGCATCCAGCGCGGCGCGCGCAGACGAGGTGTCCAGGTCGGCCGAGTCGTCGGCAATGTCCCGCTCGCGCAGTGATACGAGGCGGGCACGCATGTCGTCGACGGCGTCGTCGCCGCACAACCCCGACAGCGTCGCCGTCAACCGGTCGCGCTCGGCCAGCGCGTCGCGCCGGCGTTGCGCCTCGGCTCGCGCGGCGGCGACATCGGCAACCCCGGCGGCGTCGAGCAGGTCGCGGAGGTGCTGTCGCGCAGCGTCGAGGGTTGCCGCCAGGTCGGCGGCGGTGGCCCCCGGAATCACCTGCGCTGTCAGCACTTCCGGGATCTTGATGTCGGTGGCCGCGGTGGCGCTCACAGTGGTCGTCTCCCCCGCAGCGAGCGTGATCCGCCCGTCGGGCGAGCACACCTCGATGTCAGCGGCCGCAGTGATCTCGACGCGCACGGAAGCCAGTTCGGCCCGGCTCGAAGCTCTTTCGACTGCAGCCTTTGCGACCTCGATCTCGTGCATGACCGCGTCGCTGACCGTGGCTGCCGCCACGTTCTGCTCAGCACGCTCGAGGTCACCTCGAATCGCGTCGATCTTCTCCAGCCTGGCTGTGAGCCGGGTGGCTTCGTCGCGGTCGGACATTCGGTTGTACGCGGCGTGAGCGGTGTCGACCCGCGCCTGCGCCGCGGCTAGCGCCGCAGCGGATTGTTCGGCGGCTGCCGCGGCGACGACATCGACCTCCCGAGCGACCGCCTCCTCCTCGCCAGCCGCCACAACCTCGGCCTCCAAGCCGGCGACCGCGGCAACACGCTGCTCGATGTCGGCACACAGGCGCCGGCGCTCGGCGAGCGCAGCCGCCGATGCTGCGGCGTTGGCTTCGGCTGCCGCGGCGACCAATTCGGCCCGCGTCAGCTGCGCGGTCAGTTCGGCGACCGCCGCCGCAGCCGCGCGCGCAGCCGTGAGCCGCTGCTGCGCCGCGGCACGCTGAGCGACGAGCCCGGCGAGCTCCGCGGACAGCTCCGCGTGCCGGCGGACGCATTCGTCGACCTCGGCGACGGCTTCCGCGCACTGCGCCACCTCGGCTTCGGCCCGGGCGAGCCGTTTGCACACCGACGCCCACTCCGCAGTGGGGCGTCCGGTGGGCGTGAAGTAGCGGGCGTACTCGTCGTCGATCCGTTCGATCAGCGCCGGTTCGTCGCCTGACAGCGCGGCGGACTGGCCTGCCGCGACGTCGAGCGCCCGCGACAGCGCGTCGCAGCGGGACAGGTCGACGGCCGCGGTCGACGACGACTGCAGCACGCGCTGCGCGCGCCAGAGCTCGGTGTCGACGGTCTCGTCCACGATCGCGAGCACACGCTCGTGCGCCTCGTCGCCGGTGAGCTGTTCGCGATGCGGGGCGAGCACGGTGAGCGCAGTCTCGCAGCGCTTGTGAAATCGCTTGCGGTAGATGAATCGATAAGGGCCAGTGCTAATTTCGGCCTCCACCTCGGCGCCGACGTCGGCGTGGGTGGGCTTGATCTGCTTCACCTCCTTCTTCGTCGAACGGTCTTTGGCTTCGAGCAGCAGGTCGATCGCCTCGATCATCGAGGACTTGCCGACCTCGTTGACGCCGCTGATCACGGTGATCCCGGAGTCGGGTAGCACAATCTCGCGGTGCGCGATGCCGCGGTAGTTCGTGAGGACGAGCCGGTGCAGCTTCATGCCGTCTGACCCGTCAGCCGGAGCAGCAGCGCCAGCGCCGCCTGCGCGTCGTCGGCGGCCTCGGACTCGGCCGACTTCGCGGTCGCGACAAGCTCGTCGACGGCAGCCGCAGCGAATCCGCCGATTCCCAGATCCGCGAACTCGGCATCCTCGGGCACCACCGCAATATCGCTGTGCACCTCCCAGATTCGCAGCGACGCGAACAGCCGCGCGTACTTGTCCAGGCACGCGTCCAGCGCCGCGCGCTCGGTGACACTCAGCGTGCCGGTCAGGGCGAGCCGCACGACCGTGCGGTCCTTGTCGGGCAACAGGTCGAGATTGATGTCGAGATCCGTGACGTCACGGCTGTTGTCGACGGCGCGGCGGAGCGTGACGAATCGCCAGCTGCCGACGCGACGCGCGATCACGGTCACCGGCCGTGCCGGATCGTCCTCGTCGATGTCGACGACGAGGACGTGGCCCGGATCGCGCTCGACGTCGTCGTAGTTGGTCACCTCCGGCGAGCCCGAGTACCAGACACGCCCTGTGGGGCCGACCTGGGTGCGAGAGTGCTTGTCCCCCAACGCGACATAGTGCACTACCCCCGAGGCGAGTGCGTCATGTACCCGATCGAGCCCGATGACCGACGGCTTGTCCGGGTCAGGATCGAGGGCATCGACGCCACCGTGGGCCACCAGGATGCGTGTGGTGCCGTCAGCGCTGACCCCGTCGAGAGCTTCCGCGACCAGATCGGAGGTCGGCGACTTCGACCGCCATGGCGCGCCGACGATCTGCACGCCGGCGCCGACGTCGTGCACACCGGAGCGGTCCAGCACCGTGACGTTGGCGGGCCGCCCGGCGACGAACAGCGCGCTGGTGTATACCGACGACGCGTCCAGTGGATCGTGGTTGCCGGGCAGAAGGTAGACGGGAACACCGATCGCGCGCATCGCCTCCAGCGACTGGCTGACGACTTTGGGATCGAGCTGGTTGTGCTCGAACACGTCACCGGCGACGACAACGAACTGGGCCCCCGTCTCGGCTGCCAACGTGCCGAGTGCACTCACCGCGTCGCGACGGGCGGCCGAATAACGCGGCTGCGCATCGTCGTTCAGGAAGTGCCGGGTCATGCCGAGCTGCCAGTCGGCAGTGTGGATGAATCGCATGTCGGCCCTCCTTTCGCGTGCGGTTTGGTCGAGCAAAGCGAGTGTAGGACCGGCCTCCGACAACTTCGGGGACGTCGCGCGGCATGTGCTGTCGGCTCTTCGCGCGAGCGGCTCATCGCTGCCCTAGCGTGGTGACGATGACCGAGCGCACCCTGGCGTTGATGCGGCACGGGAAGTCCGACTACCCGAGCGGAGTCCCCGACCGGGATCGGCCCCTCGCGCCGCGCGGCGTTCGGGAAGCCGGGCTGGCGGGCGACTGGCTGCGATCGGCGCTGCCTCCCATCGACCTCGTGCTGTGCTCGACGGCCGCCCGCACCCGCGAGACGTTCGCTCGCACCGGCCTCACCGCTCCTGTCAGGTTCGTCGACCGCCTCTACGACGCGGTCCCGGGAACGGTGATCGACGAGATCAATAAAGTCGACGACGACGTCACGACGCTGCTGGTGATCGGTCACGAGCCGGTGATCAGCAGCGTCGCGCTGGGCCTGGCCGATGCGGCAGAGAGTAATCCCGCTGCGGCCGATAGCATTTCGACGAAGTTTCCGACGTCGGCGGTGGCCGTACTGCGCACCACCGCCTCATGGCGGGACCTGGGCCTCAGCGGAGCCGCGCTGGTCACATTTCACGTGCCGCGGTGAGCCGCCACGATCCGACAGTTGCACTATGCAATAGTTGTCGTCGACCTTAATCACCCACAGGATGCACGAAGGGAGCGCCGTGGTCGGCGACGAGACGCCCGAAGCCGTCACTGCGGCCTTGCTGACCGCGTCGCGGCTGCTGATGGCGATCTCCGCGCGGTCGATCGCCTCTGTCGACGACAGCATCACGATCCCGCAGCTGCGGGCGCTGGTCATCCTGGCCAACGAGGGACCGGTCAACCTCGCCACGCTGGCCGGTCTGCTCGGCGTGCAGCCTTCGACAACCGGCCGGATGGTCGACCGCCTGGTGTCGGCGGGGCTGATCGCACGCAGGCCGCACCCGAGGTCGCGTCGCGAGCTGATCGCAGAGCTGACCCCGCGAGGACGTGATGTCGTGAACGAGGTCACTCGTAAGCGTCGACGCGAGATCACCGTGATCGTCGATCGGATGCCTTCGCTTCAGCGGCGCGGGCTCGTGCGCGCGCTTGACGCATTCGCCGCGGCCGGGGGCGAGCTGCCGGACCGCATCAGTGACGCGAGTTAGCTGTTGTGCGCCACTTCATTTCGCATTTGTCGCTGACCCATGGCTGGCTGCCGGTCGCCGTCCAGGTAGTCGCGGCGGCCGTCGTCGGGTGTGCGATCGGCTGGCGGTCGCGTCGGTGGCGGCTGATCGCGGTGCCGGCGATGATGCTCGCCGGCCTGCTGATGGCGCTCGGTGCGCACGCCTACATCGGCTCGATGGGCATCGCGGGCGACCCGGCGCCGTGGATGGTGTGGATCTGGATCGCGGCTACCGGGCTGGCGCTTGGTGTGCTGATCGCGGGGTGGCGCACCGCCCGATGGTGGCGTCGTGGTGTATCCGTGCTCGCGGTGCCGCTGTGCGTGGTGTGTGCGCTGCTCGGCGTGAACCTGTGGGTCGGCTACTTCCCCACCGTGCATTCCGCGTGGAATCAGCTGACGTCCGGGCCGCTGCCCGATCAGACCGATCGGCTCACCGTCACCGAGATGCAGCTCGCGGGCACCCGTCCGGAGAAGGGCGTCGTTGTACCGGTGAACATCGGCGCCGAGGCGTCGGGGTTCTTCCACCGCCGCGAGTACGTGTACCTGCCGCCTGCGTGGTTCACGACCACGCCACACCCGCGGCTGCCGACCGTGATGATGATCAGCTCCGCGCTGAACACGCCCGCCGACTGGATGCGCCCCGGCAACGCGCTGCAGACAATCGACGACTACGCCGCGGCGCACGACGGCAACGCGCCGGTGCTGGTGTTCGTCGACGCGACCGGCGCGTTCAACAACGACACCGAATGCGTCAACGGCAGCCGCGGCAACGCCGCCGACCATCTGGTCAAAGATGTTGTGCCGTTTGTGATTTCGAACTTCGACGTCAGCCCCAAACGGGAGAACTGGGGCGTCGTGGGCTGGTCGATGGGAGGCACCTGCGCTCTTGACCTGACCGTCATGCACCCCGACACCTTCAGCACCTTCGTCGACATAGCCGGCGATATGAGCCCGAATTCAGGCAGCAAGGACCAAACCATCGCCCGGCTGTTCGGCGGCAACGCCGACGCGTGGGCAGCCTTCGACCCCTCGACGGTGATCGAGCGGCACGGCCCCTACACCGGGGTTTCGGGACGGTTCGTCGCCGGCGGTGACCCCGCGGGCAATCCGGAGGGCCAGGACGTCGCGGCCAAGTCACTCTGTGCTCTTGGTAGCGCCTATGGCATTCGGTGCTCGGTGGTGACCCATCCGGGCAGACATGACTGGCCTTTCGCGGCAATGTCATTCGCCGCCGCGCTGCCGTGGCTGGCCGCACACCTGGGTACGCCGGGTACCTAAGCGTTCGTGGCGAGCGTCAGCTCCATCAGCTTGACGGCCATCGCGCACGCGTCGATTCCAGGCGCCTGCGGATTCACCCACCAGCCGACGACTCCCTGACTGCCGGCATCGCTGGCCACGCCGCACGCGCCGTTGGGGTCGTTGGGCCGCATCACAATCGACTTGGCGCCGGCGATCACGCGGTTCTCCACCTGGTACTTGAGCTTGTCGGCGACCTGGCGCTCGTTGTCGAGGCTGCCCTGCTCGTACCAGAACCGGGTGATGTCGATCAACCCCGCCGGATTCGCCGCCTGCCACCGGCACACCGCGCCCACGAAGGTGCTCTGGATGTCCTGCGGATCAGCGCCGACGGTCTTGGCCAGCACGTCGCTGGTCAGCACGTCGCATTCCTTGCGCAGGTTCGGGTACTGCTGCTCGGCGTCGTTATTGCGGGGCGGCAGCGGGGTTCCGCCGTTCGCACTGGCGCCCGCCTTGACCGGCGTCCCGGCGACGGTCCGGCTGAAGCCGCCCGAGCACCCGGTCAGCATCACCATCGCGGCGATCACGGCGAGCGCCCCATACAGAACCCTGCGAGTGGTCATTTCGAATTCGCAATCGACTGGTGGGTGAGCTGCTTGGCGACGTCGCACGGCGGCGGGAACGGCTGCTGGCTGAAGCTGATCGACCACTCGATGAAGTCGTCGTTGAACTGGATACCGATCTCACACAGGCTGTCGCCGACGGTCGGATCGCTCTGCACGGCGATGAAGCCGGCATGGCCGTCGATGTTGACGTCGTCGACGCTGGTGCGCTGCACCTCTTCGGTCTTGCGTTCGCGACCGATCGGGCTGCCGCGGTACCAGGTGAACGAGAAGTGCGGGCCCATGATGCCGCCGCCCTGCAGCCATTGGCAGCCCGCGGAGTTGCGTGCGGTGTTCTTCAGTCCGGTCACCTGCGTCAGTTGGCTGACGGTCTCGTCGCTGACCCCGCCGCACTCGGGAAAGAACGGTCCGTGGGTAGCCTGCTTCGGCGGCGCGGAGGAAGGTACCGAGTTGCTGGTGGAGCTCGACGAGCCGTGCGAACAGCCGGCGACCAAAGCAACGACAACCGACGCGCCGAAAATCAACGATGGCAATTTGCGGCTCGTCACAGCAGCAGGATAGCGGCAGCGCATAGCCGACGTCTGATCCCGGCACTGACCAGCGGTTTTAGCAGCGCATTTCGGTCGCGCCGGGGTGCCGAACCGGGCGGGAAATATGCGACAGTACGGAGATGCTCCTCGGTCTGCTGCGCGAATACGTGCGGCCGTACCGCGGGCTGGTGGCGATCGTCGGGCTGCTTCAGGCAATCAGCGCGCTCTCGTCGCTGTACCTGCCGACCGTCAACGCGGCGATCATCGACCGGGGCGTGGCTCGGGGCGACACCGGCACGATCGTGCGGCTGGGCGCCGTCATGCTGGCCGTGACCGGACTGCAGGTGCTGTGCGCGATCGCGGCCGTCTACTTCGGGTCGCGCACCGGGATGGGTTTCGGGCGCGACCTGCGCGCGGCGGTCTTCGACCACGTCACCGGTTTCTCCGCACACGAAACCGCGCGGTTCGGTGCGCCGTCGCTGCTGACCCGCACCACCAACGACGTCCGGCAGATCCAGCTTCTGGTGCAGTTCACTTGCACGATCCTGATCACGGCGCCGATCACGGGTGTCGGCGGCATCATCATGGCCGTACACCAAGATGTGGGGCTGTCCTGGCTCCTGCTCGTCAGCGTGCCCGTCCTGGCTCTGTCCAACTACTTGATTGTGTCGCGGATGCTGCCGATCTTCCGCAGCATGCAACGGCTCATCGACAACATCAATCGCGTGCTGCGCGAACAGTTGTCGGGTATCCGGGTGGTTCGGGCATTCGCCCGTGAGCCCGTCGAGCGTGTGCGGTTCGACGAAGCGAATCGCGCGCTGTCCGAGACCGCCGTGGCCGCCGGCCGTTGGCAGGCGCTGCTGCTGCCGGCCACGTCGCTAGTGATCAACGTGTCGAGTGTGGCGTTGATCTGGTTCGGCGGCTTGCGGATCGACGCGGGCGAGATGCAGGTCGGCTCGCTGATCGCGTTCCTTTCTTACTTCATGCAGATCTTGTCGGCAGTGATGATGGCCACGCTGATCCTGATGATGCTGCCGCGGTCGTCGGTGTGCGCAGACCGGATCACCGCCGTGTTGCGAACCGAGCCGACGATCGGCAGCCCACCGCATCCCGTCAGACCACCCGTGGTCACGGGCCACGTGCAGCTAGACTCGGCGGCGTTCAGTTATCCCGGCGCGGATCGTTCTGTGCTGGAACATATTTCGCTGACGGCAGGCCCCGGTACCGTGACGGCGATCGTCGGGAGCACCGGGTCGGGCAAGTCGACGCTGGTGTCGCTGATCTGTCGTCTCTACGACGTGACAGCAGGATCGGTGTCCGTCGACGGCATCGACGTGCGGGAGTACGACACCGAGCAGCTCTGGTCCGCGATCGGCCTTGTGCCGCAACGCGGTTACCTGTTCTCAGGCACTGTCGCCGACAACCTCCGCTACGGCAAGGCCGACGCCACGGATGCGGAGATGTGGGAGGCCCTGGAAGTCGCGGCCGCCGATGGCTTCGTGCGTACGCATGCCGACGGCTTGCAGATGCGGGTCGCGCAGGGCGGCATCAACTTCTCGGGCGGGCAGCGCCAACGATTGGCGATCGCCCGAGCGGTGATCCGCCGGCCCGCCATCTATCTCTTCGACGACGCATTCTCGGCGCTGGACGTACATACTGACGCCCGTGTGCGCGCGGCCATAAGCGAGGTGTCAGCTTCGTCGACAGTAATCATTGTGTCGCAACGTATTTCGACCGTCATCGAGGCCGATCAGGTGGTGGTGATCGACGGTGGCCGGGTGGTCGGCGTCGGAACGCACGACGCGCTGATCGTCGAGTGCCCGCAGTATGCGGAGTTCGCCGACTCGCAAGCAGTGGCGGTGAGAGGGTGAGTTTCCGAGGTCCGATCCGCGGCGTCGTGCAGACGCCGACGGAGCGGTCGCGCGACTTCCGGGGCACCGCGATCCGGCTGCTGCAGCGACTGACCCCGCAGCGGGGGCTGACAGCAGTAGTAGTTTCGCTTGCGATCGGCGGGATCGCCATCGGGGTGATCGGCCCGCGAGTGCTGGGGCACGCCACCGACCTGTTGTTTTACGGCACGATGCGCCGACACCACATCGACTTCGACGCCGTCGGTCGCACCCTGTTGCTCGCCCTGGGCTTGTATCTGCTTGCGGGACTGCTGGTGTGGATGCAGGCCAGAATCCTCAACGTCGTCGTGCAGCGCACGATGATGGGGTTGCGCGCCGACATCGAGGACAAGGTTCACCGATTGCCGTTGTCGTACTTCGACTCTCGGCAGCGCGGTGAGCTGCTGAGCCGGGTCACCAATGACGTCGACAACATTCAGACGTCGCTGTCGATGACTATCAGCCAGCTGTTGACGTCGGTGGTGACCGTCGTCGCGGTGCTGGTGATGATGCTGACGATCTCGCCGCTGCTGGCGCTGATCACGTTGCTCACGGTGCCACTGTCGCTGTGGGTCACCCGCGTCATCGCACGCAGGTCGCAGCGGATGTTCGTTGCGCAGTGGGCGAACACCGGCCGGCTCAACGCGCACATCGAGGAGACGTACAGCGGCTTCACGCTGGTGAAGACCTACGGCCACCGAGCGCGCGCACGCGAGCAGTTCGGTGAGCTCAACGCCGATGTCTACCACGCAAGCTTTGGCGCGCAATTCTTTTCGGGACTGGTGTCACCGTTCACGTCGTTCATCGGCAACCTCAGCTACGTCGCGGTCGCGGTGGTTGGCGGCCTGCAAGTGACGACCGGACAAATCACCCTGGGTGGCCTGCAGGCGTTCATACAGTACGTGCGCCAGTTCAATCAACCACTCACCCAGGTCGCCGGGATGTACAACACGCTGCAGTCCGGAATAGCAAGTGCGGAACGGGTTTTCGACCTCTTGGACGCTCAGGAGCAGACGCCGGACAGCGGGGTCGCGTTGCCGTCGGTGAACGGGGTTGCCGGCAGGGTCGAGTTCGAGCACGTCAACTTCGGCTACCGGCCCGGCATCCCGGTGATCGACGACCTGTCGTTCGTGGCAGAACCCGGCAGCACGGTCGCGATCGTCGGCCCGACCGGCGTCGGCAAGACCACGCTGGTCAACCTGCTGATGCGGTTCTATGAGGTCGACTCGGGGCGGATTCTGGTCGACGGCGTCGACATCGCGACGGTGAGCCGCGAATCGCTGCGATCCCGAATCGGCATGGTGCTGCAGGACACCTGGCTATTCGGCGGCACGATCGCCGAGAACATCCGCTACGGCCGTCCGGGCGCCGCCGACGAAGAGGTCGTCGCGGCTGCGAAGGCGGCATACGTCGACCGGTTCGTGCACACGCTGCCCGACGGCTACAAGACATGGGTCAGTGACGACGGCGGGAACATCAGCGCCGGCGAGAAGCAGTTGATCACGATCGCGCGGGCGTTCCTGGCCCAACCGCAACTGCTGGTGCTTGACGAGGCGACCAGCTCCGTCGACACCCGCACCGAGGTGCTTGTCCAGCACGCGATGAGTGAACTGCGCCGTGACAGAACGAGTTTCATCATCGCGCATCGCCTCTCCACGATCCGCGATGCGGACACGATCCTGGTGATGGAGGAGGGCCGGATCGTCGAGCGCGGCAGCCACACCGAGCTGATGGCCCGGCGCGGCGCCTACTACGCGATGACGCGGGTTTAGAGCTTGGGACCCTCGGCGCGCAGGTCGTCGACCTTCGACATCGCCTCGCGTAGTTTCGCCAGCCAGTCGTCGGTGTGCTCGCCGACGAGGCGGACGCACCATCCGAGCGCGTCGGAGCGGGACCGCGCCACGCCCGCGTCGACGAGTGTGTCGAGCACTTGGCGATCGGGCTGGCGCAACCGGGTCATCACCGGAACGGCCAAGTTGGTGAACAGGATTCGCTCGTCGCCGAGACGGACGCCCCAGCTGACTGTGCGGCCGTAGCGGGCCTGGGCTTCGTCGGCGATTCGCATCCGGTCGCCTCTGGTTTCCTCCCGGAAGCGGGCGACTCGACCGGCCCCGCGCGCGTCGGCGCCTTCGGTTTCTTTGCCTTCGGGTTCTGCCAGTCGTCCGATGACGGTGATCTCGTCGCGGTCGACGATGACCTCGGGGTCTTCGGTGAACCACGAGTCGGGGAGCCGCCCGGCGAACCAGTCGGGTGCGTCGGCGGCGTCGGGTTGGTCTGCTTGCTGCCAGCCGCCGGGTCGGCCGAAGCGGCGGCCATGTCCATGATGTGATCGCATGATTACATAATTACATCGTTAAAGTGCTTACGGAATAGCGTTCACCCACGGCGAAAGTTCCAGCTTGCGGGGCTAGCGCTTGCGGACCACGGCCCACGAGCCGGCCAGCACCGCGACCACGAATAGCAGGATCCCCCAGATCGGGTGCGTCAGCGCGCCAAGGATGATCGCGGCGACGATCACCGGGGAGACGGCGAACAACGCCATCAGGGGATGCTGCTTCACCACGTCGAGAGCACTGTGAGCGCGGACGCGGTCGATTTCTTTTCCTGCCATGACTTCAGGATGCCAGCGGGCCGGCGCTAATGCGGTTCTTCTTCGTCGTCGTCCGAGGACATCCGTTCCGGATGGAAGTATGTGTTGGTTCTGGGTTGTCCGGTGTCGAGGTGGGGTGGCGGGATCCACTGGGTCACGCCGTCTTTGCGTTTTCGGGTGCGCCAGCCGTGTTCTTCGACCAGGCGGTTGTGTGGTCCGCAGGCCAGGGTTTCGTTGACGATGTCGGTGGGTCCGCCGTTGGCCCAGTCGGTGACGTGGTGGACCTGGCACCAGGCGGCGGGCACGTCGCAGCCGGGAAACGTGCAACCGTGCTCGGTGGCGGTCAGCACGAGGCGTTGGGCGGGGGTGGCGCAGCGGGTGGTGCGGCCTTTGTATAAGTCCATCGGTGTGGCGTTGTCGAAGACCAGCAGATAGTTAAAGGACTGCGCGGCTATCCGGATCAGGTCGGTGACCGGCAGCAGTGTGTCGGTGCCGGTGCTGGCCGTCCCGGTTTTGGCCTGCAGGTCGGCCAGCGCGACGGTGGCGGTAATGGTGACCGGCAGCCCTTGATGTGACCCGAGTTCCCCGGAGGCGAGCACCGAGCGGGTCATCGCCACAAACGCGTCATGGTGACGCTGCGCCGCCGAGCGCGCGTCGGCATCGATGGCTTGCTGACTCGGCGTGCCGGCGATGGTCGGCACGTCATCGGCAGGGTTGCCCATGCCCGGGCCCGCCCACTTCGCGGCGATCGCCTCCCACCCGGCGCGCGCCTCCGGGGTCAGCCATCCGGTGAGCCGGCTCATCCCATCCGGACCTTGCGGGCCCAGGCTCAGTGCGCGCCGGCGGGCCCGATCCTCTTCGGAGTAGTTGCCGTCGGGGTTGAGCACCAGCTCGTAGTGATCGGCGTAGCGCTGCAGCTGATCGGGCCGATACTGCGACGCGACGTCGGCCAGCTTGCGCTCGGCCACCGCGCGGGTCGGCTCATCAATGCAGGAGGGCAGCCGGGCGAAAAAGCCGCGAATGATCCTGATGTGCTCGCGGCCGATCAGCCCAGCGGCCTGCCCGGCCGCGGTCGCCTCCAGCCGCGGCGCCAGCGGCTCACCCACCAGACTCTGGCGCGCACCCAGGTCGTCGGCCTCGGCGATGCGCCGCTTCGCCTCGGATTTCGTGATCCGCAAGTCATTGGCGATCGCCAGCGACAACCGACCG
>DASRFZ010000278.1:0-4114 GCA_035651275.1 Mycobacterium sp. | reverse complement strand
GGTCAGGGATATGGTCGGCGATCGCGTTGAAGATGAGGGTGATCGTCATGCGGGCCAGATTTGCGCCCATGCAGTAGTGTGCGCCGGTTCCGCCGAAGCCGACATGGGGGTTGGGGTCGCGCAGGATGTTGAAGGTGTGCGGGTCGTCGAAGACCTCGTCGTCGAAATTCGCCGAACGGTAGAACAGCGCCACGCGCTGGCCTTGCTTGATTTGCACTCCGGATAGTTCGGTGTCGGCCAGTGCGGTGCGCTGAAATGCGGTGATCGGGGTCGCCCAGCGCACTATCTCATCGGCGGCGGTCTCGGGTCGTTTCCGCTTGAACAGTTCCCATTGGTCGGGGAAGTCGTGAAACGCCATCATCCCTTGGGTGATGGAGTGACGCGTTGTGTCGTTGCCGGCCACGGCGAGCGTGAGGACGAAGAACCCGAATTCCGCGTCGGACAGCTTTTCGCCGTCGATGTCGGCCCGCAGCAACGTGGTGACGATGTCGTCGCCGGGATTTTTTGTCTTGATGTCGGCCATCTGCAGGGCGTAGGTGAGCACCTGAACTGATGACGCTTGGCCGTCGATGTGGGCGTATTCGGGGTCTTCACTGCCGGTCATTTCGTTGCACCAGCGGAACAGCTTCTCGCGGTCTTCGAGCGGCACATCGAGCAGCCCGGCGATGGCCTGTAGCGGCAACTGGCAGGACACCTGCTCGACGAAATCGCCGAAGCCTTGGGCTGCAGCGGTTTTGGCGATGTTCTGTGCGCGCTCGTTCAGTTCGTCGCGTAGGCGCGCGACCGCGCGTGGGGTAAACGCGCGGGAGATGATTTTGCGCAGTCGGGTGTGGTGCGGGGCGTCCTGATTCAGGATCGACGCGCGCGCCATCTCGATGTTCTCCCGCTTGGCGTCATCGGGATACCTTGGGAGCGCAGTGTTTTGGTAGGTGGAGAACACGTCGCTGCGCAGCGACACCTCCTTGACGTCTTTGTGTTTGGTGACCACCCAAAAGCCGCCGTCGTTGAAGCCGCCCTTGCCGATTGGCTGCTCGTTCCACCAAATCGGTGCTGTGCGGCGCAGCTCGGCCAGTTCATCGACAGGCAGCCGTCGGGCGTAGATGTCCGGATCGGTGAAATCGAAACCGGGCGGAAGATTCGGGCTGGCCATGGTGATCTCCTTAGTGAGCGGACCGTCACGACAAGCGACGTGCGCCTTTCGCCGCTCGGCGCCGTCCGCGCCCCAAATGACTTGCGGGCGGCTGGAATAAAGTGCCACGGATCAGCTGCTTAGCGGATCGCAATACGCGGTGGTAGGCCTGAGGCGGAAGGATCGCCGCCTGCTCGGTGAGCCCGCGGGCCAACGCGTAAACGGCATCGACTGCGCCTTGCACGTCAATGCCCGCGCCCAACGCGCCTTGCCGTTGGGCATCGTCGACAATCTCGGCGATGATGTCGCGCAGTGCCTCGAACTCGACGCCGCGGGCGTGGCCACGGCGCAGGAAAGCGGCACTTTCCGCGCGGATTGCTCGCTCGAACGCCGCGAGGTATGGGTACTCCCGCATCAGGCGATCGGATTCATCCAGCACCGCGTCGAGGCGGTCGACAGCATCACCGCCGCACCGTCCTGCCGAATGCAATCGTGGCAGCGCGATCTCTTCGATCATCGCGACGGTGGCTTTGAGTAGTTCGGCCTTGGTGGGGAAATAGTGGTACAGGCTGGCGCTGGTCACCTCAGCGCCCTTGGCGATTTCGCGGATGCTCGCTTTCGAATAGCCGACCTCGGCCACGCAGCGCATCGCCGCCGACAGGATGCGGTGCCGCGTTTCCTCGCCACTGGCACCGGCGGGCCGACCCAGCTGTGCGGTCCCGACGGTCACAAGCTGTGCCCTCGCCATTGGCCTGGGACCGCATGCTCCATCAAATAATCGATCATTTGATTAGATCTTAGCCAGTCGTCATTTCTCAGGTCAACGCCGGGAGTGGCTTCGATGCGCCCGTCGAGGACTGGACCTGGTTGGCCCACCCGCTTTTCGAGGCGGCAGGTGGAGGTACCTCCTGGCGAGCAGCCGCCGACCAGCCGGCCCGGACCCGAATTTCTAACCAAGCGATCGGTTAATTCCTGCTGGTCCCAAGGTTCGACTTCGTGCCGGAACCCACGGAACCGCGATAGCTGAACCAAGCGACGTTGGGCCGTCGGCCGGGCGCGCGGTAGTACCGTGAGGCGTGGCCGACGCGAGGGTGTTGGTGGTCGAGGACGCCGACGCGATCCGCACCGCGGTCGAGTCGGGGCTCACCAGCGCCGGTCATCGTGTACTGGCCCGACCCGACGGCCGCGACATCGAGAAGGCCCTGTCGGAGTTCCGGCCCGATGTCGTGGTCTTGGACGTGATGCTGCCTGGCCGCGACGGATTCGCTCTGCTGAACGTCATCCGGTCGCACTCGGATGCCGGGGTGGTGATGCTGACGGCGCGTGACGGGATCGACGACCGGTTGCGCGGCCTCACCAGCGGCGCCGACGACTACGTCGTCAAGCCGTTCGTGCTCGCCGAACTCATCGCGCGCGTCGAAGCCCTTCTGCGCCGCCTCGGCCGGATGACGTCGACGACGACGATCGGCGACCTCGTCATCGACGCCGACGCGGGCACCGTCCGCCGCGCCGACGCGGAATTGACGCTGACCGCCACCGAGTTCAAACTGTTGTGCTATTTCGCACAGCATCGCGACAAGGTGCTGACCAAAACCCAAATCCTCAGCGGCGTATGGGGTTTCGACGCATACGATCCCAATCTCGTCGAGGTCCACATCAGCGCGCTGCGGCGCAAGCTCGAAGAGCACGGTCCGCGGTTGCTGCACACGAAGCGCGGGCTTGGCTACATCCTGTCCGCCGAGTCGCCGTGATGGCGCGCCAGAACGCCGGGTTGGCGACAGTTTCGCTGCGACGCAGGGTCACCGCCACCACGCTGGCGGTGTTCGCCGTGGTGCTTATCGCCGTCATCGTCGTGGTGAACGCGTCGTTCGGGTTGATCGTCAATCGCTCGGTGACCGCGGTCCTCAACGACCACGTGCAACTCGCCCAGGAACTGGCCCGCCAGGACACGCCGCCGGCCGAACTCGTCGACCGGCTCGAAACACGTTCGGTGCGAGCGCGTCTCGTGCTCGCCGACGGTCAGACGTTCGGGAGTCTGAGAGCGCGCGGGAAATCCGAAGCGGGCGAGAGGATCCGCCGGATTCGACTGCCCAACACGTCGGGACAATTGGCGGCCGCGCAGTTGACGCTGCAAGTCGACGGTCGGCTACTCGCCGGTGTGCGTAACCGGCTGTTGTGGATTCTGGTGCTTGCCGCAGCGGTCGCACTGCTCGTACTCGCCGCAGGTATCCCGCTCGTCGCGCGGTTCGCACTGTCTCCGCTCGACGCGATGACGGGTCTGGCTCGCGACGTCGCTGCCGGCCGGCGTGGCCGTCGCCTGTCCGCTCATCCCACGCACACCGAATTAGGCCGCACCGCAGCGGCATTCGACGACATGCTGGATGCGCTCGAAGGCGCCGAGCGACGCGCGATGGCCTCCGAGGAAAGCATGCGCAGGTTCGTCGCCGACGCCGCCCACGAACTGCGCACGCCATTGGCTGGTATCAGCGCTGCCGCCGAAGCCGTGCTGCAGTATCCCGAGGACGGCGACGCAGAGCAGCGGCAACGGCTGCTGATGGTGCTCGGCCGCGAAGCTCAGCGCACCGGCCGCATCGTCGACGACCTGCTCGACCTGGCCCGCATCGACACCGGTCTTAGCCTGCACCCTGAGCCGACCGATCTGCGGCCACTCGTTGACGGCCAGGTCGAACGGGTGCGGCTGCTGCACCCGGGTTTGACCGTCACGGTCGACGGGCCGTCGGTGACTGTCAACGTGGACCCGGCCCGCGTCGGGCAAGTGGTGGCCAACCTGCTCAACAACGCCTGCCAGGTGACTCCTGCGGGCGGCCCGGTGCACGTCACCGTGTCACGGTCGGGTGACCGCGCGATCGTCGCCGTTCGCGACGGCGGCCCCGGCGTGGCGCCAGAGCAGCGCGAACGCATCTTCGAGCGGCTGGTGCGAGGCGACGCCGGCCGGCGGGACACCGGCGGAGCGGGTCTGGGCCT
>DASRFZ010000277.1:0-27474 GCA_035651275.1 Mycobacterium sp. | reverse complement strand
TCAACCCGACCGCCAACAGTGGATGCACCCGCGACACCCCGAGGCTGAGCACGACGATCGCGACGGCGGTCACCGCGGCGACGAACGCTGCGACGGTCAGCCCGGTCCCCCACGGCGTGGTGTCGTCGTCAGTCATTGCGCGCGAGCCTAGCTCTTTCGTAGAACGCCAGCGCTGCGGCCGTCGCGACATTCAGCGAGTCGGTCCCGCGTGACATCGGGATCCGCACCCGCATGTCGCTGGCGCGCAACGCGTTCGGAGTCAGCCCGGGCCCCTCGGCGCCGACCAGGATGGCCACCTTCTCCTCGCGCACCTCGGCCATCGCATCGTCCAGCGCCAAAGCATCCGCGACCGGTGTCATCGCAAGGAGGCGAAAGCAGTTGTCCCGCAAGAGTTTCAGGCCGTACGGCCACTCGTCCATCCTGGCGTAGGGCACCAGCAGCGCGTGGCCCATCGAGACTCGCACCGCCCGGCGGTACAGCGGGTCGGCGCACCCTTGCCCGAAGATCACAGCATCAACACCGAGGCCTGCCGCGTTGCGGAAAATCGATCCTAGGTTCTCGTGATCGTTGACGCCCTCGAGCACGGCAACGGTGCGTGCGCCGTCGATCACCTCCGCGACCGTGAGTTCCGGTGGCCGGCGTGCCGCGGCCAGCACGCCGCGGTTGAGATGAAAGCCAACGACGCGCGCCATCACGTCGGCGGCCACGCGGTAATACGGCACGTCGACGCCGGCGACGTCGCCGCGAAGCTCGCCGAGGCGCCGGTCGTTACCCATCAGCGCGAACGGCGTGAACCGCGACGCAAGCATGCGCTGCACTACAAGCACGCCTTCACCGATCACCAAGCCCTTGCCGCTGGGCAGGTCGGGTCGGCGATCGATGCTGTTGAGGTCACGGAAGTCGTCGAGCCGCGGGTCGCCCGGATCGGCGATGTCGACGACGTCAACCATGGGCGATCAGGCTACGTTGATCGCGATGGACGAACCGCAGCCACCGCCGCTGCCCGACGCGCTGACCGACCCTCGGCCGGTGATCGTCGTGTTCACGCTAGCCTGGGCAGTCGCCGTCGTCCTCGCGTTCACCGTTCCCGCGCTGCACACCTGGCGACCGATCACGATCGCCGGCCTCTGCCTGTCGGCCGTCGGGACGTCCGTGTTCTTGTGGCAGCGCCATGCCGCCCGCCGCGGGTCGCGGGGGGCACAGACCGGCCTGCGCTGAGACCATCACCATGAATGCCGCAGGTGCATTGGTCGATCGAGGGGCAGGTGCAGCGCATCCCCCACTCGACGATCGCCTTGGCCGCAGCGAGTTCGGCCATCCTGGAGTCGATTTCGGCGAGTTTGGCCTCGGCCAGAGCACGGCTCGCTGGTCGGCCCGGCGCGTCGTCGGCGAACAGCAGCCGGACCTCGTCTAACGCGAAGCCGGCCGTCTTGCACAGCCTGATCACCTCGAGTCGGCCGAGGACCGACTCGTCGTAGCGGCGCTGGCCGCCGATCCGTACGGGCGGCGTAATGAGCCCAATCTTCTCGTAGTAGCGCAGCGTCGTCGCAGCGACGTCAGCGCGCTGCGCGAGCTCGCCGATGGTCAGACTGGCAGCCATCCACTCTCCTCCTGTCGGGACTTGACTTAGAGTCAACTCTAAGTCTTTGACTGAACGGCATGGACGAGTTGCGCAACACGCACTACGCCTCGCTGCGAACATTTCGCCGTGACGGCAGGCCCGTCGATACGCCGATCTGGTTTCGGCTCGACGGCCACGTACTGGTATTCCGCACCAAGGTCGGCCCCAAGTCCAAACGACTGACGGCGCGTCCCGACGTCGAACTCCGCGCCTGCGACTGGAGGGGTCGAGTGGATGCAAAGGCGCCGACGGTCACCGGACGCGCGACGATCCTGTCGGGAAGCGAAGCCGAGTCGGCCAATCGCGCACTGCACAAGCGCTACGGGTGGCATTGGAATGTCGTGCCGCTGTTGAGAATTCCGGGCGTCACGAACGTTCACGCTGAACTGTCGATCCTTGAAAAGCTGCGATGGGCGCGGAATCGCTCGGTGTGGCCGGACAGTGTGATCGTCCGGGTGGATCTCGAATAGCGCAGCGTCGGTATCTTGTACCAATGGCCGAACCACTGCTGCAAGCACAGGCCGACATCGACGCCCCCGTCGACAAAGTCTGGCAACTGATCACCGATCTGAAGCGGATGCCCGAGTGGAGTCCCCAATGCCGGGTGATGCGGCCGATGGGTGAACTCCGGCAAGGCACGAAAACGCTGAACCTGAACCGGCGCAACAAATTGTTCTGGCCGACGACGTGCACCATCACCGAGTTGGTGCCGCAGCGCAAGCTCGCGTTCCGGGTCAACCAGAACAACACGGTCTGGAGCTACGAACTGGAACCGATCGCCGCGGGCACCCGTGTCGTCGAATCACGACATGCCGAAAACGGCGTCAAGGCCAGCTCGAATTTCCTCGTCAACCTGATGTTCGGTGGCGTGCCGAGCTTCGAGCAAGAGCTCGTCGACGGCATGAACGCGTCGTTGGCGCGCATCAAGGCAGCTGCCGAAAACGCTTAGCTCTCTAGGGATTCCACCAGGTCGAGCACACCGTCGTCGTATGGGTCGTAACGCGGTGAGCCGCTGCCGGCTGGCGCTGGTGTGTCCGAGTGCGCCCCGCACCCGTACTCGGCGTCGACGACGTGCCCGTCGGCGGAGAGCTCGTTGGCGCACACCCCGAACATCCTGCCGAGTGCGCCGGCCAGCGGCAGATAGAACGCGCAGTCGCGGCACGCGCGTCGTACCGACCGTGCCATCGGCGACTGCGGTCCGTACTCGCCGTCATGCCAGCGCTGGGCGGTCTCCGCGCGACCCCATTCGCTGAGCACCTGCTTGCGACCCAAGCCGAGTTCGACTGCGACATCGTCGATTTGGGGGTCGCCCGTGGCGGTGTACCCGGGAACCAGCCGCGGATCGTCGCGCGGGGGAGCCAACAGGTCGCCGGGGCCTAAGTCGCCTGGCCGCACCCGCTCCTGCCACGGCACCCAGCGCGGGGCCAGCAGCGCCGTCGGCCCCGGGATCAGGACCACCTCGCTGACCGTCGCGTGCTCGGCGCCGGGATGCGCGGCAACGACGACCGCCCACTGCCAGCCTTGGTAGCCAGGCAGTTTCGCGAGAAAACGATGCGTGGCCGAGGTGGCGTCCTCGTAGGCCACGCCGAGGTATTCGCCGACAGTGTCGCCGCTGTGCTCGACGATCGCCGCGCGTGCCTGTTCCACGGCGCCGCCCAGCAGGGTGTCGAGGCCTTCCGCCGGCCTTTCGGCAGCCTCGGTCGCCACGAACACATCCCCATAGTGCCCGACGCACCGGCCACGAGCCACACCGGCCAGCTACCCAACCCGGTGCCGACGGATGGTGGACAATCGACGCTGTGAGCGGACCGCGGCGCGACGCCCTCGGCGGTGATCCCGGGGCGGATCGCCGATACCATCCGCCGCGACCAGCACCCGGCCCCGACGACGAGCATCCGGGAATGGCGAACTACCCCACCGACGCCAACGCCCGTCGCAAGGCCCGCCGGTCTCCGCTGCCCAGTGCGAATCGCTATCTGCCGCCGCTGGACGAGTCGTCGCAGCCCGAGTACGCGCGCCCGACGTCGGGCTCGACGCCACCAGGTGGCCAACGCGTCACCGTCACCCGCGCCGCCGCGATGCGCAGCCGGGAGATGGGTGTGCGGATGTACGACCTCTTCCAACGGGCTGCAACCGCGGACGGTGCCGACAAGTCGGGTCTGACGGCGCTCACGTATCCGGTGATGGCGAACTTCGCGGTCGACGCCGCGATGGCCGTCGCGCTTGCCAACACGCTGTTCTTCGCGGCCGCCACAGGCGAAAGCAAAAGCCGGGTGGCGCTGTACCTGTTGATCACGATCGCGCCGTTCGCCGTGATTGCGCCGCTGATCGGGCCCGCGCTGGACCGAGTGCAACATGGTCGCCGTGCCGCGCTGGCGTTCTCGTTCGGATTACGCACGGCGCTGGCGATCCTGTTGATCATCAACTACGACGGCGCCACCGGCAGCTACCAGTCGTGGGTGCTGTATCCGTGCGCGTTGTTGATGATGGTGTTCTCCAAGTCGTTTTCGGTGTTGCGCAGCGCTGTGACACCGCGAGTGATGCCCCCGACGATCGACCTGGTACGGGTCAACTCACGGCTGACGGTGTTCGGGTTGATCGGCGGCACGATCATCGGTGGTGGCATCGCGGCCGGCTTCGAATTCGCGATGACCAAGCTGTTGCACCTTCCGGGCGCGTTGTTCGTCATCGTCGTGATGACGATCATCGGCGCATACCTGTCGATGAAGATTCCACGCTGGGTCGAGGTGACGGCCGGTGAAGTGCCGGCGACCCTGAGCTATCACGGTGGCAGCGGGCCGTTGCGGCGAGAAACGCACGGCGCCAACGGGTCTCACGCTCCGAAACCGCAGCGGCGACGACAGCCGTTGGGCCGCAACATCATCACGTCCCTATGGGGCAACGTGACGATCAAGATCATGGTCGGCTTCCTGTTCCTGTATCCGGCGTTCTGGGCGAAATCGCACGACGCCAGCGGCCTTGAACAGGTGGCGATGCTCGGCCTGATCGGCGCCGCGGCCACCGTCGGCAACTTCGCCGGAAACGGGCTGGCGGCGCGGCTCAAGCTGGGCCGGCCTTCGGTGCTGGTGGTGCGCTGCACGATCTTGGTCACCGCGGCGGCGCTGGCGGCGTGTTTCTTCGGCGACTTGGTGGTGATGGCGATCGCCGCACTGATCACGTCGGGCGCGGCCGCCGTGGGCAAGGCGTCGCTGGACGCGTGCCTGCAGGACGACCTGCCCGAGGAGTCGCGGGCGTCGGCGTTCGGCCGGTCCGAGTCCCTGCTGCAGTTGGCGTGGGTCATCGGCGGCGCTACTGGCGTGCTGGTGTACACCGATCTGCGCGTCGGGTTCACCGCGATTTCGTCGTTTCTAATCGTGGGCTTGGCTCAGACCATCGTGAGCTATCGCGGCGACTCGTTGATCCCGGGCCTGGGCGGCAACCGGCCGGTGGTCGCCGAGCAAGAGGGAAGTCAGCCGAACGGGCCCATGGTGGCGCCCGCGTGAAACGGGTCATCACCGCGTTGGTGACCGTCGTCGTGGTGATGTGTGGCGTTGCAGCCGTTGGCATTTGGCTGCTGGTGCGCGATCAGCCGCAGCAGCTCCCCGAGATCAGCGCGTACTCGACCGGCCACACGATCCGCGTCGGACCTTACAAGTACTGCAAGGTGTTGAACCTCGACGACTGCGAGTTCGCCCAAACCGTCGGCGAGCTTCACGTCAGCGACCGCTATCCCGTGCAGGTGTCGGTGCCCGGGGTGATCAGTCGTGGGCTGTGGGGGCTGCTTCGGTTGTACGACAACCCCGCCGACAACGGCGAGGACAGAATGCGCCCAGGCACTTTCGCTTCCACCGTTGCCACCGTCGGCCCTCACGGTGGCCGGTTGGACAAGATCGAGGTGCACCTGTTCACCCGAGCGCGCACGCCGACCGGCGAAGAGTGGTTCGTCGCCCACGCCGTGTGGTCGGTGAGCATGGTGTGGCGTTAGCTCAGCGGCGAGTGACCGTGCGGCACGCGTTCGCCGTCAACCGGTGGACCAGGCGGCGTGCCGTCACCGAAAGGCCTGCCACCCAACGCTTCTCGCCCGTGCGACGTCAACCAGTTGGACAGGTCTGGCCCTTTCGGCACGATCTGCGTCGGGTTGATGTCCTTGTGCACGATGTAGTAGTGCTGCTTGATTTGCTCGAAATCGATGGTGTCGCCAAATCCCGGCGTCTGGAACAGATCGCGGGCGTAGGCCCACAGCACGGGCATCTCCGTGAGCTTCTGACGGTTGCATTTGAAGTGGCCGTGGTAGACGGGGTCGAACCGAGCCAGCGTGGTGAACAGCCGAACGTCGGCCTCCGTGATCGTGTCGCCGACCAAATACCTTTGGCCGCTTAGCCTTTCGGACACCCAGTCAAGCGCGGTGAACAGCCGGTTGTAGGCCTTGTCGTAGGCCTCCTGTGATCCGGCGAAACCGCAGCGGTAAACGCCGTTGTTGATCTCGGTGTAGATGCGCTGGGCTACCTCGTCGATCTCGTGGCGCAGGGCTTCCGGGTAGAGCTCGGGGGCACCGTCCCGGTGGTACTGCCTCCACTCGGTGGACAGGTCGAGGGTGATCTGCGCGAAGTCGTTGGTGACGACCTTGCCGGTCGGCACGTCGACGATCGCCGGCACGGTGATGCCCTTCGGATAGTCGGGAAAGCGCTTGTTGTAAGCCTCCCGCAGCCAGTGGATTTTCAGCACCGGGTCGACACCGCCGGGATCCAGGTCGAACGTCCAGCTGCGCTCGTCGTGGGTGGGGCCGCAAAACCCAATGGAGAGAACGGGTTCCAGGCCGAGCAGCCGTCGCACGATGATCGCGCGGTTCGCCCACGGGCAGGCCCGCGCGACGATCAGGCGATAGCGGCCAGGCTCGACAGGATACCCGTCGCGCCCGTCCGCAGTGATGCGGGTAGTGATGTAGTCGGTGTCGCGTTCGAACTCTCCGCCACCGGCGACGTATGCCATACGTCGATACTGCCCGAGCGTCGACTTTTGGTCGATGGATCGGCCAGTCTGGAACCACAAGTCGACGTTCGGCGTCGTTGCAGAGTATGCGACATGATGGTCCGTTTCTCGGCACGGAAGCGCTTGCGGCTGGCTTGGTCACCAGGTATCAGTTGCGCACTGAGTACACGGCCTTGTACCGCAATGTCTACGTCCCGATCGGCCAGGAGGTCACCCCGGTAACGAAGGCCGTCGGCGCATGGCTGTGGTCCAGCAGAAAGGCCACGGTCGCAGGCCTGTCCGCGGCAGCACTCCACGGCTCGAAATGGATCGACGCCGGCCTACCGGCGGAACTCAACAGGTCGAGCCGAGACAAGGTCGACGACATCCTGCTCCATAGCGACGAGCTCTGGGACGATGAAATATGTACCCGCGCAGGAATTTCCGTGACCACGCCAGCGCGGACTGCCTTCGACATAGGGCGCCGCAAAGGTCTCACGCTGGCGGTAATCCGACTAGACGCACTGATGCAGGCCACCGATGTCAAGACGGTCGAGGTCGAGACCATCGCAGCACGACATCCGGGGACTCGGGGAATCGTCCAACTGCGGCGGGTCGTTAAGCTTGCTGACGCCGGTGCCGAGTCACCGCAGGAGACGCGAACACGGCTGCTCCTCGTAACCGCCGGGCTTGCGCCTCCAAGCACACAGATCAATGTGTACAACGCAGCCGGTCAATTCGTCGCACGAGTCGACATGGGCTGGCCTCAATGGAGAGTCGCCGTCGAGTTCGACGGGGCCCAACATTGGACAGATCCTGTGCAGCGGACTCGTGACATCGACCGACTAGCCGAGCTGGAAGCGTTGGGCTGGAAGATTATTCGTGTCAGCAGCGACATGTTGCGCTACCGCCCTGGCGTTATCGTCGACCGGGTGCGCGCCGCCCTCCCTCGTTGATGCCGAACGTCGACTTATGTTCGACCAAACCGCGAATTATCGACCAAAAGTCGACACTCGGCGCGCGAAGTCACGCGTCGAGTTCGCGCGCGACCGCCCTGACCACCTCGGAGACCCGCCGCGCCGTCTTGCGATCGGGGTAGCGGCCCTTGCGCAGTTCGGGCTGCACCGTGTCCTCGAGCAGCGTGATCATGTCCGACACCATCCCGTGCAGCTCGTCGGGCGAGTGCTTGTGCTCGGGGGGCCCGCTTTCGCGACGCGGCCGCAGCGGCGACGGCGGAGGGTCGATCAGCTTGAGGCTCAGCGCCTGCGGGCCACGACGCCCAGAAGCCACGCCGAATTCGACCCGCTGGCCGGACTTGAGCGCCTCGACCCCGTCAGGAAGCGCCGACGACCGGATGTAGACGTCTTCGCCGTCCTCCTGGGACAGGAAGCCGAAGCCCTTCTCCGGGTCGTACCATTTCACCCTGCCGGTCGGCACTGTCTCACCTGCTTGTCTCGTAACTGAAAAAGAACGCGCCCCACCATACTCGGCTCGCGTCAGGCTGAGCAGCCCTGTTTACTCGGTTACGCTGGAAGAACCGCTGGAGGAGTCATGCGCCTGATACTGAACATCATCTGGTTGATCTTCGGTGGCCTCTGGCTGGCGCTGGGCTATCTGCTGGCGGCAATCGTCTGCTTCATCCTCATCATCACCATCCCGTTCGGATTCGCTGCGCTGCGCATCGCGGCGTTCGCACTCTGGCCGTTCGGCCGGACGATCGTCGACAAGCCCAACGCCGGCACCGGCGCGCTCGTCGGCAACATCATCTGGATCGTGCTGTGCGGTTTCTGGCTCGCGATCGGTCACATCGCGACGGCGATCGCACAAGCCGTCACAATCATCGGAATTCCGTTGGCGCTAGCGAATCTCAAGCTGATCCCGGTCTCGCTGATGCCGTTGGGCAAGGAGATCGTCGACGCCGACGACCACTCGAAGGCGTGGATATGACGGTCACCGCTCTGGGCTTGCCGTCGGTCCTTCCGGCGGCACCCAACGAGAGCGCTCCTACCGACGGCCCGCTAGTCGACCGCTTCGGCCGCATCGCGACCGACCTGCGGGTGTCGCTGACCGACCGCTGCAATCTTCGATGCACCTACTGCATGCCCGCCGACGGCCTGGACTGGCTACCTGCCGAGCGGCTGCTCCGGCCGGACGAGCTGATCCGCCTGCTGCGGCTCGCCGTCACCCGACTAGGCATCACCAGCGTGCGCTTCACCGGCGGCGAGCCACTGCTGTCGAAGCATCTGGAAGACATCGTCGAAGCGACGGCCGGCCTACAGCCCCGCCCGGAGATCGCGCTCACGACCAACGGAGTCGGGTTGGACCGACGCGCACGCCGGTTGGCCGACGCCGGCCTCGACAGGATCAACATCTCGCTGGACACCGTCGACGCGGCCCGGTTCGCTGCAATCACCCGCCGCGACCGGCTGGCCGACGTTCTCGCCGGCCTGGCGGCCGCCCACGCCGCCGGGCTCGACCCCGTCAAGGTCAACGCGGTCCTCGACCCAGCCACCGGCCGCGACGACGCTGTATCCCTTCTGCGGTTCTGCCTCGCCCACGGCTACCAGCTTCGGATCATCGAGCAGATGCCGCTGGACGCCGGGCACACCTGGAGCCGGGAGCAGACGTTGACGGCCGACGACGTCTTGGCCGCACTGCGGCAGCACTTCACGCTCGAGCCCGATCCGGCGCCGCGCGGGTCGGCCCCCGCGGAGCTGTGGCGGGTGAACGGCGGCCCGGCGACCGTCGGCGTGATCGCGTCGGTGTCGCACGCGTTCTGCGCGGCGTGCGACCGGACCCGGTTGACCGCGGACGGGCAAGTGCGCAACTGCCTGTTCGCCACGCAGGAGACGGACTTGCGCGGACTGCTGCGGGCCGGCGCCGACGACGCGGTGATCGAGGCGGCGTGGCGGGCGGCGATGTGGGCCAAGGCCGCCGGCCACGGCATCAACGACCCCAGCTTCGTCCAGCCCGCGCGGCCGATGAGTTCGATCGGCGGTTAGCTGTGACCGAGCTGACGACGACGCTGACCGTCACCGTTCGCTATTTCGGCGCCGCGCAGGCCGCTGCAGGTGTCGAGTGCGAGATGGTGGCCGTCGAGCCCGGCACGACCGTGGCCGACGTGGCGAGCCGGATCGCCGACGGGAATCCGCGCCTCGCCGCCGTGCTTACACGCTGCACGTATCTGTGCGACGGCGTGGCGGTGCGGAACGCGAGCAGCGAGGTCCGTGCAGGGCAGACGATCGACGCCCTTCCGCCGTTCGCCGGCGGTTGATCGTGATTTGCGTCACATAACGGATTGATCACAGCGCAGACACAGGCCGGTGTCGGTGGTAGATCACCTGCACTAACGCCGGTCGCTCTAGGGGATTTCCCGTTCGTCGTGAGCCAAAACGCCGAGTACGGCAAAAGGTGACGAACATGACCCGAGTTGTTACGGTCGTCCGCAAGCCAGCCGCCCCGTAAGTGGTTGGCCCTCCTTCCCTTTCGCGCCAAGCTTCATCCGTGGGGGAAGGACAACGACGAACACCGTGGATGAAGGCGGGGGACCCATTCGGTCCACCGATAGCGGACCAGGAGCCGACGGCTCCTTGGGGTGAAGCCGGAGTTGAACCCAACACCGGCCGGGCTACCTCTCTTGCCCGAACCCGACAGCTGACCTCGCAGGCGCATGCAGAGAGGACAGAACAGGCCTATGAGTGGACGGCATCGCAAGCCCACCCAGTCAGGTATCAACGTCGCGAAAATCGCTTTCACCGGTGCGGTCATCGGTGGCGGCGGTCTTGCGCTGAGCGCTCACGCCGCGGCTGCCACCGACGGCGAATGGGACAAGGTGGCCCGCTGCGAATCCGGCGGCAACTGGGCCATCAACACCGGCAACGGCTATCAGGGCGGCCTGCAGTTCTCAGGCGGCACCTGGGCCTCGCACGGCGGCACGCAGTTTGCTCCGGCAGCCAATATGGCCACCCGGGAGCAGCAGATCGCAATCGCCGAGCGGGTCCTGGCCAGCCAGGGCCGCGGCGCGTGGCCGGTGTGCGGCACCGGACTGTCCTCGGTGACGCCTCGCACCGTCGCCCCGCCGTCCAACCAGGTGCAGACTCTCGACGCGCCTGCTGTGAACGGCGAAGCGCCACCCCCGGACGCGCCCGCGCCCGACGCTCCTCCGGCTGACGCACCGCCGCCTGACGCTCCGGCGCCCGATGCGCCGCAGCCGCTGCCCGACCCTGCGCCCGCCCCGCCGCCGCCGGCTGACCCGGCTCCCGCGGTCGAGGACGTCGCGTTGCCGCCCGCTCCCAACGATCCGGCCGTGCCACCGCCGGACGACGCCGTCGTCGTCGACGCCTCAGCGCCGGCTCCCGACGCGCCCGCTCCAGACGCACCGCCCGCGCCCGACTCGGCCGTCATCAGCCAGACCTCACTTGAGGTGCCCGCGCCCCAGGACACTCCGGCGCTCCCGGACGTCCCCGCGCCCGTCTACGACGCGGCGAACCAGGCGATGACCGACGGCGTTCCGCACCTCGACGGCCTGGACAAGCTGCCGTCGCAAGGCGACTCGGCGTACCTCACCGACCTGCTGACGGCGATCCGCAACAACGACATCCCGATGAACGACGCGATCCTCGGACTCGCGCCGGCACCGGCGCCCGCGTCGTAATCAGCTGCGGCTCAAGCGGATCCGACCCACTCGTCGGATCCGTCGGCAAAGAATTGGTGCTTCCACACCGGTAGTCGCGCCTTGACGGTATCGACGAGCTTCGCGCATGTCGCAAACGCCTCGGCGCGATGGTCGGCGGCGACCGCGGCCACCAACGCCGCGTCACCGAGGGCCAGCGTGCCGATCCGATGGCTCGCCGCGATCGCACGCACGCCGCGTGCCTCGCGGGCGATCTCGGCCAGCACCTCGGCCAGGGTGTCCTGCGCACTCGGATGCGCTGAGTATTCGAGGCGGATCACCGGCCGGCCGCCGTCGTGGTCACGGATCACCCCCGCGAACCCGACCACGGCGCCGGCACCGTCGTGTGCCACCAACGCCTCGAGCTCGGCGAGGTCCACAGGGTCTTCGGTGATCTCGGCGCGAAGCACCTGCGTCACGAGTGGTCCTTTCCGCGGAGCTGATCCAGCGCGTGGTCGAGCACCTCGGCCAGTACGCCGAGGCCGTCGCGCACACCGCCCGGCGAACCCGGCAGGTTGACCACCAGCGTGCGGCCGGCCACCCCGCAGATGCCGCGGGACAGCACGGCCGTCGGCACTTTCGGCAACCCCGCGCGTCGAATCGCATCGGCCAGCCCGGGAATCTGGTGGTCGATGACGGCCGCCGTCTGTTCCGGGGTGGCGTCCGTCGGCGAAATCCCGGTGCCGCCGGACGTGATGACGACGTCGACGGGCTGGGCGATCGCCGCACGCAATGCATCCCCCACGCCCTCGCCATCTGCCGTCACGACAGGATCGGGCGCGGTGAAGCCGCGCTGGGTCAACCAGTCGAGAATGATTGGGCCGCAGCGATCTTCGTATGTTCCGGCCGCGGCTCGAGTCGATGCGATGACGACGCGAGCAGATTTCATGGGCGGGACCAGGTGCCCGTGCGGCCGCCATCCTTGTGCAGCACGCGCACGTTGTCGATGCGGGCGGCCTTGTCGACGGCCTTGATCATGTCGTAGAGCGTCAGTGCAGCCACACTCACCGCGGTCAGAGCTTCCATCTCGACGCCGGTGCGGTCGGTACTGCGCACGGTCGCGGTGACCTCGACCGCGGAGGCGCCGATCGCGAAGTCCACGTCGACACCGGTGAGCGCGAGCTGGTGACACAGTGGCACCAGCTCGCTGGTTCTCTTGGCGGCCTGGATGCCGGCCACCCGCGCGGTAGCGAGCGCATCCCCCTTCGGCAGGCCGCCAGCAGAGATCAGCGCCAGCACCTCCGGCGTCGTCACCAACTCCCCGGCCGCGACTGCCGTCCGCTTGGTGACGGCCTTCTCGGTCACGTCGACCATGTGGGCCGCGCCACGGTCGTCGAGGTGCGATAGTCGGCCGGCGTCAGAGCTCACGGCCGGCTACTTGTTGACCACCGTGATCGGGTGCGTGTACGGCAACTCGTCAGCGGGCACTGGAAAGGTGATGTCTCCGAACGGCGACAACGCGCCCGTGCGGTCGGTGGCGAGCTCACTGACGGCGTGATCGTCCTCGCCGTCGGTCTCGGGCCAGCCTCTGTCGACGTAACGGTTCTTTTGAGGTTTGTTGTCAGCCACGTGGTCATTCTGACAGGCCCGACGGCTCGCCGCGACACTGACGGCCTGCTTTACGCTGGTCAGCGATGAAGGAGAACACCCCGCGGGTCCCGCTGGGTGCCTGGCTGGCCGATATGCCCGACGACGGGTTGGTCCGGCTGCTCGAACTGCGGCCCGACCTCACCCAACCTCCGCCCGGCAGCATCGCCGCGCTGGCGGCCCGGGCGCAAGCACGTCAGTCCGTCAAGGCGGCCAGCGACGACCTCGACTTTTTGGCGCTCGCGGTATTCGACGCGCTGCTGACACTGCACGCGGACACCGCGCCGGTTCCGCCGTCGAAGCTGACCGCGCTTCTGGCCGACCAGGTACCCGGGCCCGCGTTGGACGCGGCGCTGGCGAGCTTGCAGGAACGCGCGCTGGTGTGGGGCGACACGGCCTTGCGTGTGGTCGCCGAGGCTCCCGCGGCGCTGCCCTGGCACCCCGGGCAGGTCACGCTGGAACAGGTTGAGCGTCCAGTTGAGTCGATCGCGTCGCAGGTCGACGAGCTCGACGATGCGCAGCTCCAGATCCTCGACCGGCTCGTCGAGGGGTCACCCGTGGGCCGGACTCGCGACGCCGCACCAGGCACGCCGGCCGACCGTCCGGTGCAGCGGCTGTTGGCGGCCGGGTTGCTGCGCCAGGTCGACGAAGACACTGTGATCCTGCCGCGCGTGGTCGGGCAGATACTGCGCGGCGAGGAGCCCGGCCCTCTGGCTTTGGTCGAGCCGACGCCCGCGGTCTCGATCACGACCGCCGCCGACGTCGACGCCGCAGCCGCCGGCGCGGTGATCGACTTCCTGCGCGAGACCGAGGTGGTGCTCGAAACCCTCGGTGCCGCACCGGTTCCCGAGTTGCGCAGTGGCGGACTCGGCGTGCGTGAAGTTAAACGATTGACGAAGGTCACTGGAATCGCCGACGCCCGCCTCGGGCTGATCCTGGAGGTCTCGGCGGCCGCGGGCCTGATGTCGGTGGGCACGCCACGACCCGAGCCACTGGACGGCGATGGGGTCTACTGGGCGCCGACGGTGCAGGCCGACCGGTTCACCGAACTGCCGCCCGCGCAGCGCTGGCATCTGTTGGCGACGACGTGGTTGGACCTGGTGTCGCGGCCCGGACTGACGGGGCGGCGCGGGCCGGACACCAAGCCGATCGCCGCGTTGTCCGACGGACTGTTCTCCACGGCCGCACCGCTGGATCGCCGACTGCTTCTGAAAGTGTTGTCCGAGTTGCCCGTTGGGACCGGGGTAGGTGCTGTCGAGTTGTCACGCGTACTGCTGTGGCGACGGCCCCGCTGGGCACTGCGATTGCAGCCGGCCCCCGTGGCCGACCTGCTCGACGAGGCGACGGCGCTGGGGCTGGTAGGCCGCGGCGCATTGAGTTCGCCTGCACGAGTGCTGCTTTCGGGTTCCTCAAGTGATGACGTCGTCGCCTCGATGGTCCGAATCTTGCCCGCGCCGATCGACCATTTCCTGCTGCAGGCCGACCTGACCGTGGTGGTGCCCGGCCCGTTGCACCGGGAGCTGGCCGAGCAGCTGGCCTCAGTCGCCACGGTTGAATCCGCCGGCGCCGCCATGGTTTATCGGATCAGCGAGGCGTCGATCCGGCGTGCCCTCGACGCCGGCCGAACCGCCAGCGCTCTGCACACGTTCTTCAGTAAGCACTCGAAAACGCCAGTGCCGCAAGGGCTCACGTATCTGATCGACGATGTTGCCCGCCGGCATGGGCAGCTTCGCGTCGGCGTCGCCGCGTCGTTCGTCCGATGTGACGACACCGCGCTGCTGGCACAGGTGGCGGCCGCACCGCTCGCTGAGACCGTGCAGTTGCGGCTGTTGGCGCCGACTGTCGCGGTGGCGCAAGCGCCGATCGCCGACGTGCTTGCCGCGCTTCGCGACGCCGGGTTCGCGCCGGCGGCCGAGGACGCGACCGGCTCGATCGTCGACCTGCGGCCGCGTGGCGCGCGGGTAGCCGACCCCCCGCATCGGCGGACGTATCGCGGGGTCACTCCGCCTACGACGCAGACGCTCGAGGCGATCGTCGCGATGCTGCGCAAGGTCGCCGCCAGTCCGCCCGCGATGCGCGTCGACGCCAGCACTGCTGTCCTGTTGTTGCAGCAGGCAGTCCGCGACCAGGCATCGGTCGTGATGGGCTACGTCGACCCGGCCGGGATCGCCTCGCAACGCGTCGTGTCACCGATCAGCGTGCGCGGAGGGCAGTTGGTGGCGTTCGACCCGGCATCGGGACGGATACGGGACTACGCGGTGCACCGTGTGACGTCGGTGGTGTCGGTGGACAGCGAATAATGAGTGCAATGACCGACGGACCGCTGATTGTGCAGTCGGATAAGACTGTGCTGCTCGAAGTCGACCACGAACTCGCCAACGACGCTCGCGCGGCGATCGCGCCGTTCGCAGAGCTGGAGCGCGCACCCGAGCATGTGCACACGTACCGGATCACCCCGTTGGCGCTCTGGAACGCGCGCGCGGCGGGGCACGACGCCGAACAGGTAGTCGATGCGCTGGTCAGCTACTCGCGGTACGCGGTGCCTCAGGCGCTGCTGGTCGACGTCGTCGACACGATGGCCCGCTATGGGCGGTTGCAGCTGGTCAAGCATCCGGCCCACGGGCTGGTATTGGTGAGCCTGGACCGTGCAGTGCTGGAAGAAGTGTTGCGGCACAAAAAGATCACGCCGATGCTGGGCGAGCGCCTCGACGAGGACACGGTGGTTGTTCACCCCAGCGAACGCGGTCACATCAAGCAGATGTTGCTCAAAATCGGCTGGCCCGCTGAGGATCTCGCCGGCTACGTCGACGGCGAGGCGCATCCGATCAGCCTCCGCCAGGACGGCTGGCATCTCCGCGACTACCAGGAGATGGCCGCCGAGTCGTTCTGGGCGGGCGGCTCGGGTGTCGTCGTGCTGCCGTGCGGTGCCGGCAAGACGCTGGTCGGCGCGGCCGCGATGGCCAAGGCCGGTGCGACGACGCTGATCCTCGTCACCAACACCGTCGCGGGGCGGCAGTGGAAACGCGAGCTGATGGCGCGAACGTCGTTGACAGAGGACGAGATCGGCGAGTACTCCGGGGAGCGCAAGGAGGTTCGGCCGGTCACGATCGCGACGTACCAGGTGATGACGCGCCGGACCAAGGGCGCGTACCGGCATCTCGAGTTGTTCGACAGCCGCGACTGGGGTCTGATCATCTACGACGAGGTGCACCTGCTTCCGGCGCCGGTGTTCCGCATGACCGCCGATCTGCAGTCACGGCGCCGCCTGGGTCTGACCGCGACGCTGATTCGCGAGGACGGCCGCGAGGGTGACGTGTTTTCGCTGATAGGACCCAAGCGCTACGACGCACCGTGGAAAGACATTGAGGCACAAGGGTGGATCGCGCCCGCGGAGTGCATCGAGGTGCGGGTGACGCTCACCGACAACGAGCGGATGCTGTATGCGACAGCCGAGCCCGAAGAGCGGTATCGGCTGTGCTCGACCGCACACTCGAAGATCGCGGTGGTGAAATCGATCCTCGACAAGCACCCCGGTGACCAACGCCTGGTTATCGGCGCGTACCTCGACCAGCTCGACGAGCTCGGTGAGGAACTGAATGCGCCGGTGATCCAAGGGTCGACAAAGACGGCTGAGCGGGAGGCGTTGTTCGACGCGTTCCGCAACGGGGAGGTGTCCACGCTCGTCGTGTCGAAGGTGGCGAATTTTTCCATCGATTTACCGGAAGCGGCTGTGGCGGTGCAGGTTTCGGGGACATTCGGTTCGCGGCAAGAAGAGGCGCAGCGGCTGGGCAGGCTGTTGCGACCCAAGGCCGGCGGCGGGGGCGCGTTCTTCTACTCTGTGGTCGCGCGGGACACGCTCGACGCGGAGTACGCGGCGCACCGGCAGCGGTTCCTGGCCGAACAGGGCTACGGGTATGTGATCCGCGACGCCGACGATCTGCTCGGGCCGCCGGTCTAGGCGAACGCCTCAGATGCCGAGTGGCCAGTTATGGCACGAATTCGCCCCCAATTCGTGCGTTAAGTGGCCACTCGGCGCATCAGGTCAGCGCGGGGAGCACTTTGCGTTCGAACAGCTCGATGCCTGACCGGTCGTAGGCGGCTTCGGGGAAGTAGCAGATTCCGTACTCGCAGCCGAGATCGCGTGCCTGCTGCATCTTTTCGACTACCTGCTCCGGTGTGCCGGTCGCCGCCTCCGTCGCTGTCGCGGCGATCATCGCGTCGGCGCCCTTCTCGCCGACAAAACCGACGAAACGGTCACGGATGCGCGCCAGCCGGTCTTGCACGTCCGCGTCCGACTCGCCCACGATTGCGGTGAAGTTCGCCGACCGCACGATAGCGTCGAAGTCGGTGCCGACGTCGCGGCAGTGCTGCTCGAGGATCTCGGACTTGCGCTTGAACTCCTCGGGCGTCGGAGTGAAATTGGTGTATTGCGCATACTGCGCGGCGATCCGCAACGTTTTGCGCTCACCGCCGCCGGCGATCCACAGTGGAATACCATTGGGCTGCAGCGGCTTCGGCGCGACGATCGCGCCGTCGGCCTGGTAGTGTTTGCCGTCGAAGCTGACCTTTCCGTCGCGCCAGGCGTCGCGCATGATCTGCACGCCCTCGTCGAGCCGGGCCAACCGCACACCAGCCGACGGAAAGCCGTAACCGTAAGCGCGCCATTCGTGTTCGTACCAGCCGCCGCCGATCCCCACCTGCACGCGTCCACCCGCGATCACATCGACCGTCGCAGCGACCTTCGCCAGGTATACGGGATTTCGGTAGCTCATCGCGGTGCACATCTGCCCGAGCTTGATCCGCTGCGTCGACGCCGCATAGGCGGCCATCAGACTCCACGCCTCATGGGTGGCTTCATCAGTCGGAACCGGAACGGTGTGGAAGTGGTCGTACACCCACAGCGAATCCCAGGCAGCCGCATCGGCGTACTGCGCGAGGTCGCGCATCACCTCCCAATGCCGCTCTACGGGAATGCCGACAAGATCCAACCGCCAGCCTTGCGGAATAAACAATCCAAAGCGCATGTCATGAGACTGTATGCCCCTGTCGAAATCCGAACGCGAACAGTTCCTGTCCGAACCTCACATCGCTGCGCTCTCGGTCCATGCCGGCGACGGACGCGGCCCGCTGACCGTGCCGATCTGGTATCAGTATCTGCCCGGTGGCGAACCGTGGATACTCACTGGCGCGCAGTCCCGGAAGGCGCGTTTCATCGAGGCGGCAGGCCACTTTTCGTTGATGGCCGACCGCGTGGAGCCCACCGTGCGCTATGTCGCGGTCGACGGGCTGGTCAGTCACATCGAACCGGGCACCGACGAGCAGTTGGTCGAGATGACGCAGCGTTATATGCCGCCGGAACAAGTGGATGCATTTCTCGAGTACGCCCGCGCCGAGCACGGCGCCCAAGTGGCCATCTACATGAAGCCGCAGCACTGGGTGTCCGCCGACATGGGTTAGGCGCACTGGCTACCGTGGACGTCATGAGTTCGCGGCACTTGGTGTTCAAGGTTTTCTACCGGCTCGGCTTCACCCCTTGGGATGGCCATGAGATTGCGACCAGCCTCCGCAGCCTCGTCGAACGTGACGGGTTGGCCCCGGGCAAAGCGCTCGACGTCGGCTGCGGTACCGGCGACACGTCGATCTACCTCGCGCAGCACGGATGGCAAGTCACCGGAATCGATTTCGTTCCGCAGGCCGTCGAGAAGGCTCGCGCCAAGGCCAGTGCCAAGAGCGTCATCGTCGACTTCCGGCAGGGCGACGCGACGAAGCTCTCGGCTGAGGGCATCGGCACTGGCTTCGACTTGATCGTCGACAACGGCTGCCTGCACGGGATGAGTGACGACGACCGCGCCAGCTACGTCCGCGAAGTCACAGCGGTAGCAGCGCCCGACGCGCGGCTGTTGCTCGTCGAATTCACGCCCCGTGGGTCGATCGCGGTGCCCGGTATCTCGCAAGACGAGATCGAGCGACGGTTCACCCCGGCGTGGAAGCTGGTGTCGACCGGCGACGAGGTCTGGGCGAAGAACCTGCGGCACTACCTTCTTCAAGCGATTTCGGTGCGCTAACCGGCGCTCAGCGCATGAAAACGCACCGAAATCGCAAGGGCTACGTGAGGGAGGCCGGCGGCGTGAACCGGTCGCCGTACTTGGCGGCCAGCTCGCGGGCACGCGCCACGAAGCCGTCCTTGCCACCCGGATAGCCGACGATGTACTGCGCGGTGCCGCCGGTCCACGGCGGGAAACCGATGCCCATGATCGAGCCGATGTTCGCGTCCGCCGTCGACGTCAGCACGCCCTCGTCGAGGCACTTCTGCGTCTCCAGCGCCTCGGCGAAAAGCATCCGGTCGATCATGTCCTGCAGCGGCAGCTGCGACGTCCCCGATTTGAACGTCTCCCGCAGCCCCGGCCACAACCCGACCCGCTTGCCGTCGGCGTACTCGTAGAAACCCTTGCCGCTCAACTTACTTGGGCGGCCCAGCTCGATCATCTTGCTGACGACGGCCTCGGCCGGATGCGGCTCGTAAGTGCCGCCGGCGGCTTCCACACCCTCACGGGTCGCCCTCGCGATCTTCGCCATCAGCTCCATGTTGAGCTCGTCGGACAGCTGCAGCGGCGGCGCGGGGTAGCCCGCCTGCGAGCCGGCATGCTCGATGCTCGCGGGCTCGACGCCCTCGCCGAGCATCGCGATCGCCTCGTTGATGAACGTGCCGATCACCCGGGACGTGTAGAACCCGCGGCTGTCGTTGACGACGATCGGGGTCTTGCCGATCGCGAGCACGTAGTCGAACGTCCGGGCGAGCGCCTCGTCGGATGTCTTCTCGCCCTTGATGATTTCGACCAACGGCATCTTGTCGACCGGCGAGAAGAAGTGGATCCCGATGAAGTCCTCCTGCCGCTTGACGCCGGTCGCCAGACCGGTGATCGGCAGCGTCGACGTGTTCGAGCCCAGCAGCGCATTCGGCTCGACGACGTCTTCGATCTCACCGAATACCTTGTGCTTGAGCTCCTGGTTCTCGAACACCGCCTCGATCACGAAGTCGACACCTGCGAGGTCGGCCGCGTCGCCGGTGGGAGTGATCCTGTCCAGCAACGCTTTTGACTTCTCTTCCGTCGTGCGACCCTTCGACAGCGCCTTGGCCTCAAGGCCCTCCGAGTAGCTCTTGCCTTTCTGCGCCGCCTCGAGAGAAACGTCCTTGAGCACCACGTCGTAGCCGGCTTTGGCTGAAACGTAAGCGATTCCGGCGCCCATCATGCCCGCACCCAGCACGCCGATCTTCTTGATAGGCGTCTGGCCGATGCCGTCCGGGCGAGAGCCGCCGGAGTTGATGTGCTGCAGGTCGAAGAAGAACGCCTGGATCATGTTCTTGGCGACCTGGCCGGTGACCAGCGAAGCGAAGTAACGGCTTTCGATGCGCGACGCGGTGTCGAAGTCCACCTGCGCACCCTCGACCGCGGCGTCGAGAATCGCCCGCGGCGCCGGCATCGGCGCACCCTTGAGCTGCTTCTTCAACAGCGCCGGGAACGACGGCAGGATCGACGCCAGGCCTGGCGACGACGGGGTGCCGCCGGGCATCTTGTAGCCCTTGGCGTCCCACGGCTGCACATGCGCGTCCGGGTTGGCCTTGATCCACGCCTTCGCGGCGGGCACCAATTCGTCGACAGAGCCCACGATTTCGTCGACGAGACCAATCTCCTTGGCCTGCGCAGGCTTGAACCGAGTGCCTTGCGACAGCACGTTCATGAACGCGTTCTGGATGCCGAACATCCGCACAGTGCGGGTGACGCCCCCGCCGCCGGGCAGCAGCCCTAGCGTCACCTCGGGGAAAGCGACGACCAATCCCTTGACGTCGGCCGCGATGCGGTGATGACACGCCAGTGCGATCTCCAGCCCGCCGCCGAGCGCGGCGCCGTTGAGAGCGGCCACCACTGGCTTGCCGAAGGTTTCCAGCGTGCGCAGATCGCGCTTGACGGCTTCCACCGTGTCGAATGCCTGGCCGGCATCGTCGGGTCCGAGCTGGATCATCCCCTTCAGGTCACCGCCTGCGAAGAAGGTCTTCTTCGCACTGGTGATGACGACCCCGGTGATCGAATCCTTCTCTGCCACAAGGCGTTCGACGGTGTTGTGCATCGACTCGGCGTAGTGCTCGTTCATCACGTTCGCCGAGCCCGTCGGGTCGTCAAGCGTCAGCGTGACGATGCCGTCGGCGTCCTTTTCCCACTGAATGGTGTTCTCTGCCATTTCTGCTTAAACCCTCTCGATGATTGTCGCCACGCCCATGCCGCCGCCGACACACAGAGTCACCAGTGCGCGTCGGGCGTTGCGGCGCTCGAGCTCGTCGACCATCGTGCCGGTGATCATCGCGCCGGTGGCGCCGAGCGGGTGGCCCATCGCGATCGCGCCGCCGTTGACGTTGAGCTTCTCGTCGGAAATGTTGAGGTCCTTCTGGAACTTCAGCACCACCGACGCGAACGCCTCGTTGAGTTCGAACAGGTCGATGTCGTCCACTGTCAGACCCGCACGATCCAGCACCTTGCGCGTGGCGGGCGTCGGGCCGGTCAGCATGATCACCGGATCCGAGCCGCTGGTCGCGGTGGCGACGATTCGTGCGCGCGGGGTCAGCCCCTGCGACGTGCCGGCCGCCTCGGACCCGACGAGCACAAGCGCGGCGCCGTCGACGATCCCGGAGCTGTTGCCGCCGGTGTGCACGTGGTTGATCTTCTCGACCCAGTGGTACTTCTGCAGCGCCACGTCATCGAAGCCGCCCATCGTGCCGATGCCGTCGAACGCGGTCTTCAGCTTGGCAAGGCCTTGCATTGTCGTGTCGGGACGCATGTGTTCGTCGTGGTCGAGGATTACCAGACCGTTCTGGTCACGCACCGGCACAACGGATTTCGCGAAGTAACCGCCCGACCACGCCTCGGCGGCCTTCTGCTGCGAACGCAGCGCGAACGCGTCGACGTCCTCGCGGGAGAAGCCTTCGATGGTGGCGATCAGGTCGGCGCCGATGCCCTGCGGCACGAAGCCGATCTGGTAGTTGGTCTCGGGGTCGGTCGCCCATGCGCCGCCGTCGGAGCCCATCGGCACGCGGCTCATCGACTCGACGCCGCCGGCGAGCACCAGGTCGTCCCAGCCGGACCGCACCTTCTGCGCGGCGGTGTTGACGGCCTCCAGGCCCGACGCGCAGAACCGGTTCAGCTGCACGCCGCCAGTGGTGTCGGGCAGGCCGGCCGCGAGGACCGCGGTACGGGCGATGTCGCCGCCCTGGTCACCCACCGGCGAGACCACGCCGAGGATCACATCGCTGATCAGCGTCTCGTCGAGGTCGGGGTAGCGGCGCCGCAGCTCGTCGACCAGGCCGGTGACGAGGCTGATCGGCTTGACCTCGGTGAGCGAGCCGTTCTTCTGCTTTCCGCGTGGCGTGCGGATCGCCTCATAAATGAAGGCTTCTTCGGACATGACGGTATTCCTCTTCATTGGTCAGGAAGGCGGGGCCGGCGGCAGCCCGCCTGTGCAGAGCGTAGACCTCTGCGTTCGAGCCTAGCAGCGCGTAAACCAACCTGTTGGTTGGGTACGTCACACCCCTCGCGAGCAGGCGCGGATCGCATTACCACTGGGCCGGTAATGCGATTCCGCGTCTGCTCGGCAAGATGTGTGCATGACGGTTCGGAGGTTGCAGCCGTTCGCCACCACCGTTTTCGCCGAGATGTCGGCGCTGGCCGCTCGGATCGGCGCCGTGAACCTTGGCCAAGGCTTCCCCGACGAGGACGGTCCGCCGGCGATGCTCGAGGCCGCGCGCCAAGCGATCACCGCCGGCGCCAACCAGTACCCGCCCGGGCTCGGCATCGCCGCGCTGCGCGAAGCCATCGCCGCCGACCGCCAGCGCAAGTACGGCGTCAGCTACGACCCCGAGCGTGAGGTGCTGGTCACCGTCGGGGCGACCGAGGCCATTGCCGCCGCGGTGCTCGGATTGGTCGAACCCGGCTCGGAGGTTCTGCTCGTCGAGCCGTACTACGACTCCTACGCGCCCGTGCTCGCGATGGCCCAGGTTCAGCGCCGAACAGTTCCGTTGGTGCCGGACGACGGCGGCTTCGCGCTCGACGTCGACGCGCTGCGGCATGCGATTACGCCGCACACCAAAGCGCTGATCGTCAACTCGCCGCACAACCCAACCGGCGACGTGCTGACAGAACCGGAGCTGGCCGCGATCGCGGAGATCGCGGTCGACGCCGACCTGCTGGTGATCGCCGACGAGGTGTACGAGCATCTGGTGTTCGACGACGCCGTCCATCGTCCGCTCGCCACCTTCCCCGGAATGACGGACCGCACCGTCACGATCTCCAGCGCCGCGAAGATGTTCAACTGCACGGGCTGGAAGATCGGATGGGCTTGCGGCACCGCCGAATTGATCGCAGCCGTGCGCGCTGCCAAGCAGTTCCTCACCTATGTCGGCGGTGCGCCGTTTCAGCCGGCAGTCGCGTTGGCGCTTCAGACGCAGCAGGATTGGATCGTCCAACTGCGAAACACCTTGCAAGCCAGGCGTGATCGACTGGCGGCGGGATTGGCCGACATCGGCTTCGACGTGCACCACAGCAGCGGCACGTACTTCCTCTGCGCCGACCCGCGGCCACTCGGCTACGACGACAGCACCTCGTTCTGTGCCGAGTTGCCCCATCGCACCGGCGTTGCTGCGATTCCGTTGTCAGCGTTCTGCGACCCCGACGGCCGGCATGCTGCCGCGTGGAATCACCTGGTGCGCTTCACGTTCTGCAAACGAGACGACACCCTCGGCGAAGCGCTGCGCCGGCTAGAAACGCTCAGGCGTTGAGCAGCGCCTCCTTGGCCGCGTTGTAGCCGGGGATGAACGTAATCCCCGGGCCGCCATAGCATCCCGCGCTGCCGAGGTACAGACCGCCGATGCCGATCGGCTGGTCGACGAACCCGGTTGGCCCCGGCCGGTTGATGCCGATCTGGTCGGGGTGCAACAGGCCGTAGCAGTAGTCGCCGCCCGGCGCGCCGAACATCGTGCCCATGTGCCGTGGCGTGAAGGTGGTGTGCAGAGTGATCAACCGTTCGAAGTTCGGGGCGATGCGGCAGATCTTCTCGATGACTCGTTGGCCCATTTCCTTCTTCAGCTGGCCGTAGTCGTAGTTGTCGCCCTCGATCGGGAACCACAACGAGAACGCCGACGCCGCGTGCTTGCCTTCCGGCGCAAGCTCACAGTCGTGCACCGACGGGATCTGCAGTGCGACAGCAGGATCCGCGGGCACGATGCCTCGGCGGCACTCCTCCCATTGTTGTTGCAGCTCTTCAGGAGTGGAGAACATGCCGATATTGGCTTGCATCTCGGGATCGTTGAGGAGTTCGTACGGCGCGGCGAATTCCGGGATGCCGTCAAGCGCGAAGTGCATTTGCAAGTAACTGCCGCGGTGATCGGTCCGAGAGAACCGTTCACGGACGTCGGCCGCGAGCGCATTCGAGTCGACGAGCCGGGTCAGCGTGACGTCCGGGGCGATGCCGGAGACGACGATCGGCGCGTTGATCGTCGTCCCGTCCTCGGTGCGCACTCCAGCCACTCGCCCGTCGACAAGCACGATCTCTTCGACCTTGGTCCTCAGCCGCAGTTCGCCGCCACGGGAGACGAACAATTGCTGGAGGTGTGACGTGAGCGCGCCGATCCCGCCGCGCAATTTCTTTGTCAGGACGGCGTTTTCGTTCGGCACGGCCAAACCGAACGCGAACGCCGCCGCGGTCCCGGGTGTGGCCGGCCCGCGGTAGGTGGTGTTGACCGCGAGGAACGCGAGCATGCCGCGAAGGGCGCCGTGCTTCTCGCGGTCGGGCAAATACCTGTCGAGCACGTCGCTCACCGAACCGAACAGCATGTCGGTGATCGTCGACCGCTCGAATTCGTTTGTGGCGCAGGCATACATCTCGTCGAGTGACTTCGGCGGCAGCCCAGCGTCGAAGCGCCCCAGAGCGCGCGCCGGGGCCTGGCTCCACGCCATCAATCCGGCCATGCCGTTGACGGCCTCGGCGCCATGCTCCTCGTTGAGATGGGTCAGCAGCTTCATCGGGTCGGTGTAGTAGACGACGGGGCTATCGCCGACGCCCCGCAGCGACACCGACATCACATCGAGGTCGACCGTCGGCAACGCGTCTAAGCCCAGTTCTGCGCTGACCACCGCCGACGTCGTCAGTTGCAGCGACCCCGCGATCTCGAACTGGTAGCCGTCGAACAACTCCACAGTGGACGCCATCCCACCCGCGTAGAGCTTCGATTCGAGGCACAGCGTCCGAAGCCCCGCCCGTTGCAGCATTGCGGCGGCGGTCAGGCCGTTGTGGCCGGCGCCGATCACGATCGCGTCGTAACTTGCCATCATCGGACCGTGCCACGCGGCGCGCAGTTTTGTCAATATTGACGAAACAGCGGACCGTCGAGCAAGCCGAGCGCGGTTTGGCACATCGTCGCCAGGTCCGCCAGTGACCTTTCCTCGGAGACCATCCACAGCTCCATCGCGCCGAAGACCGCCGCGGCGATGCAGCGGCCCGCGACAGTTATCGGCAGGGACCCGTTACTACTCTCGGGCCTGCGACGGCGAAGGTGCTCAGCGATCGCGTCGGCGAAGTCGCCCTCGACCTGGCGGATTGCCCGCGCGATGCGGTCGGGTTCCAGCTCTGATGACCGCAGCGACGCGATTTGCGTGACGCCCTCAACGTCGTAGGGAAATGCGAAGATTGCCGCTTGGACCGACCCGAGCAGCGGTTCGTCGACCGGTCGCGCGGCCAGTGCAGTGCGAAACCAGTGCAAGCCGGCGTCGTAGTCGGCGAACAGCAGATCATGTTTCGACGAGAAGTGCCGATAGAACGTGCGCAACGAGACTCCCGCGTCGGCGGCGATCTGCTCGGCCGACGTGCCCTCGACGCCTTGCGCCAGGAAGCGGACCACGGCCGCGCGGCGCAGCGCCTCACGAGTGCGCTCGCTGCGCACCGTCTGTGCCGGCCGGACCATGTGCGTACGGTACCGCACACAGTTTTGTCACTATTGACATAACTTCGGCCGCGGGCCAGACTTCGGCAGCATGGTCGCGCTAATAGTTCATTTCGTCATCGCCATCGTGGTCGTCACGGTCATCGCGGCGTTGAACCCGCACATCTTCCGGCGCCCCGCGGTCCCAAAAGTGTCTGTCCTCGAAGTCGTCTATTACGCGGCCGGCATTGTGGCGACTGCAATCGGCTATTACTTCAACCTCAAATATGTGAATCAGTACTCGATGGGCAGCCACAACGCGATTTGGGGAGACCACGGCAGCTGGAAGGAATTCATCCAGCTCGGATGGGCCAACCCGGCCGTCAGTTCGGCGAGCTCGGACTACTACATCATGAGCCTGATCCTGCTGCCGCTGTTCGCGATCGTGGACGGCCGCCGCCGCGGCATTCGTCATGCGTGGCTGTATCTACTGTTCGTCCTTACCGCGAGTTCCTCGTTCGGCTGGGCGTTTTACCTGGCGACGGTTGAGCGGCAGCGCCGACTCATCCCTGCGCGCGAACCCGCCACAGTCGAAGCGAACTGACAACGGCGCTAACAGCGTTGGGCGAAAGCGACCATCGCGACACGCGCTCGAGCCCGAACGGTGACCTCACTGTGTTGTAGATGTGACAGAAGTGAATCAATGTTGTTGCCGTGACAAAAGTGCCGTCGGCGCACTTCAAACATTTGAGAAGTGGGATGCCGGCGCTGAACGATCGTCGGGGCCGGAGTTCGCGGGCACCGATCTCGCTGTGGCGGCGTGCGCTTGTCGCTGGGGGCGTGTGTGCGCTCGTCAATTGGGGGGTAGGTGCGGCGCACGCTGCCCCGACTCCGGCGGTCTTGCTCGTCGGCAGCTATCAGGGGATCCCCGGGCAGTACTCGAACATCCAGGCGGCGGTCGACGCCGCCCAACCCGGGGACTGGGTGCTGATCGGGCCGGGCGACTACCACGAGACCGGCAATCGCGTTCCGACCGGGGCCGTCGGCGACGACACCGCGGGGGCCGCCGTGCTCGTGACCACGCCCGGCCTCCACATCCGCGGCATGGACCGCAATGGCGTGATGCTCGACGGCACCAACCCTGGCGCGTCTCAGTGCAGCTCGGCACCGGCCGACCAGGACTTCGGTCCTCTTGGTTCGGACGGCGCCCCGACGGGACGAAACGGCCTGATCGTATACAAGGCGTCCGGCGTCAGCGTCGAGAACCTGACCGCCTGCAACTACCTCTCGGGCGGGGCCACGCCCGGCGATGAGATCTGGTTCGACGGCGGCGGCTCGAGCGGCACCCAGCAGATCGGAAGCTGGCGCGGCGCGTTCCTGTCGGCCACCTCTACCTACTTTGCAGGTGAGAACCAGCCGTTCGCCCAGTACGGGATCTACGCCTCCAACACCTTCGGCCCGGGGCTGTTCACGCAGGTGTATGCCAACAATATGGGCGACGCCGCGTTCTATATCGGCGCCTGCCCCGACTGCAACACGATCCTGGACAACGCGCACGGCCAGTATTCGGCCCAGGGATATTCGGGGACCAACTCCGGCGGCCACCTGATCGTCGAGAACTCCGAGTTCGACAACAACCACACGGGGTTCTCCACCAACAGC
>DASRFZ010000276.1:0-27273 GCA_035651275.1 Mycobacterium sp. | reverse complement strand
TGATGTTGCGCGCAATTTCGGTGGTTCCCCCACCGAGCGACGCCGACTGCCGCGACAGGTAGCGCTCGCCGACGCGCAGAAGGCCTTCGACGCCCTCGACAACACCCGCGCTACCCGTGATCGCGAGTGCGGTGTCCATTTCGAGCTGGATGGTCTCGGAGTGATTGATGCGGATGATCGACCCGGCGGCCGGTGGCAGGGATCCGTCGTTGACACCGTGATAGACGTGGCCGATCAGCTGTTCCTTCACGGCGCGGTGCACTAGCGCGCGCCCGGCCATCTCCTGCAGCCGGGTATCATTGGGCCGGCCGATGGCCTCCAGAAGCGCCGAAAACGACACCGGCACATCGGTTTTACCTTCGGCACCGGTTCCGCTGGCGAACTCGGACCCGCCGCCGACCGCTCGTCGCTCGTGGTAGAGCTGTCGCGACGCCACGTGCCAGCCGTTGTTGACTTCGCCGATCACTGCGTCGTCGCCGAGCTCGACATTGTCGAAGAACTCTTCACAGAACTCGACCGACCCATTGACCTGCTTAATGCGCCGCAACGTGATTCCGGGGCTGTTGATGGGCACGAGAAACATGGTCAGGCCCTCGTGCTTGGGCACATCCCAGTCGCTTCGGGCCAACAGCAGACCGTAGTCGGCGGCGAATGCGCTTGTGCTCCAGGTCTTTGCGCCGTTGATCACCCACTTGTCGCCGACCCGGTCGGCGCGGGTGATCACACCCGCCAGATCTGATCCACCGCTGGGCTCAGACAGCAATTGCACGAGAATTTCCTCGCCGCGGATCGCCGCCGAAATATGCCGTCGCTTCTGCTCTTCGGTACCGGTGTCGACGATCGTGGCGCAGCAGATCGTGAACGTCGGGGTGTTCAGGATCATCGGCATCTCGTAGTTGCGGCTCTCCGCGTCGAATGCCTTCTGGTATTCGATCGGCAGTCCGAGCCCGCCGTACTCGCGCGGAAAGCAGATACCCGCGAATCCACCTTCGTAGAGCCGCTTTTGGAGTTCTTTCGCGCGGTGCCAGGGGGCTTCCTCGCCGCGGTCGGCTCCAGGTGGGTCGTTCGGGTCAATGAGCGGCATGTTCTCGGCAAGCCAGGCTCTGGCTCGGGCGGCGAACTCGTCTACGGACTCCGTGATAGGAGCCGATGTCGATGTCGTCACGACGCGGACTCCAGGTCTTTCGTCAGGGCGTAGACCCGCAGGTTGTGGTCTTCCGGAGTTCCGAACATCGAGCGGTAGAGCGTGACTCTACGCAAGTAGAGGTGCAGATCGTGCTCCCACGTCACGCCGATACCGCCGTGCAGCTGGACACAGTCTTGGATCATGCCCGGGGCCCGTTCGCCCACATACGATTTCGCGACGCTCACCGCCACCTCAGCAGCTCGGTCTCGATTGCTCACCGCCGCGGTCGCAGCGCGTGTCGTCGCACGGCAGGCCTCCAGGTACATCTTCAGGTCCGCGAACCGATGTTTGAGCGCCTGGTACGACGCCAGCGGGCGGCCGAATGAGTGCCGGTCGAACGCCCACTGAATCGTGAAGTCCACCACCGTATCGAGGACGCCGACAACCTCGGCACATTGCAGCACCATCGCGATCTGGCTCTGTCGTTCGATGAGCGCCGGAGTCTGTTCTGGGCTACCGACAGCCGCCGATTCGTCGACCTCGACGCCGCCGAAACCGATTCGCGCATAATGCTTTACCAGGTCGACCGACCGCTGTGGGTCGACGCTGACCCCCGGTGCATCCGTCGGCACCAGGAACTGGCGCAGGACGCCACCGGACTGTGCGACCACCAACACGAACGCGCTCTCCGCGCCCGCCTCGACGCGGTCCTTGACACCGTCGAGGCGGAAACCCGAGGCTGTGGGCGTCGCGGTTACCGTAGAAGTCATTGGTGCCCAAGGCTTTCCCGGTTCATATACCGCCCAGGAGGCAACCGCCTCGCCAGACACCAACGCCTCGATCACCGACTCATGGCCACCGGCGTCGACCAGTCCCGCCAACACCACGCTCACCGGATGCAGAGGTCCCGGCGCGACGGTCTTGCCGGCCAGTTCGGCGATGGCCGCGAGGTCTTCAACCCCGTTGCCCGACACGCTTCCGCCGCCGAGTTCCTCCGGGACCAGCAGGCTGGTCCAACCCAGTTCGGCTGCGCGCCGCCACCATTCGGGGTCGAACGACACGCCGGCCTCGTGAAGTTCCCGCACCCGCCGCAGCGGGACCTCTTTCTCCAGGAACGCCTGGGCCGTCGAAGCGAAGAGCAGTCGCTCGGGGGAGTCGGCTTCGGTCACGGATCAGGCGGGAATGACGAGAGGCGGAACGTCAGGGTTGTGGACGATCTTGTTGGGCACCTTGAACAGGTCGATCATGTTGCCGCCCATGACCTTCCGCTGTCCCTCCTCGTCGAGACCCTGGAGGTCGTCGACCAGATGCGTCGGCTCGGCCAGACCCTCCGGATGCGGCCAGTCGGAACCGAAAATCACCCGGTCGATATCGCACAGCTCGGCCATCTGCGCGAAATCGTCCTCCCAGAACGGGGCGACATAGACGCCCCGTTTGAATGCCTGAATGGGATCCTCGGGGAACGACTGCGGCATCTTCTTGTACGTGTTCTCGAACTGGTGGAACAGGTAGGGCACCCAGTCCGCACCGTTCTCGATCGAGAGGATGCGCAGATCAGGGTTGCGGGTTAGCGCGCCGTGGCAGACGAGCGCGGCCATCGAGTCCTCGATCGGTCGCTTGCCCATCGCGACCATTCGGAAGGCGGTCGGCTTGAACGGCAGGAACTCGTCGGCGGGCTCCCAATCGTTGAGGTATTCCGCGTAGCCCGAGTCGGAGGCGTGCATCGACACCGGGATGCCAGCCTTGACACATGCCTGCCAGAACGGGTCGAACTCCTCGGTGCCGAACGACCGCGTTCCCCGCATCCCGGGAACCGGCGCGGGCCGCACCAGTACCGTCTTGGCGCCGCGCTCCAGGCACCATTCGAGTTCCTCGAGAGCGCGGTCGACGATCGGCAGCGTGATCACCGGCGTCGAGAAGATCCGGTTCTCGTAGTTGAACTGCCACGTCTCGTACATCCACTCGTTCAGCGCGTGGATGACGTCGTGAATGAGCGCCGGATCGTCCTTCATGCGTTCCTCGACAAGGCTGGCAAGCGTCGGGAACATCAGCGAGTAGTCCAGGCCGAGCCCGTCCATGACCTCGAGCCGGGCGGCCGGGTCGCGGAACGCGGGGATCGCCTTCATCGGCTTGCCCATCACCTCGCGGAAGCTCTTGCCGCCGCTGCCGTGCCGGAAGTATTCCTCCTGGGCGCCCGGGCGGGCGACGACCTCGAAGGTGGGGTTCGGGATGTAGTCGCTGACTTGGTTGCGCACCATGATCTTGGTGCGGCCGCGGACTTCGATGTAGTCGATGACGTTCTTGCGGTGGTTCGGCAGGAACTTCGTCAGCGCCTCTTTGGGCTCGTAAAAGTGGTTGTCGGCGTCGAACACCGGGTAGGGCAGCTGGCGTGGCATGACCGTCTCCTGGAGAGTCGCATTAGTCGTTAGTGGTAATGACATTACCACGTCTGGACCAGGTGAAACGACCCCCTCCGGAGCCCGGTTTCGGCGCAGGTCAGACGGGGTGGCCGTCGCGGGCCAGGCCGCGAGTGCAGAACTCGTAGATGTGGTTGGCGTCGATCGGCACGCCGTTCAGCTCCGCACCGAGCACCCGCAGCCGCATCGCGCCGAGCACCGTCTGCATGGTCAGCGCGGCGGTGGCCTCGACATCGAGGTCGGCCCGGAACGTGCCCTCTGCGATGCCCTGGTTCAGGATGTCTTGGATCAGCTGGTGAAGCGGCAGCAGCACCCGCGCGTACTCGCCCGGCAGCGACTCGGCCAGGTGGTCGTTGTAGAACGTCAGCCCCCTGTTGATGCTGTCCTGCGTGGTGGACGCCGCCGGTGCGCAGATCCGGTCGATCAGCACTCGCAGCGCCGCCATGCTGTCCAGGCCGGTGGTTTCGTCGCGCCATTTGGCGGTCGACTCGGCCATGATCTTGTCGATCAGCGCCAGCAGCAGTTCGTCTTTGGTCGAAAAATGCTGGTAAAACGATCGCAGCGAAGTCTTCGAGCGTTCCACCACTTCGAGCACCGTGAAATCGGTGCGGCCCGTTTCGCCGAGGATCGCCAGCGCCGACTTCATGAAGCGGCTCGTCCGCGACTCCGTTTCTGATGTCGCCGCCATGAGAATGACGTTACCGGTTTTGCGCAACCGTAGGTACTGTGTTGACCCGTGACAGCGGATTGGTCGGTGCGGGGCTTGCTCGACCTGTTCGACGTGACGGTCGACGAATCCGGCCGCGTTACGGCCGAGACCGGCATCGCGGGCGACGACGAGCGTCAGGTCGTCGAGGGCACGCAGGTGCTCGCGCAAGCGATTGTCGCTGTCGCCAAACGGTTTCCGGACAAGTCGGTGCGCGCGGCACACGCGGTATTCAGCCGCGCGGTGATGGTCGGCGCGCCGGTCGAGCTTGTCATCGACGTCGTGCACGAGGGCCGTTCCACCGCGACGGCGACGGTGTCGGCTCAGCAGAACGGCCGGCGCTGCATCACGATCACGGTGCTGGCCGACGTGCCCTCGGCGGACGTGATCCGGCACCATGTGCCGCGGCCTGCGGTCGCGCCGCCAGCGGAGGCGAATGTCTCCGAGATGCCGATGGCGGGCCGTCAATTGCGTCTCGTCGACGTGGTCGACGTCAACAGCCCCGACGAAGTGGGGCCGCCGGAGCTGTACGCGTGGCTGCATTACGACCCGATCCCGGAGCGCGACGACCTGGCGAAAGCGCTCGTCGCGTATTTCACTGGGCACCTTGGTATTTCGACGACGATGCGCGCGCACGAGGGTATTGGCACCAGCCAGGCCCACCTCACCGTGTCGACCGCACCGATGACGATCACCGTCAGTTTCCACGAGCCGGTGCGCTGGGACGGATGGCTGCTGTATTCGCACGAGAGCACACAGGTCGGTTCGGGTATGTCATATGTCCGCGGCACCGTGCACACCGAGCAGGGCGAGCTGATCGCCTCGTTCGCTCAGGATGCGATGATCCGACCGCTGCGCACCACCGACACCGACATCAAAGCGCAGTCGCGGCTCTAGTTCCTCCGGCGAGCAGACACGGAATCGCATTACCACCCACTTGGTAATGCGATTCCGCGTCTGCTCGCGCGACTAGGTGAGGCGGTTGCGGAGTTCGCGTTTGAGCACCTTGCCGTAGCTGTTCTTCGGCAGCGCGTCGACGAACACATACCGCTTCGGGCGCTTGAACCGCGCAATCCGTTGCAGCAGATGCGCATCCAGCTCTGAGGGGTCAGCCCGGCCGACGACGAAGGCGACGACGACCTCGCCCCACTCCTGGTCCGGTGCTCCCACGACGGCAGCTTCCGATAAGCCCGCGTGTTCGAGAAGGGCCTCTTCGACCTCGCGCGGATAGATGTTGCTGCCGCCGCTGATCACCACGTCTCTCGACCGGTCGCGCAGTGTCAGATAGCCCCGCGAGTCAAACGACCCAATGTCACCGGTGTACAGCCAACCGCCCTTCAGCGTGGCGGCGGTGGCGGCCGCATTGTTCCAGTAGCCCGACATGACAACGTCGCCACGGCAGACGATTTCACCGATTTCATCGACAGCCGCGCGCGTGCCGTCGTCGCGCAGCGCGGCGACATCCATGCCCGACCGTGCGTAGCCGACAGAGCCGAGGATCGCGTCGTCACCTGACTCGTGGTCGACACGGTGAAGACCGGTGATCGTCATCGGCGACTCGCCCTGACCGTAGATCTGCGCGAAGATCGGCCCGAACGCCGCCATCGCCTTCTTGAGGCTGTCGACGTACATCGGTCCGCCACCGTAGATGATCGTCCGCACATTGGCGGGCCGACTGCGTCCCGTGCCGACGAGTCGCTGCACCATCGTCGGCGCGAGAAACGCACTGCTGCCGGGATGGTGACCGCACAGGTCCAGGAATTCGTCCGGATCGAACGAGCCAGACTCTGGCACGACCTGGCGGGCGCCCCGCAACACGTACGGCGCGATGTACAGGCCCGAGCCATGAGACATCGGTGCGGCGTGCACGAGACTGCAACTGGAGTCCGGGTCGTCGATGTCGGCGAGATGAGCCACCGACATCGCCGTCAGGTTGCGATGCGACAGCATCGCGCCTTTCGCGCGACCGGTCGTTCCGCTGGTGTAGAACAGCCATGCCAGCGTCGACGGGTCCGTGGATGGAGTCGGCAACCGGTCGGCCGTTAGCCGCGCCGAATATGCTTCTGAGCCAACGACTTCGATCGCGATGTCGGTGCTGGCCGTCAACTCGGGCGCCAGCCTCGGCGACGCGAACACCTGGGACACTGAGGCGTCTTCGAGGATCTGTACCATCTCGCGGGGGTGCAGCTTGTAGTTGACGGGCACGACGACGCACTCCGCCGCCCAGATGGCAAACATCAGTTCGATGGTCTCGGGCCGGTTTTCACTCGCGATCGCGATCCGCGCGCCCGCGCCAGCGCGTCGCAACGTTGCCGCGAGCCGCAAAGACCGCTCCCGCAAGTCACGCCAACTGTGCAGCCGGCGCTCGCCGACGTAGACCGCACCGCGTTCGCCGTAGCGTGACGCCGCCTGGTCGAGAAACGCGAAAAGGTTCACCTCTCAATCCATTCCGAATTCAGCGCGAAATCGGATAAATACTTGGTGGAGCTCCACCCGCCGTCGACGACGATCGTTTGCCCGTTGATGAAACTGGCGCCCTTCGAACACAAGAATGCGACGGTGCTCGCGATGTCCTCGACACGGCCCAACCGTTGATGCGGTGTCATCTCGGTGTTGATCTTGCGGAAACGCTCGTCCTGCAACCGCTTTTCCACCATGGGCGTGAGCGTCACACCCGGGGCGACGGCGTTGCACCGGATGCCCTGCGGACCGTACTGGCAGGCGACGTGAGTGGTCAGGGCAGTGAGTCCGCCCTTGGCCGCCGAGTAGGCGCCGCCGCGCAGCCCACCCACGACCGCGAACGTAGACGTGATGTTGATGATCGCCGAACCCGGCGCCATGTGCGGCAGAGCCTCGCGAATCAACCTGAACGGCGCCCGCAGCATCAAGTTCAGGAAATAGTCCAGGGACTCGTCATCGGTCTCGTGTACCGGCTTCGGGCTGCCGACACCGGCGTTGTTGACCAGGAAATCGACTCGTCCCCATCTGTCCAAAGCGGCGTCGACGATCCGGCGTGGCGCGTCGTCGACGGTTAGGTCGACGGCCAGCGTGCCCACCCGATCGGGGTTTCCGACCGCCGACTCCAGCTCGGACAGCCTCGCCTGGTCTCGTCCCACGCCGAGGACCGCCATGCCGGTCTGCGCGAGCGTGGTTGCGCAGCCGAAGCCGATACCGCTGCTCGCACCCGTCACAATCGCTACTTGCATGCTCGTGGCCCTTCGATCAACTGTGCTCGGATTTCGTGCTTGAGCACCTTGCCGGCATCGTTCTTCGGCAACGCGTCCCAAATGACAACCTGCTCAGGAGATTTGAACTTAGCGAGACCGTGTGCTTGCAGGAAGCTCGCCAGGCTGGCGACGTCCGGGCCTGGAGGGGCCGTGGGCACCACCACCGCGCAGGCCCGCTCCCCGGTGCGGTTGTCCGGAACACCGACTACGGCTACTTCAGAGATGTCGGGATGGTCGGCGAGGATATCCTCGATCTCCTTGGGGGAGATGTTCTCGCCGTGGCGGATGATGACGTCCTTCGCGCGGCCGGTGACAACGAGGTAGTCGTCGTCGACCCATCGCCCGAGATCCCCTGTGCGGAAGTAGCCCTCGTCGTCGAACGCGTTCCTGTTGTCGTCTGTGTGCAGGTAGCCTGCGAGCATCTGCGGGCCGCGGGCGCGGATCTCACCATCGACGAGCTTGACGTGCGCGACGCCCGGACGTCCGTCGGTCTCCGCCGCGTGATCGATATCGCCGGGCCGCAACGCGCCGACCGTCGTCACCGGGACCTCTGTCGAACCGTAGACGCGGGTGATCACCGCGCGGTCGAAATATGCTGCGGCACGGCGAATCAGCGAAGGAGGCACCGACGCTCCGCCGCAGATGAACACCTTCAGGTCAGGCAGGCGCGAACCGGCCCGCTCGGCGGCCGCCAGCAACTGCTCGAGAAACGGTGTCGCACCCGCCATGTGCGTGCACTGCTCGCGCAGCATCAGCCGAATCGCGGCGTCGGCGTTCCAGCGCTCCATCAGGACGGCGGTGGTGCCGAGAAGCAGTGGGCATTCGAAGGCGTAGATCGAGCCGCCGATGTGCGCGATCGGGGAGGGCACCAACATGCTGTCGCGGCCTTGAACGTTCCAATGGTCGCGAATCTGGCAGATCAGAGCATGCAGCGAGTTGTGAGTGTGCAGAACACCTTTGGGCCGGCCACTGGTTCCGGAGGTGTAGAGGATCATCCGCACGGCCTCGGGGTCCAGCGCAGGAAATTCCGCCGTGCCCTGCGTCTCCCCAACCGGCGGATGCCCTCGCACGACGACGATGTCCGGCGGATCGTCCATCCCGGCGGTTACCCGCTTGAGCATCGACGCGTAGTCGTGACCACCGAAATCGCCTGGCACGAAGATCATCCGGCACGCGGCATCGGTGAGGATGTAACGCAGTTCGTGGTCCCGCAGTGACGGAAGGATCGGGTTGACGACCATGCCGGCCAGCGTCGCCGCCAAGTAGACGACCGCCGCCTCGTGCCAGTTGGGCAACATGAACGAGACCACGCTACCCTTCGGCATGCGATCCAGCAGCCGGCTCCCGAGCGCCGTCGCCTGCGTGTGCAGCTGCGCGCATGTCAGCCGAATCTCGCCGTCCACCAATACTATTCGTTCAGGCTCGGACTGCGCTGCCCCACTCAGCGTGTCGGCGAGTGTGGTGCGGACCCACAGCCCACGGCCGTAGTAGTCCACGAGTTACCTAGCCCTTCACCCGTCGCATCGTCATCGAGTGACGGAAGCGCGACGACGGATGGATATTGATCGTGACCTGTGCGAGTTCGCCGTCGGAGGTCTTGTAGGTGCGCTGCATCTCCAGCGCCGCGCTGCCCTCCTCGACCTTCAGGCCTTCGGCGAGGTCGGCGTCGATCACCACCGCGGCGATCTGCTGATGCACCTCGACGACGGTGATCCCGAACAAATCCTCGATCAGCGGGAAGATCGGGCCGGAGTGGCGTTGCAGGAGCCTGCCCACTGCCGCGAAAGACCGATTGATGTAGTACTCGGTTCGGCAGACCGGTGCGGAATCGTCACCGGCACGCCGGTATCCGCGCACGGCCAACCACTCTGAGCCCGCCGACAGGCCGGTCCGTGCCGCCAGCTCGTCGTCGATGGTGACCATCGCGTTGGAATCGATGGTGAACTCCGCTCCGGCCGCGAATGCCAGCAGATCGTTGATCGACATCACGTCCTGCGCATAGGAATTCGACGTCGTACGGGGAACGACCAGTGTGCCGGCCCGCGGACGCGACGCGACCAGATTGTCGTCGCGCAGCCTTCGTAGTGCCTCCCGCACGGTGTAGCGGCTGACCGCGAATCGCTGGCAGAGCTCGTGCTCGGTCGGTAGATGGGAGCCCACCGGATACACCCCGTCGACGATTTCCTTCCGAAGCGTGCGGGCGACTTGCAGGTAGCGGTGTTCGCTCGGGGTGACGGTCATGCGACTCGCTGCAGGGCCAGAATGCTGCCGTCGCCGTCGGCCGACACGTACAGGGTGCCGTCGGCTCCGGCCGCGATGCCCGCGAACGGGCCCTGCGGGCCGGAGAACGGCGGCATGCCTTTGAGCGGCTTCGGAACAACTCCGGACGGAGGTCCGACCGGCAGCGCCGACGCGATCGTTCGCCGCACGCGAGTGGTGAGGTCATGCTCGACAACCTCTTTGGCGCCGGCGTCGACGATATAGAGCCGGCCGTCAGTGACCAGAATGCCTTGCGGCCTGACCAATTCGTCAATGACGGTCTCGACGCCCGATGCCGCCAGCCGTACTACGCGTCCCCCCGCGGACTCGGCGACGAAAACAGCGTCGTCGGCGCCGACGGCGATCCCGACGGGATCCCGCAGGCCGGACGCCAGCACCTCGACATCGCCAGAGCGCACCGACAGCACTCGGCCCGTGCCGAGTTCAGCGACGACCACCCCGGCGGCTCCGATTGCCACGCCATACAACTGGTCGAATCCATCTGCCAGCACGTCGGTTTCGCTGTCGGCAGGCCGGTAGCGCGACACCTGGCCGCCGGATGTGGTCACGACGAACTCGCCCCCACCGGCCGGCACCACACCCCGGATGAAGCCGGGATAGCCGGGAGAGAAAAGCATGCCCACGGTCTGCAGCGCGCGGTCAGGACCCACGCGATAGAAGTACGTGCCGTCGGCGACATACAGGTTGCCGTCGTCACCGACGGCGAGGTCCAGTGGCCAGTTCAAACCACCCGGCAGGACCGTGCGGGCGTTGCCGCCGCCGACGATCTCGGTGATCTCACCGGTGAAGTTGGAAACGAACAACCGGCCGTCGACGAAGGTGCAGTTGTCCAAGCCCGGGTTGAGTTGGGCAAGAACCGTTTTCGTGCCAGCGCGTGGATCGATGCGGAGTACCTGTCCGCTGGCGACCTGCGTGGACACGATGTAGCCATCGGAGTCGAATTTCACCGAGTCGGGCACGCCCAGGTCGCCCACAACGCGTTGCGGTTCGGCATTGCCGTCGAGGTCGATACGCCAGATTTCGTTGGCGCCCATCACCGGAAAGTACAACTGGCCGTCGGGCCCGACTTCCATCGCGTTGGGTGACGGCACGTTCTCGAGCAGCACTCGCGGCGCTCCCCCATTCATATCCAGTTCGAGCAGCCGCCCGCCCTCCCGGCACTCACCGACGAACAACCGGTCCTGATACACCGTGATGCCGTTGGCCGAGGGCAGGTCGTCGCGAAGCACACGGGCACGGCCGCGAGTGTCAACCGCGCTGACCCGTCCGTCCATCACCTCGGTCACATACAAGTTGCCGCTGCGGTCGAACGCGGCGTCGTCCGGAGCGATGATGTCACCGCCCTTCGCACAGACGGTGTCGACGCGTCCGCTGCCCGGATCCAGCGCGCTGATCTGGCTGCCCGTCACCTGCGCCACGTAGATGCGGCCGTCTGGTCCGGTCCGCAGCCCGTTCGCGCCGAACAGACGGCTGGGCGTGGTCACCCGCTGAAGTTGCCAGCCTTCGGCCACGGTAGGCGTGGTCGCAACGGGATACCGGTTGGCTTGCAGCGACATGGCATTCGACGCTATCAATCTCTGCTAGTCCAGACAATAGTGACAATTAGGCCGGATCGCCGCCTTGACGGAGCGATAACCACTGCGGAATAGTGTTCTTCAATATGCAGAGTACCCTATGTTGTCCGGACAAATGACCGATGGACGTAGATAACCCGCTGAGTCTGGACGGCCGCGTCGTGGTCGTGTCGGGTGCCGGGGGCGGTGGCATCGGCACGACGGTCACCCGCATGGCGGCCGAGGCGGGGGCCACCGTGATCGCGGTGAGCCGGTCGAAGGAGAACCTCGACGAGCATGTGGCCGCGCTCGCTGAACAAGGCCTTGCCGTCACGCCGGTCGCGGCTGATGCGTCGACCGATGAGGGCATCGCCTCGGTGATCGAACAGACTCGGCAGGCCAACGGCGATCTGTACGGTCTGGTCAACATCGCGGGCGGAGCGGACCCGTCGACGTGGATGCCGTCGACCCGGGTGAACCGGTCCGACTGGCGCGAGTTGTTCACCGCGAATCTGGAGACCGCGTTCTTCATGAGCCAGGCCGTGGCCGGAGAGATTCGCGCGCAGCGCAATCCGGGCTCGATTGTCTCGATCTCGTCCATCAGCGGCATGAACACCGCGCCGTTCCACATCGCCTACGGAACGGCCAAAGCCGCGGTCGTGGCGATGACCCGCACAATGGCAGTCGAATTGGCTTTGGACAACATTCGCGTCAACGCGGTGGCGCCCGGTGTCACGGCGACTGCCGCGTCACTCACCTACACCGACGACGATCCGGACCGCGACCGTCGGGCGATCGCGATGGGCCGGCGCGGGAATCCCGAGGAGCAGGCCGGCGCGATCCTGTTCCTGCTGTCGGACCTCTCGAGCTACATCACCGGCCAGACACTGCTCGTCGACGGCGGACTCAGCCTGAAGTGGAGTCACCTCGACGCCGACAACACCTCGCTTTTCCTCAAAGACAACGACTTCCGCACGGCGATGAGGGAAATGTGATGACCGAAGAGCTTTCGGAACCCGTCACCATCGGCGCGGACGCCTACATCTCACCGGACTATGCCCGCGCCGAACGCGACAAGCTGTGGCGCAAAGTGTGGCAGCAGGTAGGCCGCGTCGAAGAGCTCACCGAGGTGGGCAGCTACCTCACCTACGACATCCTCGACGACTCGATCATCGTCGTACGCACTGGCGCAAACGAATTCGCGGCGCACCACAACGTTTGCATGCACCGGGGACGCCGGCTGATCGACACGCCCAAGGGGGCGAAGAACGCGTGCGGGCGGACGCGGAAATCGTTCGTCTGCGGATTCCACGGCTGGACATACGGTTTGGACGGTGCCTGCACCCACATTCGCGAGCAGGACGACTGGAAGGGCGTACTGACGCCCGAGAACACGCACCTTGCCAAGGTCAACGTCGACACCTGGGGCGGCTGGCTCTGGATCAACATGGACCCCGACTGCGAGCCGTTGATGGACTACCTGTTTCCGGCCGCCAAGATCCTCGACCCGTTCGGCCTGGAGAACATGCGCTACAAGTGGCGCAAATGGCTGAACTTCGACTGCAACTGGAAGGTCGCGATGGAGGCCTTTAACGAGACGTACCACGTCTTCACCACGCATCCCGAATTCAACAAGTTCGGCGAGTTCAAAGGGTGGGCGAAAGCCCAAGGCAGACATAGCAACATCGGTTACGACGCACCGAAAGACCTCGAGGCCACACAATCGAAGATCCGGCTGGGCATCGGCGATGATCCACGGGTGACGACCGCCGAGATGCAGATCTACACGATGGAGGAGACCAACGCCACCACAACCCAGACCCTGGTGAACGCGGCGAAACGGCTGGTCGACGAACTGCCCGAGGGCACACCTGCCGACAAGGTCCTCGAGCACTGGCTGGATTCGGCGCGTCGTGACGACGAAGCCCGCGGCGTGATCTGGCCGACGATCCCCGCCGACATCCTCGGTCAGAGCGGCACCGCATGGCAGATCTTCCCGAACTTCCAGATCGGCCAAGGGCTCACCAGTGCGCTGTGCTACTGCGCGCGACCCGACCCGGGCTATGACCCGAACAAGTGCATCTTCGAAGTCGCCGTGTTCGAGCTGTTTCCGAAAGGGCAAGAGCCGCAGACGGAATGGGTCTACACCCCGGTGGGCGACCCGCGCTGGCTGTCGGTGCTCCCGCAGGACTTCTCCAACATGGCCGCCGTGCAGCAGGGCATGAAGTCTCTCGGGTTTCCGGGCACCAAGCCCAACCCGTACCGCGAGCGCAGCACCGTCAACCTCCACTACCAATTGTCCAGGTACATGGGCACCGGCGAACCGCAGGAGCTGCGATGACGTTCCAAGAGACGTGCGCCCCGACGGACACCCCCGACGACGTGGACATCGCGGCCCTGCGCGAAAAATACCGGCAGGAGCGGGAAAAGCGGCTCCGCAAGGAGGGCTCGAAACAGTATATCGAACTCGAGGACGACTTCGCCGGTTACTACGAGACCGACCCGCACACGCCGGTGCAGCCGCGCGACCCGATCGTCGAGGACATCGACGTCGCGGTGCTGGGCGGCGGCTTCGGGGGACTGTTGTCGGCGGCCTACCTCAAGAAGGCCGGCGTCGACGATGTCCGCATCATCGAGCTCGGCGGTGACTTCGGTGGCGTGTGGTATTGGAACCGGTATCCCGGCATCTCCTGTGACAACGAATCCTATTGCTACATACCGCTGCTCGAAGAGCTCGACTTCATTCCGACCAAGAAGTTCGCCGACGGCGCGGAGATCTACGAGCATTGCCGTCGGATCGGTAAGCACTTCGGCCTGTACGACGCCGCGATCTTCTCCACACAGGTACGCGATCTGCGGTGGGACGAGGAGATCAAGCGCTGGCGCATCAGCACGAACCGCGACGACGATATCCGCGCACGCTTCGTCGTGATGGCCTCTGGCCCATTCCACCGCCCGAAGTTGCCGGGCATCCCGGGCATCAAGGACTTCAAGGGCCACAGCTTCCACTCCTCGCGATGGGACTACGAATACACCGGCGGTGACACCACTGGTGGACTCGACAAGCTGGCCGACAGGACCGTCGCACTGATCGGCACCGGGGCCACGGGTATCCAGTTGGTCCCATACCTGGGCCGGCATGCCAAGCAGCTGTACGTGTTTCAGCGCACGCCGTCGACCGTCGACGCCCGCAACAACACGCCGACCGACCCGGAATGGGTCAAGACGCTTCAGCCAGGTTGGCAGAAAGAGCGGCAGCGGAATTTCCACTCATGGACGTTCGAGGGCATGGCGCTCGGGCAGCCGGATCTGGTGTGCGACTTCTGGACCGAGCTAGGCCGCAACACCGCCGCCCGCGTGCTCGCGCTTGACGACCCGGCGTCGATGACGCCCGAGCAGTTCATGGCGATCCGGGAAGAAGAGGACTACAAGGTCATGGAGCGCCTGCGCCGCCGCGTGGAGTCCATCGTCGACGATCCGCAGACCGCCGAGGCGCTCAAGCCGTACTACCGCTTCTTGTGCAAGCGGCCGTGCAGCAACGACGAATACCTCGAAACCTTCAACAGACCCAACGTCACGCTGGTCGACGTGTCGTCGTCGAAGGGCGTCGAAAGGGCCACGGAGAAGGGTCTCGTCGCCAACGGCGTTGAGTACGAAGTGGATTGCATCATCTACGCCAGCGGATTCGAGATCACCACCGAGATCAGCCGCCGGTATTCGATCGATGCGATCGAGGGCCGCAACGGGCTGTCGCTGTTCGACTATTGGCACGACGGTTACAAGACCTTCCACGGTATGACAAGCCGCGGCTTCCCGAACCAGTTCTTCACCGGGTTCACCCAGGTCGGCATTTCGGCAAACATCGCGGCGAACTACGAATTACAGGGCGAGCACATCGCCTACATCATCGCCGAAGCTCTGCGACGGGGTGCGACCACCGTCGAGCCCAGCGAGCAGGCGCAGGACGAGTGGTGCACGACCATTCGGGAGACGGCGATCGACAATTCGGCGTTCGACGCAGAATGCACGCCGGGCTACTACAACAACGAAGGCGGCGGCGGGGGAGAAGGAATCCGGTCGCACCTGGGTGAGCCGTATGGGCCGGGCTTCTACGCATTCGGCGATCTGCTGAAGGTGTGGCGCGACAAGGGCGATCTCGACGGCCTCGAGTTGGGCACATGACCGCCCAGGGCGCCGAGCGCACGCTTTTTCGCACGCCTACTCGTGATTTGGGTACAACGACCGTGCTTTCGGCGCATGGGTGAATTCCGATTCGACGATCGCGTCGCCGTCGTGACCGGCGCCGGCCGGGGACTTGGCCGCGCCTATTCGACGCTGCTCGCGTCGTGCGGCGCGAAGGTCGTTGTCAACGATTCCGGCTCGACGCTGACCGGCGATGGTGCCGACGCGCGCCCCGCCGACGAGGTCGTCGGGGAGATCACGGCGGCAGGTGGTGACGCCGTCGCGTCCTCCGAATCGGTCGTGACATCCGACGGCGGCAGGGCGATTGTCGAGACTGCGCTCGAGGCTTACGGCCGGATCGACATCCTGATCCACAACGCCGGCATCGTGCGCTCGGCACCGCTGAAGAAGATGACATCCGAGGACTTCGACGCCGTTCTCGACGTGCATCTGCGCGGGGCGTTTCACGTTGTGCGGGCAACGTTTCCGGTGATGTGCGACGCGGGCTACGGACGCATCGTGCTGACATCGTCGATCGGCGGGCTGTACGGCAACCACGGTGTCGCGAACTATGCGGCGGCGAAAGCGGGTGTGATCGGGCTGACCAATGTGGTGGCGCTCGAGGGCGCCGCGGAGGGTGTGAAGTGCAATGCGATCGTGCCGGCCGCCGTGACGAGAATGGCCGAGGGCGTTGACACGTCGTCCTATCCGCCGATGGGCCCAGATCTCGTCGCACCGGTCGTCGCGTGGCTCGCTCACGAATCATGTTCGGTCACCGGCGAAGTCCTGGTGGCGATCGCCGGACGGGTCGCGAAGCTGGTGATCTCCGAGACGCCGGGCGTGCACCGCCCGTCGTGGACCATCGCGGACGTCGACGAGTACATGCCGGCGATCCGCTCCGCGATCGCGCCGGTCACGTTTGCGGCTGTTCCGGACGGACACGCGGAGCACATTCGGTACAGCTTTGCAATGGCCAGCCATGGTTAGCGCCGGTCCGCTCGTCGGCATCCGCGTGGTCGATTTGACCGCGATGGTGATGGGGCCCTACTGCACGCAGATCATGGCCGACATGGGCGCAGACGTCATCAAAATCGAACCGCCGCAAGGGGATAACACCCGCTACATTTCTGTCGGACCGGCGCCGGGAATGAGCGGCGTGTTCGTCAACGTGAACCGCGGCAAGCGCAGCGTCGTGCTCGACCTGCAAACCGACGCCGGAAAGACCGCGCTGCAGGCGCTCATCAAGGACGCCGACGTGTTCATCCACTCGATGCGGGCCAAAGCGGTCACCAAACTAGGGTTCGCGTACGACGACGTCGTCGCGCTCAACCCGAAGATCGTCTACACCAACTGCTACGGATACGGCCGGCGCGGACCCGACCGCGACCGGCCGGCCTACGACGACACGATCCAGGCCGAATGCGGATTGCCTGCCGTGCAGGAGCAACTGACTGGCGAAGCCAACTACGTCGGCACGATCATGGCGGACAAGGTGGCGGGTCTGACCGCGTTGTACGCGACGATGATGGCGCTGTTCCACCGCGAACGAACCGGCGAGGGGCAGGAGGTGGAGGTCGGCATGTTCGAGACGATGGCGTCGTTCATCTTGGTGGAACATGCCAACGGCGCGATGTTCGACCCCCCGCTGGGCCCGGCCGTCTACCCGCGCACGGTCGCGCCGAACCGCCGTCCATACCGGACAAGCGACGGTCACATCGCGGCGCTGATCTACAACGACAAACACTGGAATGCGTTCATCGACGCTGTGCGGCCGGCCTGGGCCTGTGATCTGTACGCAACCCTGGAACAGCGGGCCAATTCCATCGACACGGTGTACGGGCTTGTGGCACAGACACTTCGAGAGCGGACCACCGACGAATGGCTGGCCCTGTTCGCCGAACTCGAGATTCCCGCCGCACCCATTCAGACCCCAGACGCACTGTTCGACAACCCGCACCTCAACGCGGTCGGCTTGTTCGAAACCGTCGAGACCCCGCACGGGCCGGTGCGGTTTCCCGGCGTGCCGACATGGTTTTCGCGAACACCGGGTCAGGTGGCAGGCCCTGCGCCGGAGCTGGGAGCCGACACGGCCGAGGTGCTCGACGAAGTCGGATTGGCGGGAGTCGACCGTGGACTTTGACATGGGGCAGAACGCAGCCCAGTTGCGGCGCACGCTTCGCGAATTGGTGAAGGCGCACGTGCCCGACGACTTCCTTGGCGCGTTCACCGACGATCCGGCGGATCTGGAAGTAGCGCAGCAATTCTGCCGGACGCTGGCTGAGCAAGGGCTGCTGTGCATGTCGTGGCCGCAAGAGTTCGGCGGCCGTGACGCGTCGATCTGGGAACAGACCGTCGTCCGCGAAGAGATGTGGGCACACCACGAACCCCGCGGCGCGCAGTATATGGGCGTCAACTGGGTCGGGCCGATCATTATGCGGCACGGCACCGAAGAGCAACAGCGCAAGCACCTCCCGCCGATCGCGCGAGGCGAAGTCATTTGGTGTCAGGGCTTTTCCGAACCCGAGGCAGGTTCGGACCTGGCCTCGCTGCGCACCGCCGCGCGTCCCGATGGCGACGGGTGGCGGATCAACGGCCAGAAGATCTGGACGTCGTACGCGACGATGGCGCAGTGGTGCTTCCTGCTCGCCCGGACCTCAAAGGTTGGAGACGGAGCTGCGCAAAAGAAACAGCACGGTTTGACGATTTTCCTTGTGCCGATGGACGATCCGGCGATTCAGGTCCGGCCGATCCGCGCGATGCTGGGCCCGCACCATCTCAACGAGGTGTTCTTCGACGACCTGAGGGTGACGGGCGCCGACGTGCTGGGCACGGTCGACCAGGGGTGGTCGATTGTGCAGGATGTGATGTCGTTCGAGCGGGTCGGCATCGCGCGCTACGCCCGCTGCGAGCGACTCTTAGCCAGCGCGCCAAACGCTCTCGGCAGTCACTGGGACGATCTGCCCTCCGAACTCAAAGGACGGTGGGCGCGGATGTTGACTCACTGTCGCCGCGCTCGACTGCTGGCGTACCGCGTGGTGTCACTGCAGAGCGGCGGACAGATCCGTCCCGGCGACGCGGCCGCGTACCGGATCGCCGTCACCAAGTTGGATCAGGACAGTGCGGAAGTGCTGATGGAAGCCGTCGCGGGGTTGCCGCGCGGCGAAGACACGGCGGCAGAGTACTTCCGGGCGGAAGTCGAAGATCACTGGCGGTATTCGCAAGCATCTACCGTCGCGTCGGGCAGCATCGAAGTGCAGCGGATGCTGCTGTCCAGAGCGATGCTGGCGTCATGAACCTCGACCTCGGCGCAGAAGCCAAAGAGTATGGGCACGAAGCACTCCGAGCCTTCGAGGCCGCCGGTGGCGACCACCTTCTGCAGCAGGCCGAGGCGAAACCCGACGTACGGGAATCGCTTGTCGTCCCGGTGCTCGACGGGCTCGGCGCCTGGGAACTCGACGCCCGCACCGACACCGATTCCTTGGAGGCTGCGGCCGCGCTGTGCCGCAGTGCCGGCTACTGGGGGCTGCCGTACCCGGTCGCGGAACGACTGGCACGGCCGACCGATATGGATGTCGACGGACTGGTCGTCGTCGCCGATGCATCGCCCGAAGCAGCGTTGGCTGGACTTGAGAACCGCTGGGCTGCAGTCACATTGGACGGCCACCGCAGCAGCGTGACGGTAATTCGCCCCGTCGGTCCGGCGTTCGTCGCCGCGCTCGACCTGTCCGCTCTCGACGACGACGGCGCGAAGGACGTCGCGCTGGCACTGGTGCTGCCGTGCTGGACGCTGCTCGGAATGCTCGATCGAGCCATCGAACTCACGGTCAGCCATGTCCGGCTGCGGAAGCAGTTCGGCCAGCCGCTCTCCGCGTTCCAAGGCGTGCAGTTCCAACTGACGGACGCCGAGGTCGAACGCACCGGACTGGATATTCTCGCCAAGTACGCGTTGTGGACCGTCGGCACCGACGACGCGCTGGACGACGCGCTGGCGCTGCGCATGGCAGCCATCGAGGCGGCCGAGGTCGTTTTCCGGGTGAGTCACCAATTGCACGGCGCCGTGGGGTTCTGCGACGAGACGACGTTGTCATGGCTGTCCCGCTACAGCCAGTCGTTGCGGCGACTTCCCTTGGGGCTGTCGGCAACTCGTGACTATTTGACTCGCCGGCTCGGCCGCAACGGGCTACGAGGACTGTATCCGTGACGTCGTCCGCTCAACTCGACGAATTCCGCGCCGACGTGCGGTCGTGGTGTGAAGAGCACATTCCGCGCGGATGGCGGCAGGCCCAGACCGGCGCGAGCGACGAGGAATTCGTCCGCTTCCAGAAAGCCTGGTTCGCTGAACTACGCAGCGCGGGATTTGCGGTGCCGCACTGGCCGCGGGAGTGGGGCGGCGGGCTCTCGGTGGCCGAACAGATCGTGCTATTTCAGGAGCTCGCCGTGCATGACGCGCCGCGACTGGTGCTGGCGTTCGTCGGAATTCACCACGCCGCTGCCACGTTGCTCGCCGCGGGAACCGACGAACAGCGCCGCCGGCACCTTCCGGCCATTCTCGACGGCGAGATCTGGGTGCAGGGCTTCTCAGAACCCGAAGCCGGTTCCGACCTGGCAAGCCTGCGGACGACGGCGCGCAGGGACGGCGAGACCTATGTGGTGAATGGCCAAAAGCTTTGGGCCAGCGGCGGCATGCACGCGGACTGGTGTCTGTTGCTCGCCCGCACCGACCCGGACGCGCCGAAACGCCACAGCATTTCGTACTTCCTGATGGACATGCGCTCGCCCGGCGTCGACGTGCGCCCGATCCGCAACGCCGTCGGCGATTCGCATTTCTGCGAGATCTTCCTTTCCGACGTCGCGATCCCCGCGGCGAACCTGGTCGGGGCCGAGAACGCGGGATGGCAGGTCGCCCAGTCGACGTTGGGTGCCGAGCGCGGGATGACAATGCTCGAGCTTGCGGAGCGACTGGGCAATGCGGGCTTCCGCTGGCTGGTCGAGGCAAGTCCCGTCGACGACGATGTGGTTCGGGATAGGTTGGCGCAGTTCGAGATCGAGATCACCGGCTTGCGCGGTCTGTGCCGGACATTGGTCGAAGCGCACGAGGTCGGGACGGTCGGGGGCGCCGACGCGTCGATCGTGAAGCTGTTCTACAGCGAGCTGCTCCAGCGTATGACCGATTTTGGTGCTGAGATCGGCGGCCTCGCCGCACACACCGAACTCGCCAAGCCGCTGTCCAGCGGATGGGAGTCGGGTTCGTGGATGCTCGACTTCATCGGCTCGTGGGAATGGACCATCCCCGGCGGTGCGAGCGAAATCCAGCGCTCGATCATTGGCGAACGCGAACTCGGCCTGCCGAGAGAGCCGAGCGCGGTGTGATGGGCGATCAGTTCGCGGAGTTTCACGAGGAATTGCGCTCGGTCGCAAGAGACCGCCTCGCCAAGGACAGAACTGTCGATTGGCCGGTGCTCGTCGACGCGGGATGGACTGGGCTCGAAGTACCCGAGAACCTCGGCGGTGCGGGCGCAACGTTTCGTGAGGTCGCGATCGTCTGTGAGGAAATGGGCCGCGCCGCCAGCGCGACAAGCTATCTCGGCAGTACGGTGCTGGCTGTCGGCCTTCTCAATGCGTTGCAGCCCAGCGCTTCTCGTGATCAGCTACTCACCGGCACCGCGGCCGGATCCGTGAGAGTGGCCGTGGTGCTCGAGTCAGCGGGCTTCGTGCCGGATGCCGAAGGCGCCGACACCCTCTTGGTGGTGACCACCGACCACGACGGTACCCCGGTCGTCGTCGAAACAAGCGCCCCGACCGTGACACGGCCGGTGCTCGACGAAACGCGCAGCCTGGCCACCGTGTCAGCCGAGGTCCTCGACACCGCAACGGCATTGAGATTCGACGAAGACTCGCACGAACAGGTTCGCCGTCTGTATGACCGCGCCGCGACGGCCGTCGCGTGCGACAGCCTCGGGCTCAGCGAAGCGATGTTGGCCGCGACCGTGTCCTACGCCAAGGTACGGCACCAGTTCGGCCGGCCGATCGGATCGTTTCAGGCGGTCAAGCACGCCTGCGCAGACATGCTCGTGCAGATCTCCGTCGCACGCCAACTCGTTTCCGCCGCAGTCGAAGCCGTCGCCGACGCAAAGGCCGACGCGTCAGTGCCCGCGTCGATGGCCAAAGCGTATGCCTGTCAAACCGCGGTGGGCATCGCCGGCAAGGCGATGCAAATGCACGGCGGAATCGGATACACGTGGGAGAGCGGCATCCACGTCTACCTCAAGCGCGCCGCGCTGAACCGCGCGCTGTTCGGCTCGCCCGCCGCACACCGAAAGCAACTGGCCCAACGATATTCAACTAGGAGTAATTGAGCATGGGTGTTCCCGTCTACAAACGGATTCTGGACCTTTTCGAGGCCGAGGGCGTCGACACGCTGTTCGGCATCCCGGACCCGAACTTCGTCCACATGTTCCTTGAAGCAGAGACGCGTGGCTGGACCGTGCTGTCGCCTCACCACGAAGAGAGCGCGGGCTTCATGGCGGAGGCGGCGTCGCGGATGACCGGTCGGCCCGGTCTGTGCATCGGCACGCTCGGGCCTGGCGTCGCCAACATCGCCGGAGCGATGATGTGCGCCAAAGTCGAGAACTCGCCGGTGATCTTCCTCGGTGGTCAGCGGGCCCGCATCACGGAACGTCGGGTCCGTCGCGGCCGGATCCAATTCGTCCGGCAGGAGGCGCTTTTCGCGCCGTCGGTGAAATACAGCGCGTCGATCGAATACGCCGACCAGACAGACGAAATCGTCCACGAGGCGATCCGCCGGGCGATGTCCGGTACGCCCGGCCCCGCCTACATCGAGTATCCATCGCACGTGATCCTCGAAGAGCTGGATGTGCCGGAACCATTGCCGCCCAACGCTTATCGCCTGATCAACCAGACGGCCGGCGCACGCGGGATCGCCGAGGCGGTACGGCTGATCACCGACGCCGAGAAGCCGATCCTATTGGTCGGCCACGGCGTGCACACCTCGCGCACCGGCGAGGCGGTCAAACAGCTCGCCGACCTGATGGCGTGCCCGGTGATTCAGACGTCGGGCGGCACCTCGTTCATCCCAGGCATCGAGGAACGTACGTTTCCCTACGGGTTCTCGTCTGCTGCGGTCGACGCGGTGGTCAGCTCGGACCTGTGCGTCGCGCTAGGCACCGAACTCGGCGAGCCGGTGCACTACGGAAAGACCCGGCACTGGGAACCGAACGACGCCAACCGCAAGTGGATCTACGTCGAACAGGACCCGCTGGCGATCGGCGTCAACCGGCCCGTCGACGTGGCACTCGTCGGTGACTTGCGGGGCGTCGTGCCGCAGCTCGTGGACGCCCTCAAAGACAGCCCGCGGTCACCATCGGTGGATCTCGACAAGTGGATCAAGCAAGACGCCGACCAGCTGGCCGAGCTTTCCGAAACCGCGCCGAGCGGACGGACACCCATCCATCCGGCGCGGTTCGTCGTCGAAGCCACAAAAGCTTTTCCCGCCGACGGGATCATGGTCCGCGACGGCGGCGCGACCGTGATCTTTCAATGGACGTACTCGCAGGCGAAGCCTCGCGACGTGATCTGGAACCAGAACTTCGGCCACCTCGGCACCGGGCTGCCGTATGCGGTCGGGGCGTCGGTGGCCGACGGCGGCAAGCGTCCGGTCATGTTGTTGACCAGCGACTCGTCGTTCCTGTTCCACATCGCCGAACTCGAGACGGCCGCGCGGTGCAAGTTGCCTCTGGTGTGCGTCGTCGGCGTCGACAACCAGTGGGGTCTGGAAGTCGGCGTGTACAAGCGCACGTTCGACCAGCCGTCGCCGCAGCCCGGCGTGCACTGGAGCCGCAGCGTGCGCTTCGACAAGATCGCCGAGGGCATGGACTGCCACGGCGAGTACGTCGAGAAGGAAGAGGAGATCGGGCCGGCGATCAAGCGCGCGTACGCCAGCGGCCGGACGTCCGTCGTGCACGTGTGCATCGACCCGAAGGCGAACTCGGAGGAGATGCCGAACTACGGCGAGTTCCGGACGTGGTATGCAGAAGGTACGCAGTGATCGGCCGCGGTGAAACCGCGAATTGAGAGGGAAGCCCATGCGTGAGTATCTGAAGTTCTACATCGACGGCAAGTGGGTCGATCCGGTCGAGCCGAAAACCCTGGACGTCGACAATCCGACCACCGAGCAGGTGTCGGGCAAGATCTCCATCGGGTCGGCGGCCGACGTCGACAAAGCGGTCAAGGCGGCGCGCAAGGCGTTCGCCACATATTCACAGACCAGCAGGGAAGAGCGTCTGGACCTTTTGCAGGCGATCCTCGCCGAATACCAGAAGCGCGCAGGCGACCTCGCCGACGCCGTGCACGAGGAAATGGGCGCGCCGCCGTCGCTTGCCGCGGGTCCTCAAGTGAGCATGGGGATGGGTCATTTGATGACCGCGATCGACGTGCTGAAGAACTTCGCGTTCGAAGAACAGCACGGGTCGACGCTCGTCGTGAAAGAGCCGATCGGCGTGTGCGGTTTGATCACGCCGTGGAACTGGCCGATCAACCAGATCGCGTGCAAGGTGTTCCCGGCGCTGGCCACCGGCTGCACGATGGTGCTCAAACCGTCCGAGGTGGCGCCCTACTCGGGCTACATTTTCACTGAAATCCTCGACGCCGCAGGCGTTCCCGCTGGGGTGTACAACATGATCAACGGCGACGGCCCTGGGGTTGGTGCCGCGATCTCCAGCCATCCCGACATCGACATGGTCTCGTTCACCGGGTCGACGCGGGCCGGCATCGACGTCGCGAAGAACGCCGCGGCGACGGTCAAGCGGGTGACGCAGGAGCTCGGCGGCAAGAGCCCGAACATCGTCCTCGACGACGAGAAGTTCGCCGAGAGCGTGGGCGCGGGCGTCGCGACGATGATGGTGAACTCCGGGCAGAGCTGCAACGCCCCGTCGCGGATGCTGGTGCCGAAATCCCGGATGGACGAAGCGATTGCGATCGCGCGCGGCGTGGCCGAGAACGTCAAAGTCGGCGACGAGCAGGACAAGACCGCGATCGGGCCGGTCGCGTCGAAGGCCCAGTTCGACAAGGTGCAGCGGCTGATCGAGAAGGGCATCGAGGAAGGCGCGACCGTCGTCGCGGGCGGTCCCGGCAAGCCGGAGGGCCGCGACACCGGGTACTACGTCAAGCCGACGGTGTTCGCCAACGTGTCCAACGACATGACGATCGCGCGCGAGGAGATCTTCGGTCCTGTCCTGTGCATCCTCGGTTACGACGACGTCGACGAGGCCGTGGAGATCGCCAACGACACCGACTACGGGCTGTACGGCTACGTGTCGGCGGCCGACCTCGACGCGGCGCGAGCCCTCGCGCGCAAGATCCGGGCCGGCGCGGTGGCCATCAACCACGCCTTCGACCTGAACTCACCGTTCGGCGGCTACAAGCGCAGCGGCAACGGCCGCGAGTGGAGCGAGTTCGGTTTCCACGAATACCTAGAGACGAAGAGCGCGGTGGGCTACGCGCCGCAAGGCGCGGCCTAGGCTCGAGTTGCCGGCATTCCGAATGCGGCGAACAGTTTCGGGTCGAGAAACACTGTGATGCCGCTGATTCCGTCAGCGCCGGTGGTGATGACGTGGATCGAATGGGCGGCTAACACGCCGTCGCCGTCTCGTCGGTACTCGGCTACCGCAGGCTGCCCGTTCGCCGCGGTCGGGATCATCTCGACGTCCCCGGGTTTCGCGAGGGCGCGCGTCGTGAGGAAACGCAGTACGGGATCGCGACCGGCGAACCAGAGTGGCATTGGCGGCATCTCGAGCTTGACGTCCTCTTGCAACAGCGCGGTGAGCGCGGCCACGTCGCCGCGTTCGAACGCGGCGCAGTAGCGGTCGAGCAGCGCGCGGCGGTCGGCATCGTCGGGCTCGGTCACGGCGTCTTCCTCGGGCGCGACTTCTGCGAGATGTGCGCGGGCACGTTGCAGCGCGCTGTTGACCGCGGCCTGAGTGGTCTCGAGGAGCTCAGCGACCTCGGCGGCGCTGAACTGGACGACATCGCGAAGGATCAGCACCGCCCGCTGACGTGCCGGCAGCTCCTGCAAGGCCGTGACCAGAGCCAGCCGAATGCTCTGCCGTGCGGTGAATGCCGTCTCGGGCGTCAGTGCGTCGGGAATCGGTTCGAGCCAGCGGTAAGCGCCGCCGTCGTCGAGATCAGCATCCGGATCGACAGACCCGGGGCCGATGCCCGCCGGGAGCACCCGCCGGGCGCGGTTCTCGAGCGCGCGCAGACAGGCGGTCGTGGCGATCCGGTACAACCACGTCCGCAGCGCCGCGCGCTCCTCGAACGCCTCGTACCCGCGCCAGCCGCGCAGGTACGTCTCCTGCACTAGATCTTCGGCCTCGTGCACCGACCCCAGCATCCGGTAGCAGTGCGCGATCAGTTCAGGCCGAAACGGCGCCGCCTGCTCGATGAAATCCTGCTGGGCTGGCATGGCCACTCTTCCTTTCGAGGCTTCTCAATAAGAACAGATATGCCCGACGGCCGGAATTCATCGGTTCGGCACCGATGAATTCGCGCGGCACTCGGTATCGAACTTGGTGAAGACATCACACAGAAAGGTCATCATCGTGAGAGTTGCAGACAGCGTGGCCCTGGTCACCGGGGCCAGTCGCGGATTCGGTCGCGGCATCGCAGCCTCGCTGGTTTCGGGCGGCGCCCACGTGGTTGGAGTTGCCCGCACAAGTGCGGATCTCGAGAAGGTGCGTGCCGAACTCGGCAACGCGTTTACCGCGGTGACGGCCGACGCCGCCGACCCGGCGACCGCTGCTCGGCTCCTCGACGAGTACTCACCGCACACCCTGGTGCTCTGCGCAGGGGCGGCCCCGCGGATGAGTTCGCTGCAGGATCAGACCTGGGAGTCGTTCAGCGAGAACTGGAATGTCGATGTAGCGCAGGCGTTTCATTGGGTCCGGTACGCGCTGCTTCGGCCGTTGCCGCCGGGCAGCTCAGTGATCGCGATCTCCAGCGGCGCGGCAATCAAGGGATCGCCCCTCAGCGGAGGCTATGCGGGTGCGAACGCGACGGTGAGGTTCATCGCGGACTACGCGGCCGTCGAGTCGGAACGTGCCGGGCTCGGAATCGGCTTCTCGTCAGTTCTTCCGCAGTTGACGGCCGCCACGGATCTGGGCGCCAAGGCTGTGGCGGCCTATGCCGAATGGCAGGGCCTCGATCTCGACACGTTCCGGAGCACGTTGGAACCGGCGCTCACTCCCGAATTCGTGGGCGAGTCGATCCTCGAGATCGCAACTACCGAACGTCGAGCCGGCACTTACCTGCTGTCCTCCGCGGGGCTGTCGCCACTCGCATAAGCCGAAAGTCACTGAAACTAAAGGAGATACGGAAATGAGCAGACCACCGATCGTATCGCAGCAGCAGTGGGAGGCTGCCCGCCAGGAGCTGCTGGTGCAGGAAAAGGAGCTGACCCGCGCACGCGATGCGCTCGCGGCCTCGCGCCGACGGATGCCGTGGGTGCGCATCGACAAGGACTATCGATTCGAGGGTCCGGACGGTGCGGTGTCACTATTGGATCTGTTCGACGGCCGCCGACAGTTGATCGTGTACCGGGCCTTTTTCGAGCCCGGGGTGGACGGCTGGCCGGACCACGCGTGCCGTGGCTGTTCGCTGATCGCCGACAACGTCGGCCATGTTGCTCATCTCAACGCACGCAATACCACGCTCGTCTTCGCTTCACGCGCACCGCAACCCGACATCGAACGGCTGAAAGCGCGGATGG